>DASXDT010000002.1 GCA_036490475.1 Candidatus Tumulicola sp.
CGACGTCTGGAACGTCCATGCCGTTGTACTTCGATTTCCAAAGCCGAATCGTGTTCGCGTGGATGCCGTGTTGGCGAGCTAGCTCGCCAACCGAAGCTCCGGCGTCGTACTCACCAACGATGGCGACGATCTGCGCTTCCGTGAAGCGACTCTTGCGCATGCGTGGATCTCCTTACGTGCCCGTTTGGGCGGAAATCCACAGTAATCCCTGGCTCCCGATTCAGGGCCTATCCCATTGGCTTCCCTCGAAAAGTGGGAGATATCGAACGATCACTTTAATCGCGCATGCGAGCCGTACGGTTGAGTTTGAACCAAAACGCGCAGGTCCGCACAGCGTCGACATTTTCACCCAATGGACAACTGGCGAAGCAGATTGGCTTCAACGTAGTTTGATCGAAGGTTTCATATGTGGTTTTCGCCGGTGGGACAGGCTTGTGCCGCGCCACGAAGTGAAGCTTACAATTAGTCGGTATTCTTGATCCCTGGAAAAGCCTTTTTCGCGGTTAAGCAGAGAAATTTTGACGTACTTACGGCGAAGGGTCGATCTTCGAGCGCATACGCCGTGGAAAGGTCTACTTCGTCGCCACGATATCGTTGACGGAAAATGGACGCCGGCGACGCGAAATCTGGTGCGCCGACGAGACGGCCGCTCGTGAAGCGCTAAAAAGTCCCAAGGACGCGCGCGTGAAGGGCCGCAGGCCTTCGGCGAACGTCAGACCGTCGGGGAACGGCTGGAGCCTGGCTCGATCAACGCAAACCGAATCCAGCTCCATCGATCGGTATCCATTACGAGCGCGTTTTTCGACTGCATATCAAACCGTACGTCGGGCGCCTCAAGCTCGACGCCGTACGCCCGATCGATCTCTCCAACTTCTACGCGGAGCTTCGGCAGCGTTTCACCCTGCCAGCCACGGTGAAGCGCGTGCATATCATCCTGCACAAGGCGTTCTCAGATGCCGTGCGCGCCGAACTCGTCGATCGCAATCCGTAAACCGTGGACGAGCCCAAGCCGTTCATCGATGCCGATGCAATCGACCAGCTCGAGGCGCTCTGGATCGTTGCACTATTGTCGCAGGCCCGGGAAGCCGAGCTGCTCGCATTGCTCTAGACCGACGTCTACTTCGAGACGAATACGATCTACGTTCGTCGGGGGCTGCAAGACGTGACGTACAGCGAGCGCCGTGTGGCGCAGCCGGAGACGCCGAGTTACGCCGACGGATCTAACTGCCGGCGATGGCGATAGCGGCGCAGCGGCGCCAACGTAAGCGCGCAATGGAGACGCTGGTATTCCCAGGCACTCGCGGCGGCCATCTCAGGCGCCACAACCTCTCACGCCGACATATCTATCCGCTGATGGTCGGCGCCGGCCTTCGGCGCATTGCGTTGCATGCGCTCCGGCACCGCGGCGCCACGCTTCTCGCCGATCACGACGACGCGAACTTATACGTTCATCGATCAAGGTCGATGGGCACGGACGGTCGTCTTCGAGCAGCTGGAACAGCTTTTTTCGGCGTCCGAAAAGGCAGAAGTCTGGAAGACGGGTGGGACGGCTGAAAAACCGGGCTCCAACACAGAAACGAAAAAGCGCCTAAAACGCCTTATCCGATATAAGGGTTCTAGACGCTTAGCATTTGGTGCCAAGGGCCGGAATCGAACCGGCGACACCGCACTTTTCAGGCGCGTGCTCTACCGACTGAGCTACCTTGGCGGAATGGCGACGCTGATGGGGCTCGAACCCACGACCTCCGCCGTGACAGGGCGGCGCTCTAACCAACTGAGCTACAGCGCCAAGCGCCGGTGGGCGTGTTTGGCACTCGTCCGAGTCGTCACCTGCGGACGTCAATGCCGGATGGTGGGCACGGTTGGGATTGAACCAACGACCCCCCGCGTGTGAAGCGGATGCTCTCCCACTGAGCTACGCGCCCTCTCCGGCGAGGCCGAGTTTTAGACCACCGCGACGCGTTACCCTACCGAGCCTTCGCTTCGGCGCGGACTTCAAGGGTGCGCGGCGAAGCTGCGCTCGATGCTCGACGGATTTCCGCTCGTTTCGCGCTTCAGCATACCGTTTGCCGACATCGATATGATGCAGCACGCGAATAACGTCGCCTATATTCGCTGGGCGGAGATGATGCGCTCCGAATACTTCGCGCAGGTGATGAACGTACCGATCAACGGCCGTCACGGGATCATCCAAGCCACCATCGACTTTACGTACGAACGCCAACTGCACTATCGCGAAAAGATTGCGGTCGGTTGCCGCATCGGTCGCATCGGAACGAAATCGTGGGATTTCGAGTACGAGATTTGGAGCGAAAGCCACCAGCATCGTGCCGCTCGCGGAATCACGACCGTCGTCGCCTATGACTTCGGCGAACAGCAATCGATCGCGATCCCGCAGCATTGGCGCGATGCGATCGCGACCTATCAGGCCGGACCGCAACGCGAGTTCGTCTAGGTTATGCCGGGTCGCCGTCGCGCAGTGTGCGCGCCAGCGAAGCCAATGCTTCGCTCATCGCTTGAGCGCCGTTGGCGATTCGTCCACGGACGCCGGGACTTCGGCCACCCTCCGCAAGGCGCAACGAGCGACTGCGGTGAGCGGTTTCGATGGCGTCTTCGCGGCGAATCCGGGCTTCGGTTTGATACCAGAAATCCATCATCTGCCTTTCGTTGACGGTTTGAGAAATGAAAAGGCCTCCGGTCGTATCGCGGAGGCCTTCGAACATCAGAGGAACCGGCGATTGCGCTATGCCGGCCCGCAGTCCGAAGGTCTAAAGCGATTCGACCCGCCGCTCAAAAGCGGCGCGATCGTACCGAGACTGATTACAAGCTTCATCGTGCCTCCTTTTCTTGACGAGTTGATGGCGCGTACGAGCGCGCTCAGCGACTTTAGCACACCCGATAAAGGTCTGTCAAACCGCGTGCGTTGACGTTGCGAGGACGCACGCGCTATACTTCCGAAGTTCTCGAGTCCCAGAACCGCGGGCGGTTAGCTCAGTGGGAGAGCACTTCCCTGACACGGAAGGGGTCATTGGTTCAATCCCAATACCGCCCACCATTTGAAAAGCCTCGACGTTACCGTCAAGGCTTTTTTAAATTCGGATAACGGAGCGCGGCGCTAGAACGTCCACACGCCGTGCGGCTTTGAAATCAAGGTCTTGGAACCGGCGAGCGCAGTCTTCGGAGCGGCATTACCGGATGCGCTCGCGGCGTAACTGGTGATGGTGCTCGACAACGCATTCCCCGTGAATATCGTTCCGCCCGTTCCGAGCGCTACGCCGGACGGGCCGTCCAACTTCGTTTTGGTTCCGCCGATCGTACGCAGCGGTTTGGCATCGTTATTGGCCGTAGACTTGAATTCGAGGAGGCTGTCGCTGCCGTAGCTTGCGACGTAGATGTTTCCGCTCGTGTCGAATGTCACGCCGCCCGGCTGATCCAGCGTGGTCGCGGGACCGCTGATCATGGCAATCGGTGCAGCGTTGTTCTTCGCGCCGGCGGCGTAAACGGTGAGGGCATTGGATTCGACGTTTCCGACGACGAGTTGATCGGAAGTGTTTAGCGCTAATCCCGACGGCTCCAACAACTCGGTCAACCCTCCGCTCAACGTTCGCGATGGTTTCACGTTTCCGGTTGCGCCGGCAGCAAAAACTCCGATCGAATTCGTGTTGGAATTTGCGACGTAGATATCCCCTTTCGAGTCGACCCCGACGCCGACTGGGTTGCTCAGCATCGTTTTGTGTCCGAAAATGTTTTGTATGGGCTTTTGATTTCCGCTTGCGCCCGCAGCATACACTTCAATCGAGTTGTTTCCGAAAGAGGTCACATAGATTTTTCCAGCAGAATCGGTGTAGACGGCGGTAGGCTCGTTCAACTGTGTTGCGGATCCGACGATCGTTGCGGAAGGTGCTACGTTGCCGTTTGCCGTTTGAGCGAACGACAGGACCGAGTTGTTATCCGTATCCGCGATGAGTAGCGTACCGGTTTTGGCCGCGGGTGCCGGCGCCGAGCGGTCAGGCACGCTCAGAACGGCCGAGGCCGCCCCGTTCGAACTGCAGCCGGAAGCGAACGCCACGAGAAGAACGGCGGTGGAGGCGACGGGCGCTAAGCGCATGGCAAAGCCTTTCCTTGCGAAGAGGAACACCCAATGCGGACGCTTCGTCCCACCAGGGGCGGCCCCTTCCGGGAAACGCTCCGGCGAGGGCCGTTATGTTTTCAGATAACGAGCGAACCAGTCCGAGAGCAGATGCATGCGCTCGACGCGATGGATCGGCGATCCGGTTCGAGAGAGATCGTGTGTCTCGTTCGGAACGTCGACGTACGTTATCGTACGACCGAGAATCTTCATCGCCGTGAAGAACTGCAGGGTTTGATCGATCGGCGTGCGCGTGTCGTTATCGGAGTGCAGGATCAACAACGGCGTCTGAGCGTTCGCGACGTACGTTAACGGCGAGAATTTGGCATAGCTCGTGCTGGCCGGATCCCATGCGGGCCCCATCGAGTACTGGCCACCGGCCAGGCCGCCTTTGCCGGCGAAATCGGCGCCGAGGTTTTCGCTTTGCAAGAAGCTTACAACGCGCTCGGCGGCTGCGGCTTTATAACGATTCGTATGCGTGATCACCCATAGCGTCGCGTAGCCGCCGTACGAACCTCCGGTGACACCGAGCCGGTTCGGATCGACCTCAGGCCGTTTCACGGCCGCATCCATGACCGACTGCGTGTCTTGGAACATTGCGTCGCCATAGTCGCTTTCTAGCGCCTCGGTAAAGGCGTAGCCGTGACCGGTGCTGCCCGCCGGATCGCAAAACACGATGTTGTACCCGAGCCCCGCATAGTACTGAAACTCGAGGAAAAACGTGTCACCGAATTGCGTCTCGGGACCGCCGTGGATGTTCAGTAATGTCGGGTGCGGACCGCTCCCGCCGATCGCCGGCATAAACCACGCCTGCACCGTGCGGCCGGACGTGCTCTGCACGGAAAACTCTTGCGGGGTCGCGAGCGTGGCGTGTGCCAGCCACGCAGCGTTGACGTTCGTCACCTGCCGCGGCGTGCCGCCGCTCATACTCGAAATCCACACGTCGGCGGGATGCGTGAAATCGCTGTATAGGTACGCGACGGTCTTGCCGTCGAGCGTGGTGCTGCACGACCACGCTTCGCCGCGCGGCGGCGTTACGTTGCTGAACGTTCCGGTCTTGGTGTCGAGCGTGCGGATATTGGAGTAGCCGGGTCCGTCCACGTTCAGTACAAAGTTGCCGTCGGGAAGCGGCGCGCCGCACAAGCCTCCGCCTTCTTTCATATCAGCCAGAAGGCTATCGCCCCAACCGGTCGTGTTCTTTGCAACCGCCACGCGTTGGTTGCCGCTGGAATCGGAGATCACGAGCTCGGCCTGCTCGGCGTTGTCCTGAACGCCGCCGCGCAGCCATGCTAGTTGGCCGGTACTCAGATAGCTTAGCCCGTTGTTGGACTCTTGCGACGAAGCGATCTTTTGCGGCGTGCCGCCGGCGGATGAAACAATGTAGACATCTCCGGCGCCGCCGTCGACCGACTCGCGCTGCAGCGAGTTGAACGCGATCGTGCGATCGTCGGGCGACCACCCGACGATGCCTTCGCCCCAGCGTCCGGTTGTCAACTGCTTCGGATTGGAACCGTCGGCGTTGACGATCCAAATGTGCGGATGATCGCGATAGACGAATCCTGCTCCATTGCCTTCGAAGAACAGCTGATCGATCTGCTGGATATCGCTCTTCTTCTCGTCCGCGGTCGGCGTGAAGCCCGCTTTAGCAAAGTCGACATGCGCGTTGGGCGCCTCGTCCTGATCGTTAACCGACAGCGCGATCCGCCGGCCATCGTGCGACACCGTAGGACCCGATACGCCCTTGGCGATGTTGGTCAAACGGACAATTTTCTTGGTCGCCAGCGTATACCGGTAGAGCTGCGGCTTTTGCTTGGGCATGGTACGCACGAAGACGAACGTCGCGCCATCCGGCATCCACGCAAAATCGCCGTCGCCGGTACGCCCAGTAACGCTGGCCATCGTGCGGCCGGTCGCAACGTTCACCAAATCGATGGTGCGGTCGTAACGATTCTTCGGACCGTTGGAACGCGACGTTTGCGTCAATACGTAGGCGCCGTCGGGCGACAGCGCCGCCGAATCGATAAGCGTCAGGTGAAACAGATCTTCCGGAATGACCGGAGCGGCCGACGCGGGACCCGCGAGGGCCACCGAAAAGAGCAAGCCGGCTACAGCAACGAGCGGATACTTCATACGGCCAGCGTTCAATCGACGCTTCGTTGCGCCCCTTCCACGGTTTGCCGGGCGCGCCTCAAAAACTCATCAAAGAAAAAAGCCGCGCGATCTTTCGATCGCACGGCCTTTCCGTTCGAGGTTGGTGAGGACTACTTGCCGACGGGCTTGGCGGCCGGGGCCGTCATCGTGTTGCCGTTGGCAACCGTGTTCGTGGCCTGGCTGAAGCTGCTCTCGGCCTGCTTCTGCACATCGACGAACATCTGGGCGACCTTCAGCGTGTAGGCCTTGCGGAGCTCGAGCATCTGCGATGCGAAGCCGAACGACATCTCGACGAACTGGAACGGGGTCGGAACGTTCTCAAAGGTCGGGATCGTGCCGGGCTTAACGGCGAACTCGGTGCTCAGGGCGCGAAACTTGGTCATCGTCTCGATGTTCGCGTCTTGGCTCTGTTTGAGCGCCTCGAGGCCCTCTTGCTGAAACTTGGTGAAGTAGTCGGTAACGTTGATGGTCATTGTGTATCCCCTTCTCTTATCCCACTAATGCTTGGTTTGCGTCTCTCTGTGCTAAGTCTACCAAGCGATGAGCGAGGTTGTCAAGGACCTATGCCGAGAAAACTTCGGTAAATTCTGATGATCGTATCCTTCTGATCGACAGTCAGACGGGGATCGAGGCGGATCGCGGCTTCGACGTCGCGGGCGTCGCCCTCAGCGGGCGGGGTATCGTCGAGCAGCCCAGCCTGAACGTACATCGTCTCGGCCGAGAGGTGGAGAGCCCCGGCGATCTGCTTGAGGACGTCGGCCGACGGCTTGTACAATCCACGTTCGACCTGGCTGAGATAGGGGTTCGAAATCTTCGCGATTTCAGCCAACTGCCGCATGGACAGGTTGGCCAGCTCGCGCTGGGCACGAATGAACGTTCCCAGCCCGTTCCACCCTGGTGCCTGCTCGTTCGCCGGGCCGCCGGTCTCCGATTTGGGGCGTTCCGACTCGTCGCTCACGATGTTGCCGCCTTCGCGACGCCAAACGGTTCTCCGATTTCGTTACGGACGTATTTGCCAGGCGCAGCTTCGCCGGTAGGCAGCGCATAGGGAGCGACCTCCGGTCCGGCCCTCTCGCCCGACCAAACCGCCCAATCTTCCCACCAGCTGCCGGCGTGACGATCGGCGGTCGCCAGCCACTCATCGGCCGACTCGCCGCGGACGGCTTGCGGCTTCACGTAGTACATGCTCTTCTTGCCGCCGGGCGGGTTGACGATGCCGGCGATGTGACCGGCATTGGTCAACACATACTTCGACGGTCCGCCGACGTGCTGCGTCGTCAGATAGGTCGCGTGCCACGGAGCGATATGGTCGTTCTCCGCACCCAGCACGTACAACGGCGTTTCGATCTTCCCGAGGTCGATCGGCGTGCCGTCGATTGTGAACGCGCCGGGACGAACGATCGCGTTATGCAGATAGCACGAACGCAAATACTGCGAATGCATCTCGACCGGCATGCGCGTCGAATCGCCGTTCCACGCCAAAATGTCGAACGCTGGAGGCCGCTTGCCCTTGTACCAGCTGTTGATGACGTAGCTCCAGATAAGATCTTGCGATCGCATCCAATCGAACGTCTTGGCCATCTCGGCCGAATCGAGATATCCGCGCTTGCGCATGCGCTGCTCGAGTCGATCGATGGTCGCCTCATCAGTAAATATCCCCAGATCTCCCGGGATGCTGAAATCGATGAGCGTGTTGGTGACGGTCGCACTCTTGACGCGGTCGCCCTGGCCTTTCGCGGCCAAATACGCTAAACCGATGAGCGCTAGCGTGCCCCCCAAGCAGAGCGCACTCACATTGACCTGCTTGCTGCCGGTGATTTCTTGCACCGCATCGATCGCAGCGAGAAATCCCAAGCGCAAATAGTCGTCCATCTTGTAATGAGACATCGACGCATCGGGATTGCGATAGCTGATCGCAAACACCTGATGGCCGTGGCGCACGGCCCACTCGACGAACGACCGCCCCGGCGAAAGGTCCATGATGTAGTACTTATTGATCCACGGCGGGCTGAACAGCATGGGAACCGCGTGAACGTTCGGCGTCTGCGGCTCGTACGCGATCAATTCGATGAGATCGTTGCGCATCACGACGCGACCCGGAGTAGCGGCGATATTCTTACCGACTTCAAAGCCGGCGGCGTCGACTTGGCGTGGATAACCGCCGTTATCTCGCAAGTCGTCCATAAAGTTTTGCATGCCTTGCAACAGGCTCGCGCCGTTCGTATCCACGGCTTCTTTGATAACGCCCGGATTCAACCACGGAACGTTGCTCGGCGACGCAGCGTCCAGCATGAGCTGCATCGCGAATCGCGCCTTGCGACGCGTCGCTTCGGAAACTCGAGCGCCATCGATCAGCGCCATCGCCGCTTGCGAACGGATACGAAACTCTTCGACCACGCCGGCTAACATCGGATTGGAACGCCATTCCGCGTCGGAAAAGCGCTTGTCGGCGGGGTCGAGAACGACCGGCATGATCGGTTCCTGACCGCTGAAGCGACGCAGCATGTTCAAGCCGACGTTTTGCTCGGCTAAGGCAAATCCCGAAAGCCATGCGCTCAGGCGCATCGGATCGGAAAGCGCGTCGTTCATGACGTCGCGCAGCGCATCGCCCATCGACGCCGGGTCCACCCCGGTCATTTCGATTCCGTAACCTAGATCGTCGGCCGCAATCATCACATGTACCATCCGCCATTGACGTTATACACCGCGCCGGTAATGTACGCGGCTTTGTCATCGACCAGGAACCGTACGACGTGGGCAACCTCGTCGGGTTGTCCTAAGCGACGCTTGGGCGTTTGCGAGATCGCCATCTCGATCGCTTCCGACGGCATCGCCTTGGTCATCTCGGTTTCGATGAAGCCGGGCGCTACGGCATTCACCGTGATTTGACTCTTCGCAACTTCGAGCGCGACGGTTTTCGTGAGGCCGATCAAGCCGGCTTTCGCAGCAGCGTAGTTGGCCTGTCCAAAGTTTCCACTCTCGCCGACGACCGAACTGATGTTAACGATCCGGCCGAACTTTTGTGCGATCATCGGTTCGAGAACGGCTTTCGTCATGAAAAACGGCCCGGACAGATTGACCTGCAGAACCGTTTGCCATTCGTCTTCGGTCATCTTGCGCACGGTGTGATCGCGCGTGATGCCGGCGTTGTTGATCAGGTAGTCGATCCGGCCGTGCTGTGCGAGAATCCGCTCGATGGACTCGCGACAGGATGCGGGAACGCCGACATCTCCTTCGTAAAAATGAACTCGCGATGCGCTCCCGTTCAGGTGACTGCGCAAGGTGTCGGTCCGCTCGCGGTCGATCGGTAGACCAAGGACGGCGACCGTTGCGCCGTCAGACGCTAGGAGGCGGCTAATCGCTCCGCCGATGCCGCGAGAACCGCCCGTTACGACGGCGACGCGATGTTCGAGTGGTAAACTGCTCACGCGCTAGATTTACAAAGCGCGACTTCAATTTACCTTTAGTCGCCTACATATCCAGGCCGCCGTTGACGGCGAAGACGGCTCCAGTGATGTAGCTCGCGTCGTCCTCAAGCAAGAACTGAACGACCCGCGCGACTTCTTCGGGCTTGCCGAGACGGCGTTGCGGAATTTTCTCGATCACTTTTTCGAGCGCGGCTTCCGGAATCGCCTGAACCATCTCGGTAGCAATGAAACCGGGCGCGACGCAGTTGACGGTGATCCCTTTCGGAGCCATCTCGAGCGCAAGGCTTTTCGTGAATCCAAAAAGACCGGCTTTCGAGGCCGCATAATTGGCTTGGCCGATGTTTCCGGTTTCACCGATGACCGAGCTAATCATGACGATGCGCCCGGAACCGCGCGCAATCATGTGCTCGAGCACCGCCTTGGTCATATTGAATCCGCCCGACAGGTTAACGTCGAGCACTTGGTGCCAATCCTCGACGGTCATCTTCCGAACCGTTTTATCGATCGTGATGCCGGCATTATTGACGAGATAGTCGACGCGGCCGAACGTCTGCATGACTTCTTCGAACACGCGGTTACAGTCGGCTGCGTCGTCGACGCGCCCCTGATGAATCGAAATCTTTGCGCCATCGGCGGTCATCTCGTCTTTGAAACGACGAGCGCTCTCTTCGCCCCGGCTATATCCCGCTGCAACCGCCGCGCCATTGCGAGCGAGGTATTTGGTGATGGCGCCTCCGATACCGCGCGTTCCGCCCGTAACGAGTGCGACCCGGCCATCTAAAACCATGTGCATACCTCCGAGGCGCGTCGTTCGCCGCGGAACGGCGGTTCCCGTTCGACGCGATTAGCCGAATCGACCGGTGATGTAGTCTTCGGTGCGGCGGTCTACCGGCTTGGTAAAGATCCGGGATGTCTCGCCCATTTCGATCAGCCGTCCGATGCCGGTTTCGTCCGCCAGCATGAAGGCCGAATATTTCGAGACGCGAGCGGCTTGTTGCATGTTGTGCGTGACGACCACAATCGCGTACCGATCGGTCAGCGACGTCATCAGTTCTTCGATGCTCAGCGTTGAAATTGGATCGAGCGAGGATGTCGGCTCGTCCATCAGCAGCACCTCGGGTTCGACTGCCAGCGCTCGCGCGATGCACAATCGCTGCTGCTGGCCGCCCGAAAGCGTCGTCGCGGGCTTGTGCAGCTTGTCGCGCACCTCGTCCCACAACGCGGCGCCACGCAAGGCGTGCTCGGCGGCGTTCATGCGCTCGGCAGCCGACAGGGAACGGCTCAATCCGGCCGTGACGTTTCCTAAAATGGAGAGCGTCGGGAATGGATTGGCGCGTTGAAACACCATGCCGACGCGACGCCGCAGTTCGACGACGCTGATGTCCGAATCGTAGACGTCCCGGTCGCCCAACATCACTTTACCGTGCGCGTACGCTCCGGGGGCGATCTCGTGAATTCGGTTGAGACAGCGCAGTAGCGTGGTTTTTCCGCAGCCCGACGGCCCCATCAACGCGGTGACGGCGTTAGCCGCGAACGCCATGGTGACTCCGGCGACCGCTTCGCGCGAGCCGTAGAACGCGTTAAGGTCCTCGACGCGCATCGGCGGTGGCGCGGTGGCGTTCATCGCTCCGTCCTCGGAGTGAGCACGAGCCGGGCCAAGACGTTGAGGATAAACACTGCCGCGATCAAAAGCAGCGCTCCGGCCCACGCCTGGGCATGCCAGCTTTCGTACGGCGAAATAGCATAGGTAAAGACCTGTAACGGCAACTGCGCCATCGGCTGCGCCGGATTCAGCTCCCAGAACTGGCTGCCGAAGGCGGTAAACAGCAGCGGCGCCGTTTCGCCGGTAACGCGCGCGATCGCTAATAGTAATCCGGTCGTGATCGCTGGGCGAGCGGCCGGAACGACGATTCGCATCGTCGTCGCGAACTCGGAAAGTCCGAGTGCGAGCGCGCCTTCTCGAATCGACCGTGGCACGCTTCGAATGGCTTCTTCCGACGTTCGCAGGATAATCGGCAGCATCAGTATTGCGAACGCAACCGATGCGGACAATGCCGAAAAATGCCGGAACGGTGCGACCAATAGCGTGTACGCAAACAACCCGATGGCGATGCTCGGAATACCGGATAACACGTCCGAAAGAAAACGCACCGCTTCGGGAAGCCATCCACGGCCGAACAACGCTAAAAAGAGCGCGCAGAGCAAACCGATCGGCAACGCCAACAGCGTCGCGATGGCGACCGTGATCAGCGTGCCCACGATACCGTTGGCAACGCCGCCGCCGGGTTCGCCCACAGGCACCGGCAGTTGCGTGAGAAACGCCGGATTGATCGCTCGCGCTCCCGCAATCGCGACGTATCCGAGGATGAGAATTAAAATCGCAGCGCCGATCAACGCACAGAGCGCGGTGACGGTGCCGCCGATCCAACTGGCGGTATGGCGGGATGCGAGCGACCGGTTCACGAGCGCGTCCTCAAAACCACCCAGAGCAAGAGCCGGGCGATCGCGTTGACGACAAAGCTTACGATAAACAATATAAGACCGAGTTCGATCAAGGCGCTGATGTACACATTGCCGTTGGCTTCGGTGAATTCGTTGGCGATGACGCTCGCAAGCGTGTACGACGGCGCGAACAGCGACGCGGCGATTTGCGGACGATTACCGATAACCATCGTCGTCGCAATCGTTTCACCTAACGCGCGTCCGAGCGCGAGCACGATAGCGCCGAAAATCCCGGCGCGTGAAGCGGGCAACACGACGCGCGCAACGGTTTCCCATTTGGTCGCACCGAGCGACATCGACGCCTCGCGCAAATCGCCGCCGACCGCCACGATCACTTCGCGGCTTATCGCCGTGACCGTCGGTAAAATCATGAACGACAAGACCAATCCGGCAGTCAGCATACCGACGCCGCTGATCGGACCTTGGAAGATCGGCAAGAAGCCGAGATATTTTTGCAGCGCCGGACCGATAACCGTACGGACCAACGGCGCGAGTACGAACAGGCCCCACAAACCGAAGACCACGCTGGGAACCGCCGCCAGCAATTCGATAACGAAACCCAGTGGACGAGCCAACCATCGCGGCGCGAACTCGGCAAGAAACGTCGCAGCCAGAATACCGACCACGCCCGCGAGCACGATTGCAACCAGCGAGCTGACGAGGGTTCCGTAAATCAGCGGCAGCGCGCCGAACTGCTGCGTCACCGGATTCCATTGGGACGTCCAGAGAAACTTGAAGCCGAACTTGTGCAGGGACGGCCACGAACCCGCAACGAGTTCGATAAACAGCAACGCGACCACTAGGACGAACAGTCCCACGGCCGCGTTGACGACGAAAAGAAAGACTCGGTCTCCCGCAGCCGCGGTACGGTTGCGGCGGGGCGCGTCGCCCCGCGGCCGCGAAACGGACATCTCTAATTACGCGATGTTAGACATGCATCGAGGAAAGGGTCTTGCGCGCAGCGCTACCGACCGCGGGCGGTAGCGGGACGTAGTCCAAACCGCCTGCGATGCGTTGGGCGCCGGCCCCAACGAGCCATTCAAGAATTTGCTGCAACACTTTTCCTTTGGCTTTGTCTTGCGGGTTCTGGTACACGACCGCCCAACTGAAACCGGCGATCGGGTAACACGCCGCGCACTTGGCGTTGACAATCGAGAAATTTTCCGGGCTTACGTCGGGGCGGGTCTCCGCCGCGGCGTGCACCGCCGAAGGACTGTAAGTGACGAACTTGCCGGCCGCATTCTGCAGGACCGCTTGCGACATTTTGTTTTGCAACGCGTACGCGGCCTCGACATAACCGATGGCACCCGGATTGTTGGTGACTTGACCGGCCAAACCTTCGCTGCCCTTGCCGCCGATCGCGCTCTGTGCCGGCCACGTAACGCTCTTACCGGTTCCGACCTTCGACTTCCAATCGGACGAAACCACGCTCAGATAATCGGTGAAAATATACGTCGTTCCCGAACCATCGGAACGATGCACCACGACGACGGGCGTGCTCGGAAGCTTCTTGCCCGGATTGAGCTTGGCGATTCGCGGATCGTTCCAGTTCGCAATCGTACCGAGGAAGAGAGCCGACAGTACCGAGGGCGACAAGCGCACCCCATCAACGCCGGGAAGATTGTAGACCACCGAAACGCCGCCAAGCGCGACCGGCACTTGCAGGACGGCTCCGCCGCCGGCTGAGGCCGCTTTGACTTCGCCGGCATTCATCGGCACGTCGGTCGCTCCGAAGTCGACCGTGCGCTGCGTGAACTGCTGAATGCCGCCGCCGCTGCCGATCGATTGATAGTTGACTTGGACGTCCGAGTGGGTCTTGCCGTACTCAAAGAACGCCTTGGAAAAGAACGGATAGTCAAAGGTCGACCCGGCCCCGGTCAGCTGCGTCGCCGCCATCGCGGGAGCTACCGTCATAAAAAGCGCCGCTCCAAGCAGCGCCAAACTTTTTCGCATCTATGCTCCTCCGCACGAAGTGCAATCCAAAACTCCCCCCATTCTGTCGGCCCAAGAATAAGATTAGATTAAGACTACGTAGCGGAGGCGTTAAGGTATGGTTGGTGCGGACGGGGCCGCCGGGCGGCTCGCGGTAGGCCTGACGGGCGGCCACTGCCGAAAGCGGCGTGCGATGCCTTCCGATCTCAGACCTTCGCTCCCCGAACTGCGCCACACGGCCGCGCACGTGCTGGCGTACGCCGTCATGGACCTATTTCCGGACGCAAAGCCGACGATCGGCCCTTCGATCGAAAGCGGCTTCTACTACGATTTCGACAAGCCCGGCGGGTTCACGCCCGACGACTTGATTCGGCTCGAAGCCCGTATGCACGAGATCGTGGCTGCCGACTACCCGATGACCGGCCGGGCAGTGACCCGGGATGAAGCGCTCAGCTACTTCAAGGACAACCCATATAAAGTAGAGCTCGCTAGCGACATCCCGGAGGGCGAGCCGATCACGCTGTATACCATCGGTGAATTTACCGACCTCTGCCGGGGTGGACACGCCGATTCGACGGGGGCAATTGGAGCGCTCAAACTCACCGGCATCGCCGGAGCCTACTGGCGCGGCAACGAGGCCAATCCGATGCTCCAGCGGATCTACGGGACCGCCTGGTATGACCGCGACGAGCTGGCCGCGTATCTGCAGCAAGTCGAAGAAGCGCTCAAGCGCGACCATCGCAAACTCGGTGCCGAACTCGATCTGTATTCGATCGAGGACGACGCCGGCACGGGTTTGGTATTCTGGCATCCAAAGGGCGCGATCGTCCGCGGCTTGATCGAAGAGTTCATCCGCAAAGGTTTGCGCGAGCGCGGATACCAGCCGGTGGTCACGCCACATGTCGTTAGCGAGAAGCTCTACGAAATATCCGGTCATCTCGAAAACTACGCGACCAACATGTTCGGTCCGCTCGAGGTCGAGGAACAACGTTTCCGTCTCAAACCAATGAACTGCCCGGGTCACATTTTGATCTATCGGAGCCGTCCCCACAGTTACCGAGAACTTCCGATTCGCTACAGCGAATTCGGCACCGTCTACCGGTACGAACGTTCGGGCGTCGTGCACGGTTTAACGCGCGTGCGCGGTTTTACCCAAGACGACGCACATTTGTTCTGCACGCCGGAACAGTTGCAGGGCGAGTTCGAACGCACGCTCGACGAGGCAATGCGCTTGATGAAAGCGTTCGAGTTTCGCGACGTCGAGTACGTATTGTCGCGCCGAGAAACAGCCGAACGCGGCGACACGGATGCGATTGCCGAAGCGGCCATCCGCAACGCGCTCGAACGGTACGATCTACCGTACGAGGTCGACGAAACCGGCGGAGCGTTTTACGGACCAAAACTCGATATCAACGTGCGCGATGCGATCGGCCGAAAATGGCAACTCGGAACCGTGCAAGTCGATTTCGTGCTGCCGCACCGCTTCGACCTAAAATATCGTGCGTCGGACGGCCACGATCGTACGCCGGTTATGATCCATCGCGCGCTTGCGGGCTCGCTCGAACGGTTCTTCGGAATTCTAGTCGAGCACTACGGCGGAGCGTTTCCCGCCTGGCTCGCACCGGTGCAAGTCGCGATTTTGCCGATCGCCGAGCGCCACCTTGCATACGCGCGGGAGTGCGGCGCCGTCCTCGACGCGGCCGGGTTCCGCGTGGAAGTCGATGAGAGCAACGAAAAGCTCGGCTATAAAATACGACATTGGAAAACGTTAAAAATACCGTATGTTTTGGTCGTCGGCGATCAAGAGTCGCAGGACGCCACGGTCAACGTCAACGAACGCGGTATAGAAGCGAAACGTACGCTTTCGCTCGCTGCATTTTCTGACGAACTGCGCGCCGCGGTCGACAGTAAGAAGGGTCTTCGATGAGACTAGACGTTCGCGTGGCGTTCGCCGCCATCGCTCTAGGTTTGGCGGCGTGCCAAGGCGGTGGTTTGGATAGCGGCGGGATGGGGGGCGGCGGCATGATGGGACCGCCCGTTCAGCAGCCCGGTCCGATCGGCACCGGCGGCATCGCTGGCCCCCAGATGAACAGCAACGGTCAAGTCGAGTTGACGCAGCCGGGCGCGACGCTCTCGCCCAACGAGGTCCAATTTGCCGTTGGAACGGCGCCCAACGGTATCAAATGTCCGAGCATGCTCCACCAGCCGCAGCAGTTTCAGCAGTTCTCGTGCACGGTCGCCTTCAATATTCCGCCGCCGACGCCTGGCCCGTCGCCGGGCGCCAGCAGCAAGCCGACCCCGACTCCGACGCCGACGCCCACTCCGACCGCCACGCCCTCATCGGATGCCGACGATTCCGACGATTCCGACTCGACAAGCGCGTCCCCGACACCGCCTGGGACGATCACGATGTTGATGGAGCCGCTCCCGAAAGACATGCCGGCGATGAACAATCCCGACCCGCGCGCCATGCGCATCACGCCGATGGTTGCGCTACGTCTGCAGAGCGATACGAACTTCGCGCTCAATGGTTACGCATCGATTAGCTACACCATGCCGCAGCAACAAGTCATCGGACGCTCGTTTGCCATTCAGCTCTACAGCGAGTCGTCGCTTAACGGCCAGCGGACCGATCAAATCCTCGCCACCTATACGAAGTCGACGGTTTCGAACAACAACACTGTGCAGTTCCAGTTCCCGATGCCCAAGGTCACCGTTCCGCGCGGACAGGTATGGCTACTGGCGCTGTACGGGATGCAGTTCCCGCCGGGTATGACGCCGAGTCCGTCACCCAGCCCGTCGTCTTCGGCGTCGCCGTCCGCCTCCGGCTCGTCGTCTCCGACACCGTCGCCGGGCGCATCTCCGTAACAGCGTGCTGACGGCCTGGCGCGAGCTCGGCCGTAACGGCCGGCGGACGTTCACGGCCAGCTTCCTCGGTTGGTCGCTGGATGCGTTCGATTTCTTTCTCTTGACCTTCGTCATTTCGCGCGTAGCGACCGATTTCAATCACGCGGTCAAAGAGGTCGCATTTTCGGTCACATTGACGCTGTTCTGCCGCCCCGTCGGAGCATTGCTGTTCGGCTGGCTCGCCGACCGTTTCGGGCGCCGCACGCCACTGATGATCGACGTCGGCTGCTACTCCGTGCTGCAACTGCTGACGGCATTCTCGCCCAACTTCACGGTCTTCTTAGTGCTTCGCGCGTTGTACGGCATCGCGATGGGCGGCGAATGGGGCGTTGGCGCAGCGATTGCGATGGAAGCCGTCCCGGCCAAGCGGCGCGGTCTCTTCAGCGGCATTTTGCAAGAAGGCTACGCGGCCGGCTATCTTTTCGCCGCACTAGCCTATTTTGTCGTGTTCCATTTCGCGGCGACTGCCGGGTTACAGGCCATCGACTGGCGGATTCTTTTTGCGGTCGGATCGCTGCCGGCGTTTCTCGTTCTGTACATTCGAGCCTACGTACCGAACTCGCCGCCTGCGGCGGCGGGCGAAAAAAGCGCCTCAGTCGATGCGTTGCGCGAAATCGTGCGCCACTGGCCGCTCGCGATCTATGCAATCGCGTTCATGACCGCGATGAATTTCATGTCGCACGGTACGCAAGATTCGTACGCGACGTTCTTGCAAAAGCAACACGGCTTCGCGCCGGGGCAGGTATCCGCGCTGTCGATTATCGGCGCGATCGGCGCGATTACGGGCGGCGTCATTTTCGGAGCGCTGTCGCAACGAATCGGGCGGCGCGCGTCGGTCATCGCATGCGCCGCGATCGGGATCGGCGTCGTTCCGTTATGGGTTTTCAGCCATACCGTGGCGTTGCTGGCGTGCGGGGCGTTCGCGATGCAGTTTGCGGTGCAGGGAGCCTGGGGTGTCATTCCCGCGCACCTGAACGAACTTTCGCCGCCCAACGCGCGCGCGACGTTTCCCGGTTTCACCTATCAATTGGGCAATGCATTGAGCGCGGGCACGTTGCAGATCGAAGCTTGGCTCGCCGCCGGATTCCCTCTAGCCGACGGCGGGCCAAATTATGCAAAGGCGATGGCGTTGGTGGCAACGGTGACCTTTGCTGCGGTTATCGTACTGGCGCTCATCGGCTTTATCGTGCGGCCGGAGCGCCGAGATCGTGAGCTCGCCGTCGTCTAAGGACGCCGGTTCGAACGTTCGCTAGATCGTGAAGGCGACGATCTCGTTCCGTTCTCGGTGGTTGGTCCAAAAGCGAACGCCGTCGCAGGCAAGTCCGCGCGCTGCAAACGGCACGCGAGCGAGATCTTCGAAAGCACCGGTCTCCGCATCGATTTTTCCAAGAAAATACTGGTCGGAGTCTTCGACGTCGGTAGTGATCGCGTAGAACGCGCCCCCGCTGAAGCACTGTCCGCATACGCCCCGTGGCACGTCGATCGTGCGCACGACGTTCCCGCGTTCGTCGATCCCTACGATTCGCTTGTTGTACCACTGACTAACGTACAGACGTACGCCGTCGTAGCTCAGATGCGAGCCGGTGTCGTCGGGACACTGCAGCGAGTCTTGATCTTTGAACCCGTGCCCGGGGATAAAGCGCCGAATATATCGCGAATCGTCCGGACCTTCTCCGCAAATGACGCGTAACTCATCGCCCACGACCGTCATGCCCCACGGTTTACCGGGCGCTTTGTCTTCTTCTACGATCGTCCATTGATGTGAGTCGAGCGCGTAGATGCGATTGGTATCGATCGAGCCGATCCAAAGCTTTTCGCCATCGAGAGCAATCGCTTGCGGGTGCGGTGCCGGCGACGGCAACCGCATCGTTTCCGAAATATCGTGCATGTGCGGTCGCTTTTCACGCGCGGGACCCGGTTCCTGGCTCGCCTGCGTCGAATGACGCAGCCGTGGTAATTTTGGGAATCGAGACCTCGTGCGACGACACCGCTACGGCAGTCGTGCGCGACGGACACGACGTCCTCGCGAGCGTTTCGACCAACCAAGATGCATTTCACGAACGATACGGCGGCATCGTCCCGGAGATCGCCGGTCGTCGCCACGTCGCACTGTTATCGGCCGCGGTCGAGGACGCGCTAACTCGTTCGAACCTCGACTTCGCGCGCATCGACGGCATCGCGGTTACGCGGGGACCCGGCTTGGCCGGCAGCTTGGTCGTCGGCGTTGCAGCTGCCAAGGCGTTGGCGTACGCACGCAACAAGCCGCTGTACGGCATCAATCATCTGCACGGGCACATTTTCGCGCCGTTTCTCGACCGGCCCGAAGCGCTGCCCTATCCGTTCTTGACGTTGCTCGTTTCGGGAGGCCACTCGCAACTCGTCGCCGTCGGCTCGCCCACCCGTATGACGATTCTCGGACGCACTCGCGATGACGCCGCCGGCGAAGCGTTCGATAAAACGGCCCGCTTGTTGGGGTTGCCGTATCCGGGCGGGCCGGCTCTCGACCGTCTGGCACAGTCCGGCAATCCGACGGCGTATGCGTTCCCGCGCCACCGCCCGGCGGGCGATGCGCTTGACCTCTCCTTCTCCGGCCTCAAAACGTCGGTTCGGTATTTTCTCGAGAGCGCGGCCGGGCGCGACGCCTCGCCAAGCGATGTGGCGGCTTCGTTTCAGGCTGCGGTGATCGACGTCTTGATGGCACGTTTGCGATCGGCATTCGGTCGTGGCCATTATCGTGCGGTCGCACTTTCGGGTGGTGTGGCCGCCAACTCCGGATTGCAGTCCGCCCTGCGATCGTGGAGTGCGAGCAACGGCGTTACCGCCTTCGTCCCGCCTCCGGCCTATTGCACCGATAATGCGGCTATGATCGCGGCGGCGGCGTTTCATCAGCGAGAAGCGGTCGCCTTCGATCCTCTCGAGCTGTCGGCCGATCCCAACTTGCCGTTCCTAATTGCCTCTTGACCCACCAGGCCATGCGTGTTAGAGTTCGCTTCATGTTTGCGCCCGGACGTACATCCATGATGTGGCTCATGAGCCGGATGTGTTGTCATCCGGCGAGGGTCGTCGCGCAGCGTTAGGAACTTTCCCGCCATATCGCTTCGCACGCCCCTCGCCGAAACGGCGGGGGGCGTTTTGTTTCCCAGCTTTCCCATCGCACCAGGAGGCCGGAAAATGCACGTCACCATTGGAATTGGATTGCTCGGTTGCGGCACCGTCGGTTCGGCGGTTGCCGAACGTCTGGTCGGGCCGAATGCCAGCCGGCGCTATGCCGGCGCCTTTTGCGAATTGCGCGCGATCGCAGTGGCCGACCCGTTCAAGGTCCGCCCCACCTTCTTGCACCGCGATCTTTTTACTACCGACGCTCGGGCGGTGGTGGACGATCCGCAAGTGGACGTCGTCGTCGAATGCATCGGCGGAACCACCGATGCCGCCGAGTTGGTCGAACGCGCACTTGCTCGGGGCCGGCACGTCGTTACCGCCAACAAGGATCTCATCGCGACACAGGGGCCGCGACTGCGTGCGCTGGCCGCCGCCTTCTCCGCGCAGTTGCGATATGAGGCAGCGGTTGGCGGCGCCGTGCCGGTGGTTAGAACGGTCGTCGAGTCGCTCGCCGGCGACCGTATCGACGCGATCGCGGGCGTTCTCAACGGAACCTGCACCTCGATTCTGTCGTCGATGGAACGCGGTGTCTCATACGAGGCCGCGCTTGGGGCAGCCCAGGCTGCCGGATTCGCAGAAGCCGACCCGTCGAGCGATGTCGACGGCGTCGACGCCGCACACAAACTCGCAGTCCTAATGCAAGACGCATTCGGTTTAGCTATCGTCTCGCCGCGTATCCGTCGTCGCGGCATCGCAAACGTGACCGCTCGCGATGTCGCAGTAGCGGCGGAGCGCGGCTACCGCATACGGCTGGTCGCGGCCGCCGTTCGCAGCGGCGACCGCATCGCCGCCGAGGTCGGACCGGTTTGCGTGCCGATGGATCACGAGTTCGCGCGCACGGCCGGCGCTGAGAACGTCGTCATTCTGCGCGCCCGCGACGCCGGGCAGCTGGTGCTGCGCGGCACGGGCGCCGGCGGGCCGGCGACTGCTTCAGCGGTTCTCGGCGACGTGGCCTCGACGCTGCACGCTCTGGAACGCGCGCGTCCGGCGATCGTATCGGGCGTCCGTTCGCCCGCGCCGGCACTCGACGTAGCGCCCCTATTCCCCGCACTCGAACGGATGCGTGATCTCGCCGATTATCCGCTCTGGAACGAGGCATGCTTCGCCGACCCTCCGGCCGCTCAACCAGCGTTCGCCATCGCGTGGCCCGGAACGGAATATCGTTCGTGAACGCCTCGCGAGCCGTGCCGATCTAGCCGCCGTCCTCATGCGCGAAGAAACCGTCGACGTCGGAGCGTTGCGGCTCGAAAGCGGCGCGACGCTTCCGCGCGTCGAGCAACGCGTTACGATCTACGGCGACCCGATCGCGCACGCGGATCGTATCGTGCTCGTCAATCATGCATTGACGGGCTCGAGCCGGGTGGCCGAATGGTGGCCGGGAATCGCCGGAACGAATGGACTGTTCGATCCGGACGAGTGCTGTACGATCGGCGTCAACATGTTGGGCAGCGTCTACGGCAGCACCGGGCCGGTCGACGATCCGTTTCCGCGCGTCACGGTGCGCGATATCGTCGCGGCGCAACGTCTAGCGCTGGATGCGATCGGCATCGAGCGCATCTGGATCGCCATCGGCGCCTCGCTGGGCGGTATGCAGGCGTTGCAATGGGCGCTCGATGCCCCCGAGCGCGTCGGTCGTGCCGTCGTCATCGGAGCGCACGATCATCACACTGCGATGGGCATCGCGCTGAACGCCGTGCAGCGCGATGCGCTGGCGCTCGACCCCCAGCGCGGTTTGGGATTGGCACGCAAGATCGCGATGCTAACCTATAAGAGTGAGGCGCTCTTCACTTCGCGGCACGAACGGCGTCCGGACCGTCACGGACGCGCGTTCTACGATATCGAGGGCTATCTCGACCGTCAAGCCGACGCGTTTACCGCACGCATGAACGCTTATGCCTACGCCACGTTAACGCACGCAATGGATTCGTTCGACGTGCGTCCAGCCGCGCAAACCGCCCGCATCAAGCCGAAGCTGACGTTCGTCGGAATCAGTTCCGACTGGCTGTTTCGCCCGCAAGACGTACGAGCGGCAGTCAGCCGGTTTCGGAATGCCGGCTTCGACGCCGGCTATCTGGAACTCGCGAGCGACCACGGACACGACGCCTTTTTGGCCGAACCGGAAGCGCTGGCGCGCCTGCTTCGGCCGGTGCTCGCGTAACTTTCGTTACGAATCCCGTAACGCGCGAAATAGCAAGATGCGGTATCCTTTACTTTCGATCACGATCGACGTGACGCAAATTTCTTCCCGCGCCAGCACCGAATCGGCCTCCCAGTCGTCGCGTTCGCTATTATACATGCGCGTGTGATAGCGTACGCCCGGCTCGAGCAATGCCGAAAGGTCGATCGGAACGGCGGTCGTCGCGTCGCTAACGTTGCCCACCAGCACTGCGATCTCGCGTCCGCGTTGGAGCGCCACCACGCGTGCGATGCGCGAAAATAGCGGCACCTTGTCGGACACGTCGCTCTCGTAGAGCGAATGCGCGAACTTCGTATTTACTTCGCAGGTGGTAAACAGCGTCATCGATCCTTGCGTACGTACCGCAAAGTAGGAGATTTCGCTGCCGTGGAACGGCAACCGCCGCAACGCTACCCACTTCCAATTCGGCGGAATGAGCGGGTTGATTTCGGGACGATCGCCACTGAGCGTCAAGCCGCAGACGCCTTCAATCGCCGCCCAGAGAAAGCGGGGCGGCTCCCACGGACTTAAGCGCATACCTCGATTTACCAGCGAATCGCCATCGAACCATTCGCTGAACTGCCCGGGAACGGTGTTGTTGCCCCGTGGGTCGCGCGCGTAATGCTCGAACGATGCGCGCAACGCGTTGACCATGAACTCCGGATGATAGCGAGCCGCGGCGAACGCATACCACCACGTCAAACCCGGCCAAACCCCGCCAATCAGTCCGGCGAAGGCCGACGGATCGTAGCGCGGGTCGAGTTCGGATGCCGTGCGCAAGCCGGCTTCGGTCCAAAAGTCGGGTGAGTTGAGTCGCGAGATGATTCGAAATCCCGTCTCGTCATCGCAGACGTGAAACATGACCGGAAAGATCTCGTCTCCGGTAACGTCGGTTCGCGGGTTTCCATTCACGTCGATATTCAGATAGAACAAACCGTTGCGCGGATTGATCAGATGCGTTTGCATGGCCGTCGCAATCCGTGCCGAGACATCGCTGAAGCTCTGTATTTCGGAATCGTCGGAGTCGACGCGCTCGGCCAAATGCGCGAGTTCCCGTAACGCCGCGGAACATTCGGCATTGATCTCGGTTACGGCGCCGTTGATTGCGTAGTTCGCGATGATGTTGCGCCAGCTAGCGATCGCCCAGACGTTACCGCGCGGATCGTCGGCCGAGCAATACACCAAGTCGCGATCGTCCATTTGCGAGATGATGTAGCGTCCGGCTTTTGCGAGCGACGGGAAAATCTGCCGCAGCCACTCCTCATCTCCGGTGCAGCGGAAATGATGGGCAGCCGCCATGATAAACAGCGGAGTGTCGTCGTTGATGTTGAGGCCGTCGTCCTCGACGCGGCCGACCAGCGCGTCGACGTACTCGGGAAGCTTGCCATCGGGGTATTGTAGTGCGGCGGCCTTGTCGAGAAGCGATCGCGAGAATTGCGGCATGAAATAATCGCAGCCGTACACGAACCAGGCGCAGTCGCGAATCACGACGTTCGACATGACGCCCGGGTCGTTGGTGAAGAGCCAGCCGATTGGGTAGCGCGACATCACCCGCCGCATGTTGACTTTGCTCCACAACGCGCCGTCGTTGATCACTTCGTCGGGGGTAATCACCTCGCCGCGATGCAGCACGTCAGCCAACAACGAAAGCGTGGTTCCAAGCGCTTCGTACGGTGTTTTGTTTACGAAGTCGTGCAACGTCGCGGCGTCATCGTTTGGAAAGAGTCCGGTTTTAAATGCAAAACGGTAGGTCTCACCCGGCTTGACCGCTATGTCGAGCTGCAGGCTGCCTAAGATGTCCCCGGTCGCTTCGGTCGAGTTGCCCAGCGGCTCCGTCTTGGAGCGGCTGTACACGTTGCCGAAGTCGAAGCTCGTTTCGTAGGCGCTCGGCTCGCACGTCATTGCGAACACGCGAACCCCGCCTTCGCCCGAGCGATTGCGCGCGATCAGTCCGCCAACGCTCGCGTCATAGCGGGCCTCGACGTCGTCATCGGTGTCGCCGCGCAAGCGGGCGTAACCGTTCATGCGCAACTCTTGCTCGTGTTCTCCGCGGTTTTCGATCTCGATACCCTGATACAGGATCGGCGGATCTTCGTTTCCGTCTTCGTCGCCGAACGGCAAAAAAATCGTCTCGGTAATCCAAATCGAACCGCCCACATCGAAACGGCGGCGCTGGAACGCCGGGTGGATTTCGACGGCGACCTCACCAAGATCCAGCGACAGCGGCGTATACACTTTGAGCGATTTATCCGATGGCGTGCGCGCCGCATCGCGCAGCGGACGCCCGGCGATCGAACACCGGACGGCGATCGAACCGATCATCGTCTTGCCGGCCGCGATCGAAAAAACGCGCTCGATGTCGCCCGTATTTTTTGTATTCACCCAAATCCGGCTGTTACCGAAACTTGGGCCCATACCGAGATTTGCGGCCGTCGTGCGATAGTTCGGCAACCGTTCGACCGGATCGATCTGATAGGTCGACGAATGCGGCGTTGGCGAAAGGTTCATGCCCGCAACGTTATCCTCGCGAAGGCCAGGGCCTGGCGCTACAACGCCGGCGCGTCAACTTTCGTAAAGGCAGCGCAGAAGCGCGGTGACGACCAGCTCGTGCTCGAGCGGACGAATGCGCTCCAGCGCGCCGGCTTCATCGATCCCGCGTGCGAGGCGCACCGGCCTGCGTGCGAGCACGGGTCCTCGATCGGTATCGGGCGTAACATCGTGCATCGTAGCGCCGCCCCACGGTGAGCCGGATGCCACCGCGTCGCGAATCGCATGCGCGCCGCGAAACGCCGGAATCGATGTACCGTCCGGCATTTCCACGCGATCTAAACGAAAATCGAGCGGCAGATATGCCGGGTGCAGGTTGACGATTCGCGGAAACGCCCGGACGAAATTGTGGTCGAGCAAATGCATCCAACCGAGTAACGCCAGTACGTCGGGAGCCATCGCCGCCACGCTCTCGAGCAGGCGCAGATCGTACCGCTCGCGCGTCTCGTGCGACCGGTCCCAAACGACGAACGTTGCCGGCGTGCCCGCGCGCAGCATGCGTTCGGCAGCGAACGCCGACGTACGGTTCACGATCGCTCCGGCAAGGTCGACCGGCAGCCGGCCTTCATCGCGCGCGTCGAGCACCGCTTGTACGTTCGTTCCGCTACCGGATGCCAGCACGACCACCCGCTTTTGCGGCAGCAGCTGCGCCCGATCGTATCTTTCTACTACGGCCGCGCCGGAAACGGTAGCATAATATCGAATTAGCGATTCCGGCCCGACCGCTGCAATCAGCGCGCGACGATATCCGCGTTCCGAAAGATCCAGCAGCGCGCGCAGCAAGAGAAAACGCCCGAGCGACGTACCGCGATCGGCAACGGACACTCCAAACGGCCCGAACAGTCCGGTCCCGGGTTCGGATGCCGCACCGCGCAGCCAACGAAAACGTAGATCGCGTGCGGCCACGGTCGCGAACCCGACCGGATGCCCGTTGCGTCGGGCCAGCAAATTGTCTCCGGCGGCGGCTTCGGAACTCCAACTCCCGCCGAAGGTTTCGTCGATCCACGCTAAGGCATCGCCCGGTAATCCCACGCTGCGTTCGATGGTCGTTGCAGCATCGAGATGCAGGGTGCCGGCGATTGCAGCGGCGCGCGCTGAAAACGCATCGTCGAGGTCGACGGCGAGATTGCACAGGCCCGACACGTTTGGCTTTATTCGAAGAGGGCGATGACGATCGCCGCGCAACGTTCGAGCACGCCGCGCTCGCGATCGTCGATCGGGCCGGAACGATCGCGTTCGGTTGCCAACGCACCGATCGGTATCCCGCTCTCTGCGCCGAGAATCGGGACGATGGATCCGCGTTCGGTTAAAAGAAACGCATTCGACGCCAACGATTCGGGCGCGATCGAAGGCGGCTTCGAAGCAGTTCCGAATTCGCCCAGCAACGTGACACGGTCGTCGTCTACTTCGTAGATCGCGCTCCAAGAATAGCCGGCGCGGGCGATCGCCTCGGCCGCGGCACGAGCGCGATCGTCGCGCGAACCATCCGCTTCGCACGCCGCGGTGAGGTTTTGAAAGAGCGCCTCGTTCATACGTCCTCGCGGGCAGGATGCACCACGACGGAAGGTTCGTCGCCGGCGCGCGTCTCGGTCCACCCGGCGACGAACGCGCCGGGAGCCGCGGCAATGGCCGCGGCTGCGTCTTCCAACGGAACGATCATGGTGTACCCGATGCCCATGTTGAGGGTTCGATAGCGTTCGTCGAGATCGAGCCGCGCACGGCGGACGATTTCACGCTCGATCGGCGGTACGGTCCATCGCTGCTGTTCGAAGATTGCTTTGACGTTGGGCGGTAGCGTGCGCGGAACGTTTTCACGCAAGCCGCCCCCGGTGATGTGCGACATCGTTTTCACACGCGCCACCGCCTGCACGTCGCGCACCGCGCGATAGTACGACGGATGCGGCGCGAGCAGCGCGTCGCCGAACGTCGTTTGACTATCCGGCAGGGGCGATTCGTATTCACTGGGATCGATGACATCGCGGGCGAGCGAATATCCGTTCGTGTGCAATCCGATCGCCGGAAGCGCGACGATCGCGTCGCCGGCACCGACCGACAACGGGTCCGGAAGCGCGCCTCGATCGACGCGGCCGACGATCGTGCCGGCCAAATCGAAGTGATCTGGGGCGTATACGCCGGGCATTTCGGCGGTTTCACCGCCGAGCAGCGCACAATCGTGTTCGCGACAGGCGCGCGCGCAACCGCCGACGATCGCTCCGGCAATCTCTGGATCGAGCTTACCAACGGCGAGGTAGTCGAGAAAGAACATCGGCGTTGCATTCACGACCAAGATGTCGTTGACGCAATGGTTCACGAGATCGGCGCCGACTGTGTCGTACCGTCGCAACGCGATGGCGATCAGAATTTTGGTCCCGACGCCGTCGTTCGAAGCGACCAGCGCTTGCGTCGCATCACCGGGCATCTCGAAAACGCCGCCGAAGCCGCCGATCGCGTCGAGCTGGCCTGGGTGGCGCCAACCGGCGAGCAAATCGCGATATCGGTCGACCGCAGCATTTCCGGCTGCTATATCGACGCCGGCGCGCGCGTACGCGCTCGGGATCAGACTTCTGTCGCTCACCATCCTCCTTCGCAGGGCTGGAGCCGTCGCGCGCAGGAAAGAAACTGCTAGCCCTGCTCCGTTCTCGAGCAGTAGTTCACCGCGCGAAAGGTTCACCATGCAAATCCGTGTCGCATCCGGAGCGCCGATCGACGCGCGCACCGCCGCCCTGGTCGTGCCCGTCTTTTCAAACGAAGCGCTTGCGGGCGCCGCACAATTAGCCGACGGCGCCGTCGGCGGAGCACTCTCTGAAGCAATAGCGAGCGGAGAGTTCAAAGGCGCGTTCGGCGACACGGTCCTCGTGCATGCAATCGACCGGCCTTTCAAGCGAATGCTGGCCGTGGGATTAGGTGAACGCAAACGGTTCGAAGATTCGATGTTGGCGCGCTATGCGGGAGTGGCAGTGCGAGCGCTCGGCCGCCGAAACATTGCCGAGATTGCCGTGGCGCTTCCGCCCGAAGCGGCCGGCCGCGAAGCCGACGCCGCATCCTCGATTGCGCTAGGAGCGATCGCTTCGTCATTCGAGATTACGACCTATCAGCGCGAACCGGAGAAGCCGATCGCGGTTACGAGCGTAACGCTTTTATCCGATGGATTCGACAGCGACGCGCTCGAACGTGGCGTCGCGCGCGGAACGATCGTCGGCGACGCGGTGAACCTCGCTCGAAGACTGGCCGTCACACCGTCCAACGACATGACGCCGACGATTCTCGCGAACGAAGCCGAAGCGGCGGGACGCGCGGCCGGTGTTGAGGTCGAGATCCACGACGAAGCCTGGGCGCGCGACAAAGGCATGGGGTCGTTCCTGTCGGTCGCTCGCGGAAGTGCCGAACCGCCGAAATTTATCGTGATGCGGTATAACGGCGATCCTTCGAGTAAAGAGTTGCTCGCGCTCGTCGGAAAAGGAATCACGTTCGATACCGGCGGCATCTCGATTAAGCCGGCCGACCGCATGGAAGATATGAAATACGATATGTCGGGCGGCGCCGCGGTCATCGCATCGATGGTCGCGATCGGCAAGCTCCGTCCGAAGGTGAACGTCGTCGGCATCGTTCCCGCAACTGAAAACATGCCGGGTGGAAAGGCGACCAAACCCGGCGACATCGTGACGGCCATGAACGGCAAGACGATCGAAGTGATCAACACCGACGCCGAGGGGCGATTGATTTTGGCCGACGGGCTCTGCTACGCCAACGAACTCGGTGCGACGCGCATCGCCGAAACGGCCACCCTAACGGGCGCGGTCGTGATCGCGCTCGGTCACGCCGCCGCCGCGGTCGTTTCTAACGATGACGACTGGGCAGATCGCTTCGTTGCCGTCTCTAAGGCGACCGGCGAACGTTTCTGGCGCATGCCGTATTACGAAGAATACGCAAAACAGATGAAAAGCGACATCGCCGATCTCAAAAATACCGGCGGTCGCGCGGCCGGCACGTTGACGGCCGCGGCGTTCCTCAAGTCCTTCGTCGGCGAAACGCCGTGGGTACACGTCGATATCGCCGGCACCGCATATCTCGACGGCGAGTCGGGTTGGCAAGCGAAAGGACCCACCGGAATGCCGGTGCGCACGTTCGTTGCATTAGCCGAATCGCTGGCGTCCGGCAACGGCGCGTCTGCGTCGAACGGCGAGACGAACGCGGCGGCGGTATCGACGAGGTAGTTCCGGGATGTATTCGTCTGTTAAGAAACGCGCGAACGCTTCGTCGGAAGCGCGCCCGTACGAGCCGGAAAAAAATCCCGCCATTCGGCGGGTCACGGCCGGCGCGATTAAACGCCGAAAAGGCAAAACGATCTTTCCGGTAGCGACCGCATACGACGCGCCGTTCGGAAACTTCGTCGAAGAGGCTGGGATCGACGTCATCCTGGTCGGGGATAGCGTGGGAAATGTCGTGCTCGGGTACGACGAAACCACCCCGGTCACGCTAGACCAAATTATCCACCACACACAGGCGGTGGTGCGCGGCACGGCGCGCGCCCACATTATCGCCGATATGCCGTTCGGCTCGTACCAGGTCAGCAACGAGGACGCGCTGCGTTCGGCCATTCGATGCGTCAAAGAAGGCGGCGCTAGTTCGGTCAAACTGGAGGGCGGCGTTTACGAAGCCGACCGAGTACGCGCGATCGCGCGGTCGGGGATTCCAGTCGTGGGACACATCGGAGTAACGCCGCAAACGGCCGGCCTCGGACCGGGATTCAAGCGTCGTACGCATCGCGATCGATTGATCGACGACGCGCGCGCGGTCGAAGCCGCCGGCGCCTATGCGATCGTGCTGGAAGTTGTCGACTTCGAAATTTCGCGCGAAATCACCGAGTTGCTGACGATTCCTACGATCGGCATCGGAGCCGGACCGCACTGCGATTCGCAAGTGCTGGTGCTGCACGACATATTGGGGATGTATTCGCATTCGCCGCCCTTCGCAAAGCGGTACGCCGAGGTCGGACGTCTCGCGACCGAAGCGTTGCGGGAGTTTGCCGACGACGTTCGCGCCGGCACGTTTCCCGCGCCCGAACCTGAAACCTAAGCCGCCCGACTACGACGCCTTATCGGTCGTGACGAGCGCGCGACTTTCATGCCCGGCCGGAACGCTTGGATACGAGCCCGTCAGACAGCCGAGACACATTTCGCTACGATCGCGCCCGGTGGCGGCCAGCAAACCGTCGAGGCTCAGGTATCCAAGTGAGTCGGCGCCGGTCTTTTGCCGGATTTCTTCGACGGTGAAGTTGGCTGCCACCAATTCGTCATAGGTCGCCATGTCGACGCCTAAATAGCACGGATGTTTGATCGGGGGCGATGTGATGCGCAGATGCACTTCTGTCGCGCCGGCTTCTCGCAATAACGCCACGATGCGCGGGGTCGTCGTTCCGCGCACGATCGAATCGTCGACCACCACCACACGGTGACCTTTGAGATTCTCGACGACCGGATTGAATTTGAGATGCACGCCGCGCGCGCGCATCTTCTGATCTGGACTGATAAACGTACGTCCGATGTAGCGGTTCTTGATCAAGCCTTCGACGTACGGAAGCCCGCTCTCGGCCGCGTAGCCGATACCGCCCGGTATAGCCGAATCGGGAACGGCCATTACGACGTCGGCCTCGACGGCATGCTCGCGAGCCAAGCGCCGTCCCATTTCGTACCGCGCGACATAGATCGCGCGATCGCTGAGTTTGGAATCCGGACGCGCGAAATAGATGTACTCGAACATGCAAAAGGCCGACTGCATCGCTTCCACGTCGGTTTGAGTCGATTCCAATCCAGCTGCATTGATGCGCACGATCTCGCCGCGCCCGAGTTCGCGAACGTATTGAGCGCCCACCGTGCCGAATGCGCACGACTCCGAAGCCACCATGAAGCCGCCATCGGCCAGCGTACCCAAGCACAAAGGCTTGACGCCCCACGGGTCGCGGAACGCATAGAGTTCGTCGTCGGTAATCAGCACGATCGAATAGGCGCCGCGTGCGCGGCCCATCAGGCTTCGAATGCGATCGATCATCGACCCTTTCGCCTCGACCAAGAGTTTGGCCAAAACTTCGGAGTCGGAACTCGCCTGTAACACCGTTGTCGGCGATAGCGTGTCGCGCAGTTCGTCGGTGTTCGTCATGTTGCCGTTATGCGCGAACGCGAAATCGCCGATGTCGCTTCGCTCCAGCAACGGCTGCGCGTTGACGACCATCGACGAACCGCTCGTCGAATAGCGCGTGTGCCCGACCGCGATATGACCGCCGAGCGACGACAAAATCTCTTCGTCGAAGATCGCGCCCAACAATCCCATCTCTTTGTGCGATCGTATGGTACCGCCATCGGCGGCGGAGATGCCGGCCGATTCTTGCCCGCGATGCTGTAACGCGTATAGCCCGAAGTACGCGAGCCGGGCGGCGTCGCGTTGCGGAGCGAACACCCCCGTAATGCCGCACATTAACCGAGACCTCCGTCAGTCGCTGGAACGGCGGCCACCAAAGATTTGCAGCAAGGCGAGAAAGATGTTGATTGCGTCGAGATAGATGCTGACGGCCATCTGCACCGGCGTCAAGCCATCGCCGCCGGCGCGAAGCCGTGCGAAGTCGATCAACACGAGGCCGGCGAAAATTACCAGCGTGATCCACGCGTACGTCTCGGGATGGATGAAGCGAACGAACATCGAGACCACGCCGACCACGATCAATCCGAGCAACGCAATCGTCAGGATACCTTGAAAGCGGCGTAAGTCGAGGCCGGTCGCATAGACCACCGCAGCCAACGCGAACATTCCGAGCCCGGTCGTCAGCGCGGCGTTGAACACCACATCCGATCCGACCGTGCGAATGTATTGCCCGATAACCGGTGCGATTCCGACGCCTTCTAACGCCGTAAAAGCGTAAAACAACGTGAGCGAAAGCGCCGCATTACTTCGGACGGCGTTGATTGCGAAGAGCAGGATAAACCCGACGATCATCGCCGCCAAACCGACGCCGGCCGGAAACCCTTGGGTCGCAGACGCCGCGAGCGCCGTTACGCACAGGCCGAGCGCCGTGATGCCCAGCACCTGCGCGAGCAGCGAATGCGTAGCAACGGCCGGGACGGCCGGGCCGCCAAACTGATTTTGCGGTCTGCCCTGGTTTTGAAAGGCCATACGTTATTAATAACCTCCTCGCGCCGTCCGAGTTACACCTCCCGACGGCCGACCCCGCTCTCGAGCAAGCGGCACGTCCGCCCGAAGCGAATCTTCGGTGGATGAATCGCTCGACGTTTTTGGGTGCGGTGGCATCCGCTTCAGCCGCGACGGCCGTGCCCAGCCAGGCCCAGGCGGCATCTGACGTCCCGATCTCGTTGCAGACGGCGACCGGAACGCTGTACGGAACGCTAACGTTTCCGCCTCGAACTCCGGCACCGGTCGTTTTGATCGTGGCCGGCTCGGGTCCGACCGACCGCGACGGCAATTCTAGCCTGGGCGTTCGCAGCGATACTTATAAGCTGCTCGCGCAAGCGCTGGAAGCGCTCGGAATCGCGACGGTGCGTTACGACAAACGCGGGGTCGGCGCCAGTGCCACCGCCATGAAGTCCGAAAGCGACCTGCGGTTCGATACATACGTTCAAGACGCAGCCGCATGGATCGCTCTTCTGCACGGCGATGCGCGATTTTCGTCGGTCACGGTAGCCGGCCACAGCGAGGGTTCTCTGCTCGGAGTGCTGGCGTTGCAAAATGCAAGCGCCAATGGATTTGCCAGCCTCGAGGGCGCCGGGAGGCCCGCTCCGGCAGTGCTACGCGAACAATTCGCAGCTCAGCTGCCGGCAAAACTCTACGCGCAAGCCGACGCCGCTATCACGCAATTGCAGCAAGGCCATCTGGTAACGGACGCGCCGCCTGAATTAGCGGCACTGCTGCGACCATCGGTGCAACCGTACTTGATTTCGTGGTTCAAATACGATCCGGCGGCGGAGATCGCAAAGCTTCGCGTTCCCATCGCCATCGTTCAAGGAACGGCCGACGTCCAAGTCGGCATGGTGGATGCGCGAGCTCTTGCGCGCGGAGCTCCTCACGCGAAATTCGTCGTCGTCGACGGAATGAATCACGTGCTCAAGTACGCACCCGATACTTCGACGCAAGCGGCCATTCTGCACGGGTACGACGATCCGTCGTTGCCGATCGAACCGGAAGTAGTAGAGGCCATCCAAGCACTGAGTTTGTAGATGCTACGGCCCTACGCACGATGATATGCTATGTGGTGATGGCTACGGGCGGATTCTGAAAGTTGAAACAGCCGAAACGCACTTGAAGCTTTTGTAGTAAGCTTAGCTGGTTTGTCCATGGCGAAACTGGCTCACTCCTAGATTCTTGATCGGCCCAATTACGCTGGGAAACCCGTTACGCAGGCAGAAGGCCTCGTAGTACCGGCAACGCTTCCATCTCGCGAGGCTCGAACTTCTCCAGTCCGCCGAAATACGTTCGACCGCGCCCCACAAAAGATGCACGGGCCCTATTCAGATGTTCCGTCAGCCGCTGCAGTTCATCTTTATGCAATGGCAGCTTCGGCCAAAGGCCGTGGACAACGTTGACCGTTACCAGCCCATCGGGATTGAGGGCGAAAACAGGGGCCTGACGGGCCATGTAACTTGCTACGATAGGGGGCGCCGAGGGCCTAACGGCCCACCATGCTGGTCGGCCACGTGTGACGTACCGCTCCGACACGGGGGCTTTGCCCGCTAAAGAATGCTCGCCCTGACATAGGTATTCGTCGAGCGCTTTATCAGCTTTCCGATTAATGTCTGTCGGCGGGTCGAATAGCACAAGGCGCTGCCCGTTGTCTCGGATTACGCCTGCGCACTGAATGATTTCTTTCGCCGACGTAATCGCCGGCTTGCACCATTTTTCAATGCCTAGGGCTCGGGCTCTTTCTAATGTCATGATGAAGAAGCTATTCGCTCCGGTTACCTGCCCACGGGAAACGCGGACGATCGAACCGAGCGGCACGGCATCCTCGCTCAAATGAATTCGCTGGTTTAACAACGGAGACCAGCGCTCCGCGTCAAGTTCACTCCTACTGACGCGATTCCCACTGCGGCCCAGTCCCTTGGAGACCTTAACATTTTTGGAAACGGAAAAGGTAAGCCGTTTGTGCTCGACTCCCACTTCGAAATATGCGATTGCGGCCGTGGTCATCGCATCCTTAAACGCGATCGCTTGGGGGGCGATGAGATGTACTCCGGCGCAACCCAGTTGATTCAGCATTAGCTTACGCACGACACTCCCGTAGTTGACATCCAGCCACTCCGCGCTCGTCACAAAGCACCCAACGTCCCCATCGGTCACGAGTGACGCCGTCTGCAAAAAGAAGTGGGTATACAGTCCCGCCAAGCCAGACATATGGAGCCCTAATCGCGTGGCGAGCCTTATCGCTCGTTCCTTCGCATGGGTAGACAAGCCATGATGCCTAACATAAGGTGGGTTACCGATAAATCCGGTGCGGCCGTCGATGCGATCAAGGCGTAGCCTCATATAGTCGGAGTGCTGCACAATTGCGCTCTTAGCCTTAATCACGTGAAGCATTGCACGAGTCATCAGAGTAGCTACAGCATCAAGGTCGACGGCAACTGTCTTGAGCGAGCGATTAGACAAAAGGATTGCTTGAGTAAAACGTCCGCTCCCCGCCCCTGGATCGACAATTCGAGTCGGCTTGCGGTCAAGCAGCCACTTTATCATCGGCTGTATTAACGTCGACGGAGTGTAGAAGCTGCCCACTTGCCGTCGTCGGACCGGCGACCGCAACGCGCAGAATGCTTCTCCTAGAGGGTCGGCGCCGCCGAGTATCTGCTCGCGGAGCCCGCGGAGCAGCCGGGAAGATGTTCGAGGGACATCCTGGACTCGTTTCAGTAATTTCGCTTCCGTCATGGATAACGGGCCGCCCGCTAATGCGGCCCCAAGATCCAGAGTTGCTCGGATTAGCTGCTGTTCGCTTACGATCGATTCGGCGTGCGCAGTATCGCGAGCTGCCGATGATTTCAACGGCTCGCTCCCGCATGATCCGCAGAAAACATGCTCTCGGAATACTGGGGTATCAGAATATCCATGTCATCTGCCATATACGAGATCCGAAGCCTGACACAAATGTTGTGCGACAAATTCCTACGAAAAGTCAAGGACTCGGAAGTCCCGGTATGAGCGCTAGGCGGGGAAGATTTACAGAGGCTTGCTCCCAGCGGCCCGACACGGAGTCCTTCGGCAGCCGATCCCCAAGCTCCAACATCGTGCACCACCCGAGTATAGTTCCAGCTGCACTCTGAGAATCTTCGACCTCGCATACGACCAAAAACCAGTCCCGAACTGTAGCCCCAAACTCGGCCTCACCACGCGAAAGAAAAAACGTGATTTCATTCGTCATCGTCTTCGCCAACGTTGACTTCACCTCTATCAGCCGGCTGGGACCGTTTACTCGCGGCGCAGAGATGTCGTAACCTAGCTGATCAGAAAGAGCGCTGACTCGCCGGACCTCACGAGCTAGCTCTATGTAGCCTAGCGATTCAAGCTCGACACGAGCTTGATAAAGCACAACCCTTTCGCCAATGTCACCAATGAGACGCCGCTGACGATCATCGAAGCGACGACCCAAAGCGACTAGTAACTCCTCCCGCCTAGACGCATCTAGCCCCAATGACTCGGCAAACTCCTCATTAGGTGGCCGTAGCTCCTCTGCGTTCTTTTCTACTTGAGAAGCGAGGGTAAATATAGCTACCCTAGCATCCTCCAAGGTACCGTCAAGCAAGTCTGAAAGAAACCGACTAGGGAAGAGTACTTGCTCTGTTTCAGTCACTAAGCCGCAGTCAATTAACAGGCGTTCTCCCACACGCAAATCTGACGGAGAGAACGAACCTCCAAGCGCGTGGTTCCAATACGACGCCATTGCATCAATCCGCCTTAACCCGTCCTTATCTAAGACAGACGCAGCGTGTAGTGCTGCGTCGATGACGTACGACGTGACCCGGCCTCTCGCACCTATCGGCGGCTTCTCTTCGCTCAAGACTCTATCCCGAGATGAACAAACATCTCGTCCAGATCGCTGGTCTCGACCCACTGACCGTAATCATCGGGCTCGGGCAACGCCATAACGGTGAGGTTGGGGTCTGATAGCATTCGAGACAGACGTTCTGCCTTAAGACGTACTCTCTGATCAATTATTTCGTCGACGGTCCCTACGCTCACCAGAGATATGATTCTCGTTTCTGCTTCGATTGGCAGACCGAGTCTATGTATGCGATCGATCGATTGAAGGTATTGACCAGCATTGAATGTGCGGTCTAGGTACACTGCGTCATGACACTCATGATGCAAGCTGACGCCTTCCGACATAGCGGCGGGATTGGCCAGCAACACCCAACAATTCGGATCATACCGGAAACGCCTTAATTCGCTCTGCCGGGTTACGAAGTTAGTTTCTCGGGGGGAAGAGGGGATGGCGCCATAGATCAGCGCCGGCTCGTGGGGAGCTAGCACTCGATGAGCAAGCTCCTCAAGATTTGCCACAAAGTTAGACCATACTAAGGTCTTGCGCCCTGCGGCTGCGTTGGTGTCCACTATAGATGCTAGCTTCTGAAATTTGCTAGGCATCTCGTACTCATGGTAGCGCATGATCAAATCGACCAAAGACGAATCGTCCGGGACCGGCGCAGGTGGCCAAACCGTTGATGGAACAGCACCGTTCAGCGATTTAGCAAGCAACGCGGGATCCGTCGCGGCTTCCATAAGGTACATTACGACGTCGGCCATTCGTGACAACTGAGCACGAACTTGCAAGGTAAGATTTAACTGTCCTACCATGCGAGAACGGACGGCATTGTAGATCATTGACTGTAGCGGGCCCATATCGACGTATTCAACCCGAATCAGGGGAGGCACCAGACCTAACTCATCCTTCTTCGTACGGGCAAACAACGGCGCTATTCGGTCCGAAACTTCCTCCATGACATCATCCGGTGGATTCGCCTGTAACGCCGCAGACGGTAGGATACGCGTCGCTTGCTGCGGCCATAGGAAATCAAACAAAGCGACGAAGTCACTCGGGTGCTGCGGAGCGGGAGTCCCGGTTAAGATATCCCTGCGAGCCGCGAGATAGGCAAGATCAAGGCACGCGCTCCCCCATTCGCCGCTCCGCCCCCGCTTAATTCTGTGAGCCTCGTCCAATAAAACATGACAGGGCTTCGCCATAACCCAGGCTGAAACGTCTCTGAGGCGTGCCGCCAGCCGTTGGTAGTTAGTCAGCAAGATCTCGCAGGCTTCAGGAATTCGCTCGTCCAGCCAGGTCACGCAAGGAACGGGCTCCATCCACCGCTCCGCTTCTGTGAGCCACGAATCAAACGCTGAAAGCGGCGCTACAACTAATAGCCGCGCGACCCGTCCCCGCAGACGTTCGGCTTCGTAACAACCTAGTGCCACCGCCGTCTTCCCGGCACCGGGTACAGAAAAGTTGGCATAATGCGACATAGCCAAGACTCTGGCCAAATCGCGACGCTGGAAACGCCGCAGACCACCGAGTTGGAAGCGATTATCAGGCCTCCCAAATGTCATTTCGTCGATATCGTATTCTTGGCTCGACGATTGGCTCAGAGCGCACGTAATCTCTCGTTCTTCGTCCTCTTCTTTTTGCAGCATTGCAAGGATCGAGGAATCGAAGGACGCATCGCAGGAGTAAGCGATTAGAGTCTGCGCAATCCAATTTCGACGCGCAAGGAAGCTCTCAATGGGAATCACTAGCTGACCGTTGAGCACTCGTAGGTTACCCGGTGCCAGGTTGCGCTCAAGGGTCCGCCAAGCACTCTCCGCGACGTCCCCATCGCGCGCGATAAAAACGCGGGGCGGCGAGCCTGCGACAGTTAACGACAATGACCCGGGCACAGCTTTAATTATCTAGCAGTACGCCAGCTCTCACGAGAGCGACTTCCACTTCGCGGAAGCGTTTCTTTAGCTTTTTAAATGCCATTTCCATAAGTTTCTGCCTCCTGGTGTCAAAAGCCGGATCCTTCATCGCCACGGGCAGAGCATTAGAACATTTCACTAATTCATTCGCGGCCTTTTTGAGAAGATCTACCGGCGCGCTGAGTTTATCCTCGACGCGGTCAGCTCGTTTCTTCTCGTCGATTCCCACAATCATAGAAGTCTTCAGGGCATCCCGGACATTGTCGGCGCTGAGCGAGACTTTTTTGTCGCCAGCGACAATCGCCACATCCTTAGTCTTCTGATTAACAACGTCAATTAAGCGGCGTATATCCGGCCGCGCCGGTTCCGCTGGCTTTGAGCGCTTCATCAGCCTAGCCGCACCCGGGTTGGAATTGGGAAGTTGGTCCGGACTCGTTGCGGTCAGGAAGTCGGCAAAACGGCCGACGACCTCATCCTCTTCAAGATGAGGAACGAGATAGTCGCCAACGAATGCGTCATCAACTCTTCGAAGCTGGTGCACCGAAGTTATACCGAGCATTCCCGACAACAGTATAGTTTCTAGATATCGCTCCGCGGAGGCTGGGTCATCCTTCATCTTGGCATCGTATTCGCGCAATGTTTGTTTCAGCTGCTCGTACGCCAGATCGTCAAAGAAGCGCAAGGGTAATCGTTGAGCCGGTATGTTCTGCATCCTACGGATCAGGTCGAGCATGCGCAACCGCAATTCTACTTCCGATGCACCCTTTTTCGCATTATCGAGATGAATTCTCATCTCCGCCGCGATCTGTTCAGGAGAAAGCTTAAACTCTTCCTTCAGCTCCTCCACGAATAGCAGCTCATTAGTGAACGAATATTCACCCTTTAGCTGCTTTTGCATTTGGAGCCGAAGCTCGAGTAAATTTAGTTCTTGCGGTTTCACGGTTTGTGGCAATACAGCTACGCGAATGTACTCTTTGCTAGGGTCAGCGAATTCTCGGATAGCTACCGCACGCGTGTTACCATTGATAAGCACGCCGTCGTGCGTAATTATTCCCGGATCAGTTTGACCGTCTTGGGTTAGCGATTGCTGCAGCATTGCGAACGAGGCTTCGCCTCGGTCCTGGCGGATATGAAAAGCAATAATTGCTTGAGCGCCTTCACTATCGGGTTCATGGCTAAGTTCGCCCCACTGCGCATCGTCCTGAAGCTGAGCGCGAACGCGATGAGACTTGTGGTTTAGGAGAAGTTCATTAGCGCCGATCGAGATAACTGGACAGCTCATAGGATCCCCAAACCCGGCGATGCGCAAAACTTCACCCTTTTTAGCCGAAGACGTGTTCTGCGCGTCCACCAGGATCCGGATACGACTCATTCGCTCATTACGGCTTATTTGGGCCACGCGAGCTCCCTCCAAAGTCAATTGGCGGCATCACTTAAAAAGAGAAATATCGAGGATTTCTACGAAAACCATCGTGTTCAAACCTGCTTCAGGTCCGACTTTCAATGCGAATCGAGCAAAATAAAAACTTGCGTGGGTCGGCCTGCTGCTTGCTTCATCGGACCGTGATTGAGAATGCAGCGGTCGGAAGCCTAAATACGCAGTCCCGGGGTTAGGCTCGCCTGGGTGTCGCCGTCATTATGCGACTCTGAGCACCCTCATATTTCGTAAGAACCTTCGAATCTTAGATCTTCAAATGATCGTTCTTTACTTCCGGAGTCGGGGCCACTTACGGCTCGAGAAGGACGGGCAGACTTGATCAAGGTCGCCGCACTTATCCATAAATCGCAGTCGATTTGCGATTCGCCGTTTGGCTAGACGTGAGTCTTCAATAAGCTCAAACTCATTATGTTCCTTTCCTGCTTTCCCAAAGCGCCAATTCGCGCGACACCGCCAAATGCGCTATCCGGTCGAGGCCCCGATATCGCTACGGTACGTGAGGTTTGCATTGCCAAACCGCGACGACAACGTTCTCACTGCGGCGTACGCGCGAACGCGGGCGTCTTCGCGATCGCCACCGACGGCAGTGACGGTCAGCACTCGCCCACCGGAGGATCGGACGTGCCCGTTTTCGAGCGTACTGCTGCCCCAAAACGCTTGGCACCCTTCGGCCAACGAAACGTCTGGAAGGAGATCGTTCACCGGCGTGCTCGCAAACGGATACGACTCGGTCGCTAATACCACGCCTACGCAGTGCCGTGCCGACACCGTTGCAGCCGACGCCTCGGTTGCGCCGTCGGCGACGGATTTTAGTAACGCGGCAAAATCCCCATCGATGCGCGGCATCAACACTTGCGTCTCCGGGTCGCCAAACCGCACGTTGAATTCGATCACCGCCGGTCCCGCTTGGGTCCACATGAGACCACAGTACAAGACGCCGACATAACGTTCGTCGTCGGCCTGCAAACCACGCAGCACCGGATCGAGAATGCGTTCGCGCACAACGTCGAGCGCGTTTGCCGGGAGTTCATCGGCCGGGGAATATGCGCCCATGCCGCCCGTGTTCGGACCCGTATCGCCGTCGCCGGCACGTTTGTAATCGCGCGCATCGAGGAACGGCGTCAGCGAGGTGCCGTCAGCCAGCGCAAACACGCTGCATTCGCGACCTTCGAGCCGCTGTTCCAGCAAGACGCCGTTGCCGCCGCCGGGTATGCCTCCGGCTCCATACCAGTCGCGCAACACCGCGCGCGCCTCGTCTGCGTCTTTGGTGACAACGACGCCTTTGCCGGCGGCTAGACCATCGGCCTTGACGACCACGCCGCCGTCCCATTCGTTCAGCGCGCGAGCTGCCGCATCGAGCGAATGCACGACGGCGGCACGCGCGGTCGGGATGCGATGACGTTGCATAAACCGCTTCGAAAAAATCTTACTGGACTCCAGGCGGCCCGCCGATCGCGACGGCCCAAATACGGAAATGCCCGCCGCCGTCATCCGGTCGGCTACTCCGGCCGCGATGGTCGTTTCCGATCCGAGGACTGCGAAATCGATATTACGATGACGGCAGAGTTCGACCAGCGACGGTCCGTCGGTGGCCGAAATGCGGACGTTCTCGCCACGCGAGGCCGTGCCGGCGTTGCCTGGAGCGGCGACGATCGATTCGCACGATGGAGAACTCGCTAGGCGCCACGAGAGTGCATCCTCGCGCGCGCCGCTCCCGACAACGACTATGCGCACGCTATTCCCATTCCACGGTAGCCGGCGGCTTGGTCGTTATGTCGTATGCGATGCGATTGACGCCCGGGACTTCGTTGACGATACGCGACGAGATACGCGCCAGCAAATCGTGGGGCAGACGCGCCCAATCGGCGGTCATGCCGTCTTCGCTCGTGATCGCGCGAACCGCGACCAAGTTGGCATAGGTGCGTCCGTCGCCCATCACGCCGACGCTCTTTACCGGCGTCAGTACCGCGAAATATTGCCACGGCATCGCATCGAGATCGGCCTTTTCGATCTCTTCGCGCACGATGGCATCGGCTTCGCGAACCACGTTCAAGCGTTTTTTCGTGACGTCGCCAATAATACGCACCGCCAAACCCGGACCCGGAAATGGCTGGCGCTGAACGATGTGGTCCGGAAGTCCGAGCACCCGCCCGAGCGCGCGCACTTCGTCCTTGAAGAGCGCCCGCAACGGCTCGATCAACGCAAACCGCATCTTCTTGGGCAGGCCGCCGACGTTATGGTGCGATTTAATTTTGTGTCCGGCCCGGCTATCCGGCGTCTTTGACTCGATGACGTCGGGATACAGCGTGCCTTGCACGAGAAATTCCGCGCCTTCTATGCGTTTGGCCTCACGTTCGAACGTTCGAATAAACTCGTGCCCGATGATCCGCCGTTTCTTTTCGGGGTCGGAAACGCCGGAAAGCTTGTCGAGAAAACGAGCGCGGGCATCGACCACGCGTAGGTTGAGGTGCAGCACGTCGCGGAACGCGGCAACGACTTCTTTCGCCTCGCCCTTGCGCAACAATCCGTGATCGACGAAGACGCAGGTTAGCCGGTCTCCGATCGCGCGAGCGACGAGCGTCGCGGCAACCGCCGAATCGACGCCTCCGGACAGCGCGCAAATCACATTGGCCGAGCCGACCTGGGCGCGCACCCGTTCGATCTCCGGCTCCACGAACGACTCCATCTTCCACTCGTCGGCGATCCCGGCGACGTTGCGCAAAAAGTTGCGCAGCACCGACCGCCCGTGTTCGGTGTGCACGACCTCGGGATGGAACTGTACGCCGTATACCCGGCGCCCGGCATCCCCCATCGCCGCGACGTTGCAGCGGGGAGTCGATGCGATCGCTGCCAAGCCGGCAGGGAGGGCCACGACCGAATCGCCGTGCGACATCCAAACGCGCGAATGCTCGGGCACGTTCTCGAACAGCGGCGATTCGGGTGCGCTCACCGTTAGTTCGGCCGGACCGTACTCGGCGTGATCGAGCTTGACGAGTTGTGCGCCGAGTTCGCGAGCCAGCAGTTGCATGCCGTAGCAGATGCCGAGTATTGGAACGCCGCTGGCGGCGATCGCCGTATCCATCTGCGGCGCGCCGTCGACCATGGTGCTCTCCGGTCCGCCGGAAAGGATGAACGCGGCGGGCGACCGCGATTCCAAATCCTTCCATCGCACGTCGTAGGGCACGATCTCGCAGTACGCGCCAAGTTCGCGGGTGCGGCGCGCGATGAGCTGGCTGTACTGCGCGCCGAAGTCGAGGATGAATACCGTTTGCGGCAAGGTGTGTACTATGCCGCTTCCGTTGCGGCTTTCAGCGCATCGTCGTAGTTGGGCTGATCGGCAACTTCTTTGACGAGGCTGTAGTAGCGAACGGTTTTGTCTTTGCCGATGACGACGATAGCTCGGGCCAGCAATCCTAGTTCGGCGATGAGTAGCCCGTACGCCGGACCGAACGAATGGTCGCGGTAGTCGGAAAGCATGCCGAGTTGCACGGTGTCGTCTTGATTGTTCGACCAGCGCGCCATTGCGAACGGCAGGTCCATGCTCACGACGAACGGCGCTACTCCGGCCGGCAACTCGCCGAGACGCTTGTTGAACGTTTGCGACTCGAGCGAACAAACGGGCGTATCGAGCGATGGGACGACGATGAGCAATGCCGCGCGGCTTCCGCCATCGACTAACGTTTCAAGGGTCACGGGAGCCAGTTCGGCCCCGGTCAGCATAAAATCGGGAGCCGGAGCACCGACCGTCAACTCGGGTCCGACCAACGTCATCGGCGTACCCCGGAATGTTACGGCGCCGGCGCGGCGCGGCGCGTCTTGCGTAGCCATGAATCCTCCATCTGCGAGCGTGATTGTCAGGTTAAAACGCTTTCGAGCGAATTGGTCTCGTTTGCCATCACGATCTCCATCGCGATGCGTTCGCCGACCGAAACGTCACGCCCCCAGCGATACGACGAATAGGGGGTAAAGCGAGTTCCAGGCGATCCCGGAATGCGTAACGATACGTCGTAGCAGACGAACTCTTTGGGTGGGCCGGCAACGACGATGCATTGCAACGCGAAGGGGCCGATGACGCCCGGCGGATTCGCTTCGCGCGCTGCCGCAACGAAGCGCTCGCCCATGTCGAAGGCTTTTTCCAACATCGACTCGGTTAGCGTCGCCGCGATGTGCCCGGCTTCTTCCATCCGCATCGGGACGTCGCGTAATGCGTCCAGCGCCGACGGTGGCACGTTGCGAAACCCCTCAAGGTTCGTTTGACGCCGCGTGTCGGTTCCGCTCAACTCCAGCTCCCCGAGCACGGGCGAATAAAAGAAATTCAAATTAACGGACGGGCCGAGGGCATATTCCTCGATCACGGCGTTTTGTAAACCGGCTTCGTCGAGGATCCCTTCGCGCATGAGGCGCTGCGCGGTGTCGTAGTAGTTTTCGCGTGACGTCGCCAAAAAGAACGCCCGTTCGAACGAAACGCGGGCGTGCGGGGCTTTCACCATGACGATGCGATCGATTTCGTCCGGCCCGTTGCAGCGGCGAGGGTAACGGATGCCGGCACGCTCGAGCAGTGCGTACTGATTGTTTTCCTCGTCACGTTCCTCGGCACGCAGCAGGCGTCGATTTCCAAAAAACGGGACCAACATGCGCCGCTCGATCTCGTCGTACGAATACTGCTGGTGCAGATAGACCTCGAACGAGCGATTCGCGACGAACACGACATTTCGTTCGAGCAAACGTCGTTGTACGTCGTCGTTGAGAATGTCGGGAAAGCGCGCCAGCTCGAGAACGTCATCGACGCACCCGCGCGCCGGGCCGGGCGGACCGGTTTTCCGAAAATACTGCGTATACGTGCGCTCTCGGCTGGCCGCCGTGACGACGAGATTGCGCAGTCCGGCCGAGCGCGCGCCCGCGGCGACTTCGAGCGCCGAATGGCTGCCGATCGAACAGAGCGTCAAGGCGTTGCGGTCGTACCGCGCGAGGGCGGAGCGCACTAGCTCGCTCATCGTACGACGTCCTCAACGCGCAACTTTCCGGCCATACGACGAAATACCAGCGAACCGTACGCGACAACAGCGATGCCACCACCGATCGTAACGGTCAACGCCGTCGTCATCGCCGCCACCGACGGCGCAGCGGCGTCGATCGACAGACCTCCGGATCCAGGCGGGTAACCGGGAAGGATGTACGGATACATGGTCGCCGCCGCGGCACCCATCAAAGCGATGAGGAACAGGCTGGACGCTGCAAACGCTCCCACATCGGACTTACCGAGCGCGAGACGCATCGCAATCAACGCAGCCAGCGCAATCGCGCCGCACGCGTACGTGGCCCAATGCCCGCCGAATCCGCGCAGATACAGCGTCGCGGCGCTAACGATTACGTACAGCGCGGCAACGCACCACCACAACGCCGTTAATGCCGACGCTGCCCGCACGGCTGGAGGTCCGTCGATCCGCAAGCGCGCAAACGCGGCGCCGTGAAAGCCGAGCACGCAAACCGCCAGCAAAGCGACCGCGATGGCATACGGATTGAGTAAGAACGAGAAGCTGCCTTGGAAATAGCCGGATGCGTCGAGCGGTACCCCGCGTATCAGATTGCCGAGCGCGACTCCGAATAAAACGACTAACAGCGTGCTCGAGGCCCAAAACGCCACGTCCCAAAATTGGTGCCACAATTCCGATGACAAGTGTTCGCGCAGTTCCAACGAGATGCCGCGGAACATCAGTAGCCATAGCACGACCATGAACGGCAGATAGAACCCGGAGAACGAAGCGGCATAGGCGGTTGGGAACAGCGCGAACAGCGCGGCGCCGGCGGCAATCAAACACACCTCGTTGCCGTTCCAGAACGGTCCGATGCTTTCCATCGCGATGCGACGTTCGGCGTCGTTGCGCGCGATGAACGGTGCGATCGTCGCGATCCCCAAGTCGAAGCCGTCGGACAACACATAGGCGGTGAGCATCAGCGCGATCACGCAGTACCCGACCGTCGGCATCAGACCGCGACCTCTGGCGCGTGCGACGGGCCAAGCCCGATTTCCCGAAGCACGAGCGATAAGAACAGCACGCCGAGCAAGAAATACAATCCGGTAAAGCCGATGATCGTAAACAGCGTTTCGCCGCCACTCACCGTCGGCGAACTTCCGGCGGCCGTACGCATCAATCCGTATACGATCCAAGGTTGACGCCCGACTTCGCTCACCACCCAGCCGGCTTCGTTTGCGATGTATGGAAACGGCACGAGCAGCATAAGTACCCATAACATCAACGGTGTCGAGTAGAGCCGGCGCATCACCAGCAGCAGCATTGCCAGTGCGGTGATGCCGCCGAAGATCGTGCCCAACCCGACCATCACGTGGTACGCATAGTACGTCAGCTCGACCGGCGGCCAGAACTCGCGCGGATAGGCTTCGAGCCCGTTCACGTTGGCGCCAAAGTTCCCGTACGCCAGATAACTCAGAATGCCGGGAACGAAGACCGGATCGAGCAGCGTCCGGCTTTTCGAGTCCGGCATGCCGATAATCGCCAGCGGCGCGCCGTGCGTCGATTGAAACAGGCCCTCCATCGCCGCCAGCTTCACCGGCTGGTATTTCGTAACGTCGTCGGCGTTGATGTCTCCCGTCGGGAACGCCGCCAGGATCGAAAGCACGAAGGCGGCGATGATACCGGATCGCACGAAACGTTTTGCCAGCGCCGTCTCGCGCTTGGCCAACAGATAGTATGCACCGACGCCGGCAACGATCAAGCTGCCCGTCAATAACGCCCCGATAAAGACGTGGGCGAACTGCCAGCGTGCCCACGACGAGAGCACGACGGCCCAAATGTCGGTGAGTTGATACGTGCCGTTCGGCCCCGCGACATAGCCGACGGGATGCTGCATCCACGCATCGGTGACGACGATAAAATAACCGGAGAGCCAGGATCCGAGGCAAACCATTACCGCCGCCCACGCCATAAACCGCGTCGGCTTTCCGCGCCGGCCGTACAGTAGCGCGCCGAGGAAAATCGACTCGAGGAAGAACGCGAACATGCCCTCCATCGCAAGCGGCTGTCCTACGACCGAACCGCTGGAACGCGAAAAGGCCGCCCAGTTCGTTCCGAATTGAAACTCCATCGGGATCCCCGTGACGACGCCGGCCGCGAAGTTAACGGCGAAGATCGTCGTCCAGAAACGCGCTGCCGCCGCGTCTTCTGGGTCGCCGCCGTGCGCGGCTTTCCAGGTGTAGGCCACGACGAAGGGTGCCAGGCCGATCGTTCCGATCGGAAACAGATAGTGAAACATGACCGTGAACGCAAACTGTAGGCGATCGGCCAGCACTGTTTCCATATCGCTCCTAGCTACTCGAGCCCGATAGCAACTTGCGTGCTTGCGGGCTATCCTGATATTCGACGGTCAAAATCGCGCGCAGGTGCGAAGCGGCAGCTCGCGCTCGCCAATCATCTATTCGCTGCAGCGTGGTATAGCACCACAGCAACAGCATCGGGAGGTCGCGGTCGCGCGGATAGACCTTGTGCATGTCGTCGATCGACTCTGCCACAAACGCCGTTTCAGAGAATTCGCGGTCGCCGTAATTGTAATCGAGCATATAGTTGATGTGTTTGAGTTGATTCTCGATGCCGAGAATCGAAAATCCCATGCGACCGAAGTACTCGTCGGCCGGCGCCAGCGTACCCATGTACGCATCGTGCGGCATCGACGTCACCGTCGTGATCACGCGAATCGGCGCGACCGCCTGCAATCTCGTGAGGAACGCTTTAGCATTTCGGACATCGCTCGCGGTCACGTTATCGACGCCGGGCGTTAAAACGTTCATCGCCGCGACGAACGCCGGACCCCAGGTCGTCGGCAAGTGCGCGATCGGAAAATCCGGTTGGGCCGCCCGTGCGATCGCTAAAGATCGCCATTGGGGATCGCCGGTCAAGAGCCAGGCGCGCCAATTCGCTTCGACGCGCGCTAGCAGCGCGTCGGTATCGCCCGGATACGCCCGTACGTTCGCGCCGGCATCGTCATCGGCCATGCGCGCCAACGCTTTCACGTCGTCTTCGGAGTCCACGCGGAGCAAGACTCGATTGGCTTGCTCGACCAAGCTCCGGTCTTTCGAATTTTTCTGCACCCATACGGCCGCTTCGCGAACCCACCACGCGGCGGCATCGTGATTGATCAGCGGGTTGTAGTTGAGCCCGGCACCGATCTGGACGGTCAACGTGGCGAGTTCGCCGTAGGCCGGGTCGTTCGGATACTGCAGCGAGTACGCGCGACCCGCGTTGAAGATGGTCGATAAGTAATATTGTTGCGAGCGATAGCTCCAGCCGGCGTCTCCGTCTTTTGCGTACGCATCCTTCATCTGTTGGTACAGGATCGACGGGTCGGCGACCAGGGCTGCGCGCGCCGAAGCGGGCGGCAGCGCGATGCACGCCGCCAACATGAGTAGCGCCAGCCGCTTACAGAACGCTCGAATCATCCAGCACCAGACGAAGGTTATTCGTCAGCAACGCGTTCTTTAATTCGCGCGCGATTCGTCGCCCCGTCGACATCGGCTCGGAGTAGTTCAGATACGAATACGGCGATCCGTCGATGAACAGATTCGTGCCGGCAACGATTCTGGCGGAAATTTCCATGATGTAAAACTGCATGTCGGGCGTGATGATGGTTTCGATGCAGAACGCGCCGAACAGGCCTTTAGGGCCGCAGATTTCTTGACTGACGCGAACGACGTCGTCGCCCATACGCAAGGCCTCGGCGAGCATCGACTCGCGCAGCGATACCGGCTGGTTGCCGACGACTACGTAGGACGGGCTGACGTCCATACTTCCCTGTGCGGCCGCCGGAATACGCCCCAGCGAGTCGACGTTGGTTTCGTAGCGCCGGTCCATCGACATGATCTCCAACGTGCCGTCGAGCGGCGAATAGAAATAATGTATGTAGAGCGGAACGCCGATGATATATTCCTGAATGATGTGCTCTTGCTGCAGGTGCGCAGCGCGCGATTCGAAGTCGGCCGCGTCCTGAATGAACATGTAGCCCTTGCCGCCCTGCGCACCGTACAGTTTCACGATAACCGGACGGTCGATTTCGGCGCCGCTGCGAAACTGTCGCGGCAATTGCAGGCCGGCGCGCGACAACCATTGCCGCTGCAACTCGCGGCTGGCTTCCCAGTCGAGAACGGCCTTGTTCCCGAAATAGGGAATCGTCATCTTCTTCTGCTCCTCGAGCGAAAGATAGGCGACGAACGATCCGTGCGGGACGATGATCATTTTCCGACTCGTGAGGTCGTCGATCAGGCTGGAGAATTCCGAGTAGTCGTTGAGCGTAATCACTTCATCGACAAATTTGAAGGATCGATACAGACGCTCGGTCACGCGATTGGAGATCGCGAGCGTTTTGAATCCTTCGTCGTGCGCTCCCTTGAGGATCTGCAGCGCGGAATGCGATCCGAGCGTCGCGATAGTATAGGGTTTATTCATCGTTCGTAGAGCGCCTCATCAATCGCAGGGTTACAGAGCAAGAGTCGCACCGCATCGTCGAGTACCGGGCGGTGCACCGGTGCGCCATTTTGGTCGAATAAGCGCCAGCCGACGTAGCGGCGAGCCGATGCGACTTCGGGAATGGGCTTTCCAAGGCGCTTGGCGTCGCGCGGATCGCGACGCCCGATCCAGACCTCACCATGACGCGGATGGCCTTCTGCCAGCACAGTGAGGCGATGCTTGTTGGGGTTAAAGATCGATTCATTTGCCGCCACGCGACGGGCGAACGTTTCGGCTTCGCCGCCGTCCTCGCAGCTCCAAATTTCAGTGCGCTCGACGCGACTCAACACGAGACCCAGGCGTTTCAGCGCCTGAGCTGCGGTAAACGCCGCATTATCGGGAATTTTTAGTGCGATCGCGGCGACGCGTTGGGTCATCGATCGACCGCTTCGACAAAACTACGAAAGAGCACCGCTCCGCCGGACGGCGCCAAGACATCGTCGCCGATACGCCGGTCGAGATGCTGAAAGTTCCAGCCGTCGCGTTCCGGGTGGGGCATGAGGGCCAAGACATTTCCCTCCACGTTGAGCAAGCCGGCGCATCCGAGTGCCGATCCGTTCGGAACTGCGGCGTCGTCGACCGTACCGTCCGCCTGCGAGTACAGAAAGGCTACGTGGCCGCCACCGATCAGTTCGCGCAGATGCTCGGGCGGCGCGGCCAAACAGCCTTCGCCGTTTGACGCGTACGCCGGGAACGTCGCATCCGGCGGCAGTGCGGCGGTGATCGGCGACCGCCCGGGATCCACCGCGAGCTTGACGTAAATTTGTCGGCAGATGAAATGCCCGGACGGTCGATTATCCGTGAAGGCAGCGGTCGGACGGCGCAGTTCGCCCGTGCCCGGCACGAGGCCGGCCTCGAGAAGAATCTGCGCGCCGTTGCAGATACCCAGAATCAGCTTTCCACGTCGTGCGCCGTCGATCACGTAATCCATCACTGGATCGAACGCCGCGACAGCCCCGGCGCGGATTCGGTCCTCGTACGCAAAGCCGCCGGGTAGAACGTATGCATCGTATTGCGCCAGCATATCGGCGCGCGACCAGTGCACCAGATGCGCGTCGCCGCCGCAGTCGCGCAGCAAACGCACCGTTTCGTCTTCGGAGTTCGTCCCGGGAAACGTTAACACGGCAATCCGGCGCTTCACGGATACAGCTCCTCGAGCGGACGGCTCCAGATTTGGTGCAAGCCGGAGATCCCGAACGAAGATCCGTTGACGATCAACTGCGGTCGAGCGATCGTCTCGCCGATTTTGAGGATACCGGTAAGGTTGAGTTCGCTGTCGTCGCTGACTTCGCATAAAAACCCACCCGCTTCGCAAAATGGGTTGCCGAAATCTAATTCCGCCCCCAGCTCCCGTCCGGCGGCACGCGCATCGAACGCGAGGCGTGCCAGCGCGACCAGCATTCCGCCGTCCGTAATTGCGCGGCACGACAGCAGCACGCCGGTAGCCATCGCGCTACGCACGATGTCGATCGCGGTGCGTTCGGCGTCGTACGAGATTTCGGGCAGCGATGCGTGTACGCCGAGCACGTCGGCCAGCACCGAACCGCCGGCGGCCAGTTCGCGACTGCCAACCCACAAAAGCGCCGAGCCGGGGCGCTTGAGCCCGGGCAAGATCGCCGTCCCGACGTCGTCGGTGACGCCGATGCACGACACGATGGCCGACGCCGGAACGCTGCGGCCACCGGCGGATGCGTTGTAAAGGCTGACGTTTCCGGATACGAATGCCAACCCGAGTTCGCGAGCCGAGCGCGCCAGCCCGTCGACCGCGGAAACCAGCGCACCATATTGTTCGGGATTACGCGGATTTCCGAAGTTCAAACAATCGGTGAGCGCGACCGGGCGCGCACCGACTGCGATGACGCGGCGCACTGCCTCGAGGACGGCGGCTTCGGCCGCGTATGCCGGATCGATCGCCCCGTAGCGCGGGTTGCCCGCGACGGCTAACGCGACACCCAGTCGAGATCCCGGCACCGGCGCAAGGATACCGGCGTCTGCGGCGCCGCGCGGCAGAACCGTGGTTCCGCGTACGACCCAATCGTAGCGGCGATAGAGCGGCTCGCGCGAGCACACGTCACGGTGCGCGAGAATCTTCGGGAAAAGGCTATCGACATCGACCGCCGGCAACTCGGGGCTTGCAGCTTCGTGACGGATACATTCGACATACGGCAGATCGTCGACGATCTTGCCCGTCAATACATCGATGTCGACGTCCATGACGGTTTTGCCGCCTTGGCGTAGCACGTACTTCTTTTCCGTCGTCAGACGCCCGACGATCGAAGCGCGCGCGTTATGCGAGATCGACGGCAGCGAATACTCTTCGTTGTAGATGCGCAGCACTTCGGCGGCCGCTTCGTGCGGCAACGCCCACAAGAGCCGCTCCTGCGCTTCACCGATGGCCGCAACGTACGGCGGTAGCCCGTCGATCGCGACGTTGACGCGGTCGAGATCGATTTCCGCTCCGTATCCGCCGGCCGAAGCCAGCTCGGCCGAGCAACCCATCAATCCGCCGGCGCCGAGATCTTTGCACGCCGCCACGATGCCGCGTTCGCGCAACGCTTCGAAGACGCGATAGGTCGCGCGCATCAACACGTTTTTGAGAAACGGGTCGGGAACTTGCACGGCGCCTTTATTAGCGTCTTCGTCGGCTTCGTCCAACGTTACCGACGAGAACGATGCACCGCCGAAGCCGCTTTCGTCGGTGGCTTTTCCGACGAGCACCAAATCCCACCCGGCCGCTCCCGGGGGCGCAGCCGAATGCACGATCTCAGACTCTTTCAAGACCCCCAGAGCGACGACGTTCACCAAACAATTGTCGTCGAAGCCTTCTTCGAAGTAGACGTCGCCCGCGATATTCGGAACGCCGATCGCATTGCCGTATGCGCCGATTCCATCGACGACGCTGCGAGCCACATACCGTTGGTGCGAGTCGGCTACGTCGATGCGACCAAAACGCAGCGGATCGGCAACGCCGATCACGCGGGCACCCATGCATAATACGTCGCGAACGATACCGCCGATGCCCGTCGCCGCGCCTTCGAACGGAACGACTTGCGACGGATGGTTATGCGACTCGTGCGCGACCACGATGGCGTACGTTTCGCCGGCGTGCTCTCCGAGTCGAACGATACCCGCGTCTTCGCCGGGACCTAGAATGACATCGGGACCGCTTGACGGCAATCGCGATAGGAACGGCCGGCTCGACTTGTAGCTGCAATGCTCGCTCCATTGCGCGTCGAACGCGTACAACTCGACGTCGGTCGGTTCGCGTCCGAGCCGCTCCACAATGCGTTCGATTTCGTCGGACCGTAGCGCGACATTGGGACGGGTTCCGTCAGGCAAGATGTACGCCGGGGGACCCGGTCTGCAGTTGTTGTTGGAGCGACGCATCGAATGCGATCACGCTCGAGCGTGCGTTGGCCTGCATGAGCAACGTCCGTCCGAACAAGACCGTGTCTTCCAAGCCGAAGATCTTCGCGCATTGCAGCGCCAACTGGTCGGGCGGACGGGTTCCGTGGAATACGGGAGCGGACGAGGCCGATTCGAGCATCGAGTGCAGCGCCGAGTGTTCCCCGACGGCCACGAACGCGAGACGAGCAAAGGCAGCTTCGAGCTGCGATACGAGTTGGAGTACGTAGTTCGGTGTCGTCGCCGGACTGGCGACGTGGCGTACGGCCGGCAGACCGAATTGTCCGAACGCTCCCGCGATTTCGTTCGAGCGATCGACGCTCTGCGGACCATCGGCGATGATCGCCACCATGCCGGGGCGCATGACCGGAAACGAGCCGGCCATTTCGGCGACGCGTTCGTACGCTTGTTTTACGCGCGCGAGCGCCGCATCGTCGACTACCGGCAGATTGCGATACATCTGCTTGTCGAGCATTAAATCTTCACGCCCCTGCGGCCAAATGCGCCACGAGTCGTTATCGATCACGTCGGCGATGGCGAGCTGCCCTTGATTCTCGCCGCTTGCCAAACGTCCGAATTCGATCTTGCAGTCTACCAATAGCACGTCGCGACGCCGCCACGCGTGCGCCAAGATGTCGAACGTCAGACGGGCCATCTCGGTCATCGCCGCAATTTCATGCGGTCCGGCGATGTTGGAGGCAACGATCTGGTCGGGACTAATGAGCGGATCGTGATTGGCGTCGTCCTTCACGAAAAACTCGACCACCCGCGGAGCAAGCAGCATCCCGCGCGTGATCGACGGATTGCGTTTGACGAACGAGCCGGCCGCGACGCCGCGAACGACGACTTCGAGCGGCAGCATGTTACAACGACGTACGACCATCTCGTTGTCGTCGTCGTCTTCACCGCCGTTGAGATAGTGCGTCGGTAATCCACAGAGGTTGAGCAAGCGGAATACGCGCGCGGTCGTTTGCGCGGCTAGGCGTCCCTTGCCGGGGATTTCGTTCCGTCGCGCTCCGTCGCCGGCCGAAATGGAATCGGTTTGCTCGACGACGACCTGTGCCGGCTGTCCCGGCACCTCGTATAGAATTTTGGTCTTGCCACGTGCGATCTCGATGCCTTTGTTCACGAACGCTCCTCGTCGTCGACGCGCACTTCCAGTTGCGCCGGAAACGGCGGCAGTGTATCGATCCGAGCGGCCAGTTCGCGCGCTCGCTGGGGAGCCGTTCCAACGTGTTTCGACGGATCGAGCAGACGCCGAATCTCTGCCGGATCCAAAAGCGTCGTGAGCGCTCCTTCTTGGGACAGGAGCTGCGAAAGCGGATTGTCGCGGCCTTCGCTCAACGCGTCCCACGAGGTCATGCACGCTTCGCGAATCGATTCGTGCAACTCCTGACGGTTGCCACCGGAACGGACCGCCTCCATCAACACCGACTCGGTGCCCGCGAACGGCCCGTAGGTGCGGAGGTTGGCGGCGATGCGGCGCTCGTCGACTTTGAGTCCGGCGATGACCCGGTGCGCGAGCGACACGATTTCGTCGGTGCACAGCAACGCTTCGGGAAGAATCGTTCGGCGGTTAGCGCTGTCGTCGAGCGTTCGTTCCAACATATTGGTAGCGGCGTTTTGCCAGGCGGCGTCCGCGTAACCGGGCAGCAGTCGCGACAGCGAACCGATCCGTTCGCACACGATCGGGTTGCGTTTGAACGGCATCGCCGAACTGCCGACTTGCTTGCGCCCGAACGGTTCGGCGACCTCGCCGAACTCGGGCGTGCTGAGCACGCGAACGTCGGCCGCAAACTTCGACAGCGATGCGCCGACGCCGGCGAGCCCGGACAACAAGAGATAATCGAGCTTGCGGGGATACGTTTGGGTTGCGATCTCGCGTGCCGTCAACCCGAAACGTTGCAGCACGTGCGCCTCGAAATCGGCGGAGCGTCCCGAGCCACCGGCTAACTGCTCGTACGAAGCCGCCGTTCCGACCGCTCCCCGCAGCCCTTTGGCCGTTAGATTATCGAAAACGAACTGCAAATTATCGCGGTCGATCGTCAGGTCTTGTGCGTACACGGCCAAGCGATAGCCGAGCGTCGTCGGTTCGGCCGGTTGCAAGTGGGTTGCGCCCATACACACCAAGTCGGCATAGCGACCGATCTGCGTAGAAAATACGTGCAGAAGGCCATCGATCGAAGCGCCGATCCACGAGAGCGCCAACCGCAACCGGTACGTCTCGACGGTATCCTCGATATCCATGGAGGTGGCACCCAGATGCAGCTTACCGCCGCCGACGTTCGCCTGGGAAGCGAAGACGCGGATCTCGGCCATCAGATCGTGATGAATCTCGCGTTCGATTTCCAAGGCCGCGTCGACATCGACGCGGCTCGCGTTGGCACGTAGATCGGCGAGCTCGGCGTCGGAGATCAACTCGCCGGCGGCGTGCTGCGCCTCGGCAAGCGCGACCCACACCGCACGCCACAACCGGCGTCGCGTATCTTCGGAAAAAAGTGAGCGAAGCTCAGCGCGGCCGTATCTCCAGGAGAACGGCGAGGCGTACGTACGATAGTCCATGGGTGCACGGATTCCGTTCGCGCCAATGCGGCGCGCGCCTGTCGCGCTGGAACGCGCGCGGAGGGTACGGCTACATTTGTCCGGTAGTTCGGATGCGATGAAATTCGCCGCGCTCGCATGCACCGTCGTCATTGTGCTCGCCGCTTGCTCGAAGACCGACGGGACGGCGACAAAAGCGGGACGCCATGCATGGACGCAGCCGGGCGTTCTGCGCGTCGCAGTCGTCGAAGAACCGAAGAGCCTGAACCCTCTGCTGGCGTCGACCAGCGTCGACGGCTTCATCGACCGTTTCCTCTTTACCGGGCTACTCTCGGCCGACGTCCGCGGGAACCCGATTCCGATGCTCGCCGACCGGGTTCCGACGCAAGCCAACGGCGGCATCAGTCGCGACGGACTGACCATAACCTACAAGCTGCGCCGCGACGCCCGCTGGTCGGACGGGGTGCCCGTGGGTGCCGACGACGTGGCCTGGTCGTGGCGTGCCATCATGAACCCCCGCAACAACATCATCTCCCGCCACGGCTACGACATCATCCGCAGCGTCTCGACGCCCGACGCTCATACCGTCGTAGTCCGGCTAGGGCAACGATTCGCGCCCTTCGTCAACACGTTCTTCGCCGAAAGCGATCAGCCGTATTCGATCGCTCCAGCCCACGCATTGCGTGCATTTGGCGACATCAATCGCATTCAGTTCAACGACACACCGTCGGTCAGTGACGGGCCGTTCCGGTTCGTTTCGTGGACCCACGGGGACCGGATCGTGCTCGTTCGCAACGCGGGTTTCTTCAAAGGTACCCCGCAGTTATCGCGCGTCGTCGTGCAGTTCGTACCCGACGAGAATACGGCCGTCAATCTGCTACGGACACATTCGATCGACTACGTCTATCAGCCATCGATCGAAACGTATTCGGCACTGTCGGCGTTGCCGGACGCGCACATTGTGTGGAGCGACATGAACGGATACGAGGCAGTCGAGTTCAATCTCGCGCACCGGCAAACCCGCGACCCACACGTGCGCCGCGCGATCGCGCGAGCGATCGACAAAGCGAGTCTCGTCGAACGGCTGACCCACGGCCAAGAAAAGGTCGCGACGGAAGATATTCCGGATTGGATGTGGGCATTCGACCCATCGGTTCGTTCGTATCCGTTCGACATCGCGGCGGCACGGCGCGAACTCACCGCGGACGGCTACACCTTCGGTTCCGACGGACTTGCTCGTAAGGCCGGCTCGCCGCTACAGCTTCTACTCGTCACCGATACGTCGGACGTCACCCATCGCGAAGAAAGCGTTCTGCTGCAAAGTGCGTTACGCTCGATCGGCATCGACATCACCATCAAGACCTATCCGCAGGCGACGCTCTTCGAGGCTGCGGCCAGCGGCGGCATCGTGCAGGGCGGCAAGTTCGACATCACGCTCGCGCCCTGGTACGCAGGCATCGATCCCGACGACTCATCGCAGTTCCTGTGCGCGAACATGCCACCCAACGGCTATAATACGTCTCGCTATTGCAATCCAGAGATGGAAGCCGCGCAAGCCGACGCGTTGACGCACTACGATCAAGCGCTTCGAGCGGTTGCGTACGGACGGGTTCAGCGACTGCTAGCGCGCGACGTGCCGTACGTCTTCTTGTGGTGGAAGCGGCAGATGGAGCCCATCAGCGTCGATTTCAAAGGTTTCGCACCCAACGCGTCCACCGAGTCGTGGAACGCGTGGCAGTGGAGTATATAACGCTCTGTGTTATTTGCGCGCGCGGCTCGAAGGCGAGCGACGACTGGCGAGATCGCCAAAGCCGATCGTAATGCGTTCGACGAGCGTTCGTTGTTCGTCCGAGTCGCTGCCCGCTTTTCCGGTGACGATGGATTCGAACGCGCCGACCGCGATCTCGTAGGCCATCCGCGCGCGCCGTTGGCCCATCGCAGATCCGATCGATCGCAGCTTGGCTTCGCGCCATTCTTTGACTCCGTCGGGTAACCGCCCATTGGGACGCGACATTTCCCAAACGGCCAGACACTCGCGCGCGAGCGCCGAAAGCATCGGGATCGCGACCCGTGGATTGTCGTCGAAGCATTCGGCGACCACCTGAAGGGCGCGCGCGGTTTGCCCGCCGACCGCTGCCGCTGAGAATTCATACATCTTCGGGTCTTCCGCCGACAACGATTCTCGCTGGAACGCGGCGTACGTGATGCGCTTTTCGCCGACGGCCAATTTCTCTAAGTCGTTTCGAATCGATGAAAGGTCGTAGTCGGCGCGCACGAGCTCGGATACGACGCGCGCTTCGGCCGTGACACCGAGTTCTTGGAGTAGTTCCTCGACGAAGCGTTTTCGCACGTCTGACGGCGGTGCCGAACGGCCCTTTGCAGGGGTCGCTGACGTATCGATCCGCAACGCGTTTTTACCGGCACCGGCCCCGATGGGCTGCGTCTTCTTGCCGCTAGGAGCTACCAGATCGACGATCACCAGCGTATTCCCCTCGGGCACGCCTTGCGCAATCGAGAGCAGTTGCCGGCGAGGTTCGGCCTTCAGCAAATGCGCGCCGGTAACGATAACGACTCGCCGGCCGCCTAAAAACGGCATCGCTTGGACGGCATCGGCTATCGCATGAAAATCGACGATCGAGTCGGCATCGAAGCGCTGTAAGTTAAAGTCGCGCTCTTCCGGCGGTAGCAGGCGGTCGATCAGCGTGACGATCGTTCGATCGGCGAGTTCGCGTTGCGTTCCCTCGATAAAAACCAGCGTCCCGATTTCGGGTTCGCGATCGACGAACTCGTAGTATTTCACGCGAACAGTTCCGCAATCGCTTCCTCATACGGCGAACGAAGTACGCCGCACTCGGTGACGATGCCGGCGATCAACGTCGCGGGAGTGACGTCGAATGCCGGGTTGTACGCACGCGCGCCGGGTGCGACCGGCGTTCCCCGGAACGACGTTACTTCTTCTTCGGACCGGAGTTCGATCGGGATCTCGCCGCCGGTGGAGACCGATCGGTCGAACGTCGAGCGCGGCGCGGCGACGTAGAACGGCACCCCGTGATACGCCGCGGCGACGGCCAGTCCGTAAGTGCCGATCTTATTCGCGGTGTCACCGTTGCGCGCGATCCGGTCGGCGCCGACGATCGCGAGATCGATCCGTTCGCGCTGCATAACGAACGCGGCCGCACCGTCGACGATCACGCGGACGTCGACGCCGGCCGTTTTCAACTCCAAATAGTTGAGACGAACGCCTTGCAGCAGCGGACGCGTTTCATCGACGTACACGCGCGGGCGCTTTCCGGCGCGGTGAGCGGCAAGAATTACTTCCAGCGCGGTACCGCGGCCGCCGGTTGCAAGTGCTCCGGTATTGCAATGCGTGATGATGCCGGCGCCGTCGGGAACGAGCGGCAACCCGCTCAGACCGATGCGTTCGTCGGTACGCGCCTGATCTTCGGCGATCGCAGTCGCCTCGGCCAGCGCGTCGGGAGCGGCCATCACGCGGTCGACGGCCCACGCAAGGTTGATCGCCGTCGGTCGAGCCGCGCGAACGCGCGCCGCAGCCTCGACGAAGCGGTCGTGCGACAGGGACGCTTTGAGCATCGCGATACCGTAACCGGCAAAGACTCCGATGCAGGGAGCCCCCCGAACCGACAGCGTTGCAATTGCTTCGACCACATCGTCGACCGAACGCGCTTGGCGGTAGACGATCTCGCCGGGTAGGGCGCGCTGGTCGAGGTATTCGACCGCATCGCCCAACCAGCGGACTGGTACGAGTTCGCTCACGAACGACCTCATGCGACCCGGCGCGCGCCGTTCCTTTGGAGGTGGGCGGCGGCAGAATTGGGTAGGCCTTGCTCATGGAACGACAGAGCGACCGGTTTGCGCGCGACCGTGACGGCGAAATCTTTCAGAGCGACTTAACCGAAGAGGATCTGCCCGATCCGGCCGAGCGCGAAGAAGCCGATCACGACCTCAAGAGCGATCCCGACACCGACTCCCAAGCGGGTGATGAATTTATGCACGAGCGACTGTTTCCGCCGAAAGCGTAGCCGCCAAAGCGACGAGCGTCGCCGCGGCGATGGCCGCGTGATAGCCCTTATCACCACGTGAAGGGTCGGCGCGCTCCTCGGCTTGCAGATACGAGTCGGTCGTAAGGATTCCAAAGCCGATCGGCAAGCCGTGCGCGAGCGAGACGTCCATCACCCCACGCGAACATTCGCCGGCAACGAAGTCGAAGTGCGGCGTCTCGCCGCGGACCACGGCCCCCAGCGCGACCGCGCCGGCATATTCGCCGGTTGCCAGTATCGTGTCGCACGCGAGCGGAATCTCGAAGCATCCCGGGACGTCGAACGTGCGAATGTCCTCAGACGAAACACCACAGTCGACAAGTGCACGACGCGCACCGTCGACCATCGACGTTGCGAGCTCGTCGTAAAATCGCGCGACCACCAGCGCAAAGCGTTTGCCGCGACAGTCGGGAAGCGTTTCGACAGCGGCGTCGCGCTTCACGAAGCCGCCTGCGGGGCGTCGAACATGTGACCGAGCTTGTCGCGCTTGGTATCGATGTAGCGCTCGTTAAACGGCGTCGGTTCCGTTTGCATCGGCGCGCGACCGACAATTTTCAAGCCGTAACCTTCGAGCCCGAAGATTTTTTTGGGGTTGTTCGTGATCAAGCGCATCTCTTTCACGCCCAAGTCCACTAAGATCTGCGAGCCGATTCCGTAGTCGCGCTTGTCGACCGGCAATCCCAACGCTTCGTTCGCTTCGACCGTATCGGCGCCTCGGTCTTGTAATTCGTATGCGCGCAGCTTGTTAGCGAGGCCGATGCCACGCCCTTCCTGTCGCAAGTAGAGAAACACGCCGCGCCCTTCGCGCGCGATTAGCTCCATCGCACCGTCACGCTGCGCGGCGCAATCGCAACGGATCGAGTGCAACGCGTCACCGGTCAGACATTCAGAGTGAACGCGAACCAGCAGATCCTTGCCGTCGCCGACGTCGCCCATCACCAGCGCAACGTGCGTACCGCCATCGATGGTCGTTTCGTACGCGACGCCGTTCCATTGGCCGGCCGCGGTCGGAAGCTTGAACTGCGCGATGCGCTTCACGAGCTTTTCGTTGCGCATTCGATACGCGATCAAATCTTTGACGCTTACCAGCTTGAGGCCGTGGCGGTCTGCGAAGGCACGCAAACCGTCGAAGCGTTCCATCGTGCCGTCTTCGGCCATGATTTCGCAGATGACGCCGGCCGGATAAAGTCCGGCCAACCGCGCGAGATCGACCGACGCTTCGGTCTGGCCGGCACGCACGAGCACGCCGCCCTCCCGCGAACGCAACGGAAACGTATGTCCGGGGCGCAAGAAATCTGAGGCTCGCGCGTCGGGATCCAAGAGCTTCTTGATCGTCGCAGCCCGGTCGTGCGCCGAAATCCCCGTAGTTGTAAGGCCTCGCGCCTCGACCGACACGGTGAACGCCGTTTCGTGGACCGCCGTGTTATCGCTCACCATCTGCGGAATTTGCAGTTCGTCGAGCCGGCGGCCAGGCAACGGGACGCAAATCAAACCGCCCGCCTCGCGACGCATGAAGTTGATGGCTTCGGGTGTCACCATCTGGGCGGCCATCACCAGGTCGCCTTCGTTTTCGCGGTCCTCGTCGTCGAGGACGATGACCATCCGTCCCGCACGGATATCCGCGACGGCTTCGTCGACCCGGTCGAAGGGCGTTTCGCGAGCGTCGCCGCCGGACAGACTGGGCAAAACTCCGCTCAACCGCTGCAGCGTGCGATAGGACGGTTCGCGCCGGCCCGACCGAAGCAACGAGATCGCCGCCTCTGTTAATCCCGAGCGTCCAGCCAGTTCGGCGGCAGAAAAGCCGGCTCGGTCCATGGCGGCATTCAGCCGCTCCGCAAAAAGGTCCACATCCTCAGGCTAGGGCACGACTTAACAGTTGTCAACCGCTTCGGTGTCGCACGGCCTTGCCCAAGAAATCGGTTTTGGGGCTGTTTTATGGGCGGCTAGCCTTTTGTGGGCAGCACGCTGATGGGTAGCTGGCGCGGGCTCGGTTTGGCTGGACTCGAAGGACGCTTGCATGGCAGTTCACACTCCACCTAGACCGAGCGGGCCCAGCGTAATTGTCCAGCAGACAGCAGCGCACTCAGCACCTCCTCATTCTGCGGCCGTGCCACTATATGGGGGGATCGTGGGGCTGTTTCTCTTGGCTCTCGTGGCGTACTTGCTGCGGCGTCTCCCGTCGGCGCTTCCCCAAACGGTGACGGCCGTATTATTAGCCGCCTGGGTTTTGGGCGGCTCAATAATCGCATGGCGAATAATTTTTGCTATCGCGCTTGTCATTCTAATATGTTGGATTCTGGCTGCAGAGTACGAGCGCAAAAAAGCCGACAAAACGGAGACTGCGGAACGCTCCTCAGAGGGTGAACGGCGACTAAATGCAGAGGCTGATGCCCGAACCATCGCGAGCGAGCGACGGATAAAGGAGCAACTTGTTTTGATTACGGGGGAGGCCGCTAAGGGTAAGCCCGATCTGGTGGTAGCGGTCATCCGTTTTACGGATGAGTTATGGAATCTGATTTATAAGCGCCACGCCACTGTCGACGGAGCGATAAGGGAAATTGGGAAGATTCCCACTCTTGATAATCTGACTCCAGACGAGGACCGCATTGTTAGAAGAATTGAGCGCGATGCCGATTTGGAGACGCTCTACAAGTTCTCCCAATCTTTCGTGCCTGCGGCGCAGAACTTGGCCGCAAAAATGCGGGACTTTGGTGTCGTTGATGCTCGCTTGGAGCCGCTATTAACAGCAAGTCCGCAAGAGTGGGTTAACATCGAAGATGTCAGCGTTGTTTTTGAGGACATGGCAAAGCGCTTGATTCAGCCGATGGGAGCGATTGATTGACTTTACGCGCTCTTGCTCTGCCAGAACCTCGCTTCGATACCAAGTTCGTAGAACGATTGGACCAGCACACACAGGTTGTGGCAGAGGACTTTGCAGAGCATCTCGTTCACCACGGCGACCGGAATCTTGGAGCGGATACGGCTTCCAAACTTGGATTTAATAATGTGGAACGTCGTTTCGACGTCGCTTCGGTGCTGGTAGTGGCGCAAGAAATCCTCGCGGCGGTACATGTACTAGTAGGGGCATATCAGGATACGCGCCTAGCTTTGGATTATACGCCCAAAAGTCTCTTTACCAGGCAGAGTCTTGATCGCGACGGACTGCCTACTTTCGCGGTTGAAGGAGCTTTTACCAGGGAGGCTTCTCGATATGCTTGAGGCTTGGGCGGCGGCCTATTACCGAATCGGGGATTCGTTTGAGTTTGTAGCGGATGGCTGCAGGGCCCACATGGCTCAGTTTGGCGAGAGCCATCCGTTGCCGGACGATCTGCGAAGAAAGCTAGTCGACGATCTGGCGTATGCCTGCCACTGGGTTGGCGGGATGGAGATGATGACTCCGTACGGATTGATGGAAAATCTGAAGTGGAGGGCCGAGCGTGTGGGGGACCTTGCCTTGGATTGTGGCGAGACTTATCACACGCTGAATTCTATTGGCAACGTACTACGGATGGAGCTAAATGAGCGGTGGCTTCTTTATGTGCCCACCAACTTGGTGGATTTGCACCTTTCGCCGTTAGATAACTGGGGCGAAGTACCGGATAAATTTCCTTCAGCTGCCCCTGAGGTAATTGCGGCATCCGAGTGTTGCGCCCTTCATCAGCCGACGGCGGCGGTCTTTCACTTGATGCGAACACTTGAACGCGGCTTGCGAGCTCTCGCCTCCGATCTCGGGGTTTCAACCGTTAAGCAAGACCTCGGAACCTGGGGCAATCTCCTCGGTGAAATACAGGCGCAGTCAAATACGCGAATTGCGGCGACTCCCAAGGGGCCCGCGCGGAAACTTGAAGAGGAATACTACGCGGAGATTCTTGCCGAGTTCAAGCATTTCAAAGATGCTTGGCGCGATCGCGTTTCCCACTCTAACCGCACCTACGATATTGACGAAGCCAAGAGCGTCCTGTCTCATGTTCGGGCCTTCATGGTTCGACTCGCTTCGAGGCTTACGGAGTGACGGACACGCCATATTTTATGGGCAGAACGAAAATTTATTGGGCAAACGGATGATTCTTAGCAAAGCCGTGTCGCACGATTGATTCAACTGGCGTACTGTTGCGGTACCTACAATACCCACCGCATAGGAGACGCACCATGGCTTTCGATCGAGATATCCCAAATGACGCTCTTGGGTATGTCGAGCCCGACGAAGAGGACGAAATGCCCGGCGACGACGATTCCGATCGACCGCGTAATACTGGCGACGGAGCGGCGGTCGACCCGGCCGATGAGGCCGCGATCTAGTCGACCGCCGGAAAGATCACGACCGGCTTGACGATTCGGGAAGCAGCGAGCGCCCGGTACGCCTCAGGCACGTCCTCGAGCCCGATTTCGGTGACCCCGAGTTTCTTTGCCGTTACGATGCCGTCGGCGATCAGTTCGAGCGAACGGCGTGTGTCTCTAGGCCCGCATGAGTAACTTCCGGTTAGCGTGAGGTCGCGAAAGTACAACTTTTCGGAGTCGACCGTCACGGGCGTGCCGGGTTCGAACGGCGTGAACATGACCACCGTTCCGCCCGGAGCCGCCGCAGCGACGGCCGCGTCGAGTGCGGCCGGTACGCCCGGCCCGCAGATGACGACACGCGCGCCGTTGGGAAGTGCGCTCGACGCGTCGTCCGGATGAAACGCGGTCGCGCCGAGTTGCGTGGCGCGGTCTCGGCGCCCGGCAATGAAGTCGCTGCCGAATACGCGAGCGCCGAGATCTTGCGCGGCTAACACGTGCATCAAGCCCATCACGCCGAGACCGATGACGTACACATCATCACCGGCGGTCACGCCGCCACGTCGCAGCGATTTGACGACGCAGGCCAACGGCTCGACCAGCGAACCGTCGGCAAAACCGACGTGCGGCGGTAACGCCAGAGTATCGCGCAAGTTTGCGACCGGAACCCGGAAATATTCGGCCATCGCGCCCGGGTCGATTCGCGACGCGCGCCAGCCCGCGCACTGTACGTAATCGCCACGCTCGCAAGCACCGCATTCGAAGCACGGAGCGTGGTGGTGTACGAACACCCGATCACCAACGTGAAATGCGTGCGCGTTACCGCCGTCATCGGCAATGGCGGCGACGATACCCGACGGCTCGTGCCCCAGCACGCACGGAGCCTTGCGCCGGATATACCACGGCAGGATGTCGCCGGTGCAAATGCCCGCAGCCATCGTGCGCACCAACATTTCGCCCGGCTGCAACTGCGGAACCGGACGGTGCTCGATGCGGATGTCGTCGACATCGTAGAGCACCACCGCACGCATGGTGTCGGGAAGACTCATGGTTCGATGACCGCTTTCATGCCGTTTCCGGCGTCGAGTGCGGCAAAGACGCTTGCGATATCGTCCAAACCGGCAGTTTGCGAAGTCAACCGCAACAGCGGCAGCGTGCGACTCGCGATCAGATCGTACGCGCGGCGCACGTCCTGGGGCGAAAAGTGAAACGGAGCTACCAGCCGCACCTCGTCATAATGTAAGCGCCCGGCTTCGAACGATACATGCGTGCCGCTTGGGAGTCCGCCAAAAAACGATACCGTCCCACCGCGCCGCACGAGCGAGGGTGCAAGTTCCCAAATTTCTGGGTTCCCGGTGCATTCGACGAGAGCGTCGGCGCCGCGTCCTTCGGTTCGAGCACGGATCGCGTCGAACGCGGGTCCTTGCCGAACGTCGATCGCGTCGACGCCGAGCTCGCGCGCCAAAGCTAAACGTTCGGTGCGCCGCCCGCAGAGTACGACCCGATGGCCATCGCGCGCGAGCAGCAGAGCGTGCAAAATGCCAAAAGCGCCGTCGCCGTACACCGCGACGAACGAATCGGACTCGAGCCCGAGGAATGCGGCCGAATGCACGACGCACGCGAGCGGCTCGAGAAAGGCGGCCTCGACGTACGAAACGCCGTCCGGCTTGCGATAGCAGTTGCGTGCGACGATGCGCGCCGGAATTTCTATGTAGTCGGCGTAGGCGCCGAACACCATCGTCCTCGTCAACGATTCGCACAATTCTTCTTCGTCGCGCAGACACCAGAAGCACTGCCCGCACGGCGCGGAGTGCACGCACGCAACGGCATCGCCGGCGGTCCACTCCGTCACGCCCCTGCCGACGGCGACCACGTCGCCGGAAAATTCGTGTCCAAAACGCGTCGGCATCGGCATCAACGGGTGACCGCGACGATACGTTTTGAGATCGGTTCCGTCGGTGAGCGCCGCCCGTACGCGTAGCAGAAGCGCGCCGTCGGACGGCGTGCGTACCGGTTCTTCACGTAACTCGACCGTGCGCGGTGCTACCAGCATCGCCACACGCCCCGTACGTTCGCTCACGATTCCAGCGCGACGCATGGCAGCAACGCGGCGCGCACCGCGTCGGGAAGCGGACGGCTGCGCAGCGTTTCGGCGTCGATGCAGGCGACCGTGAGCACGAAAGCCGCTCCCGGTTCACCGGTGCGCCGATTGAAGACGACCGTTTTCCAGCGCACGCTCGATCCGCCGACTTTTTCGACGTGCGTGCGTAGCAATAAGTCGTCGTTCATCAGCGCGGGAGCGTGGTACTCGACTTCGCAACGCACCCGCGGAAGCCAAAAACCATACGTTTGAAAGACCGACTCGTACGGAAAACCGAGGTCGCCGAACATGTCCATCTCGGCGCGTTCGGCAAAGCGCCAATACGCTGCGAAATACACGATTCCGGCTGCGTCGACGTCGCCCCATTGGGTGCGCACGTTCGATTCGAACACGCGCGCGCCGGACGGCAGCGTTTCACGATATTTCATGGTCGCGCCGCGTACCGTGCGACGGGGTCGATTTCCAGGTTAACACGACTACCGGGCGCCCGTTCCCCCAACGTCGTTGCGGCCAGCGTCTCGGGTATAAGCGCGATTTCAAACCAGTCCGACGCGGCAGCGGCGATCGTCAGGCTCACGCCGTCGACCGCGACGAACGCTTTATCGACCAACGCAAATGTGAGTTGCTGAGGGCGTTCGATCCGAATAACTTCGCCCTGTCCTTCCCGGCGTCGCTCGAGCACCGCTGCGACCGCGTCGACGTGGCCGTAGACGAAATGTCCGCCCATCCGCTCGCCGAGACGCAACGCGTACTCGACGTTGACTCGATCGCCCAGATGCCGCTCGCCGAGCGTCGTTCGACGTAACGTTTCCGGCACGACGTCGAAATCGATCTCGCTCCCGACGACACGCGTCGCGGTTAGACAGGCGCCGTCGATCGCGATCGATTCCTTTGCCGCGGGAAGTTCGACGCTTACACCGTCGCAGCGCACGCGCAAGGTGAGCGCACCGTCTTCTGCGGGAACGCTCGCAACGATCTCTCCGCGATACCAAATCAGTCCGCTAAACATCCTCGAACGTTCCCGACATCAGCGCATCGCGGCCCAGCAGGCGCGGTCGATCGAATCGCAACGCACGTGGCGCGTCGGAAAGATCGACACCACGTACGGCCGGTACCGACCGGTCGTTGCTCAATAAGCGCGGAGCAACAGACCAATAAAAGCGATCCACAACGCCGGCCCGCAGCATCGCTCCCGCCAACGCCGGCCCACCTTCGCACAGCACGCTGGTCACGCCGGCCGCGCGCAGCGCGCCCATCGCAGACGCGATGTCGAGGTCGTGTGAATCGGTCTTGCCTACCGCAACCACGTCGACGACGCGATCGAGATTGTCGAAGCGCTCGCGACGTCCGGCCGGCACGAGAACGACCGTACGATCGTAATTGTCCACCGGTTCGAAGACGCGGCTCGACTCGTCCAGGGTTTCGGTCCGGCAAGCGACGACGCGAACGAATGGACGCAATCGAAGGTGTGGCGGACGCACTGTCAGCAGCGGATCGTCGACACGTATGGTGTTGCTTCCGACCAGCACGGCATCGTAGGCGACGCGCAAATCGCGCACGAAATGCAGTTCTTCCGCACCGCTCAACGACTCGCGGACGCCGGGCCGTGACGCGACCATTCCGTCGAGCGAGACGGCTAGTTTCAATGCCACGTACGGACGATCGGTACGAAGCGAGCCGGCAAAAATTTGAACCAAATCGTTGGCCACCGGATCGTTCGCTAGTACCACCTCGACGCCGGCCTCGCGTAGCATCGTCGCGCCGAGTCCCGAGTTTGTTGGATTGGGGTCGGTCGTACCGATCACGACTCGAGCGATCCCGGCGTCGCGGACGCGCGGCGCACACGCCGGCACCCGGCCGGGCACGGCGCACGGCTCGAGCGTGACGTAGAGCGTGGCGCCGGTAGCCGCCTCGCCCGCTTGCTCGATAGCGAGGGTTTCGGCATGCTCCTCACCCGCGCGGTGATGGAAACCTTCCCCGGCCGTCCGTCCATCGCGCACGACGACCGCACCGACCGGCGGGTTTGGAGCGGTGTTACCGATACCGCGCGCCGCCAGTTCGCAGGCGCGTGCGAGGTACACCCGATCGATCGGACTTAACAACTGTTCTGATGTTGAAGGCACGCGGCGCCGGTTTTCGCCGCTGCCACGACGACCGCCCCCGAAACGTGCGCTCCGGCGTTCTCGAGCGCCGCGCGACAGTCGCGGAGCGTGGCCCCGGTCGTGCAGACATCATCGATCAAGACGACCGACGGCGGGATATGGACGCCGGAACGGCATGCGAACCGTTCGCGCGTTGCCAGACGCTCTCGCCGGCTCCGGCCGCGCTGCGCGTCCCCGGCCTGTTGGAGCAAGACCGGGTACGATTCGCCGCCGGTCAACTTGGCCGCGATGGTTGCGATCTCGGCGACGCCGTCGAGACCACGCACTCGCCCTCGGGCCGCGGTCGTCGGAACCGGCACCAGAGCGGCGTTCGGTTCGAGCAGCGTCGCGAGCCTTCGAGCCAACGCTTCGGCGACGTCGCGGCGACCGTCTTTGAGTGCCAGGATCGCTCGACGCAAGGCACCGTCGTACGCGCCGAATGCGCATACCGGTATACCGGCGTCCGCGTCGGCGTTCAACGCGTGGCAGATCTCGGGAACGCATGCCGCGCATAAGCCGGCGCCTATGGCATCGCAACCCGCGCATTGCGCGGGAAATAGGAGATCGATCGCAGCTCGTATCCACACATGCGACGCTCACGACGAGCGCGCGCGGCAACAAGCTTATGCGGTTGCGGGTTCGGCTTCGTTTGCGACGATCGCCCCGTCGAGCGAAACGCCCGGATCGACTCGATATCCCTTGCCGACGATCGCGTCGCGTAGCGTCGCGCCGTCGCCGACTGTGGCGCCTTCCCACAGAATACTCCCGTCGACTCGCGCACCGGCGCCGATCGTAACGTGGTCGCCGATGACCGATGGTCCGGTTACCGTCGCGCCCGCCTCGATACGAGCGCTCGAACCAATCCAAATGGGTCCTTCGATACGCGCTTCCGATGCAATCGACGCACTCGGGTCGGCGCCCGAAGCGCGCGATCCGGGAATTAAAACGTTTCCGAGAACGACGTCGCGACTGGCGCGCCGGTACTCGGCCGGCGTTCCGATATCGCTCCAATACGCTCCGCGCGCATGATAGCCGTAAAACGCCGCTCGCGCTAATTGCAGATCGGGGAATACTTGTTTGCCGAAATCGTAAAACGTTTCGGCCGGAATTTTGTTGAAGATTTCCGGCGAGAACACGTAAATGCCGGTGTTGGCCAAGCGACTGCGTTCCGTTCCCTTCGCAGGTTTTTCTTGAAAACCGACGATCTTGCCGCGATCGTCAAGCACTACGACGCCGTATTGATCCACTTCGTCGCACTCGACCAAACCGATCGTAGCGATCGCATCGCGCTCGTGATGGAAATCCACCAAACGGTCGAGCGGCAGATCCGTCAAGTCATCACACCCGACGACGACGAACGTCCCGTCGCTGAAAAATGATTCGAGCTTTTTCACTCCGCCCGCGCTGCCGAGCAGTTCGTGTTCGTGCGAATACTCCAGTCGAACGCCGAAGCGCGAACCGTCACCCAATCGATCGACGATCGCATCGGCCAAATAGTGAACGTTGATCGCAATTTCGTCGAAACCGTGCGCCGCAAGATAGTGGATCACGTGTTCTGCGTTGGGAATTCCCGCGACCGGTACGAGCGGCTTGGGCACTTGTTTGGTAAGCGGATAGAGCCGCGTCGATAAGCCGCCGGCGAGAATCATTGCTTTCACGAGCGCACCAGTCCGTTCTTCTGCAGTAAGCCGAGGCGTTCGAGCGTGACGAGCCCGACGAATTTCGGCAAGGCGAGTTGGCGGCGCCAGCGCCGCGGTTCACGAATAAGGCGATACAACCACTCGAGGCCCAAACGCTGAAACGCCTGCGGTGCGCGCTCGACGCGACCGGCAAAGACATCGAACGAACCGCCGACACCAATCGCGGCTCCGCAACCGGTCGCAGGCAGATAACTGGCCAGCCACAGCTCCTGTCGAGGCGATCCAAGACCGGCGAACAGCAAGCGCGCGCCGCTCGAACGAATCGCCTCGACCACTTCGTCGTTGCGATCTTCGGTGAAATAGCCGTCGTGCGTTCCGGCGACGCGCAATCCAGGAAAACGCGCTTCAAGCACGGCGGCCGCATCGGCTGCCACGCCGGCCGCACCGCCAAGGAAAAATACCGGCACGCCGGTGCGAGCCGCAAGATCGCATAACCGTTCGATCAGTCCGATACCGGTGACGCGTTCTCGCAGCGTCGAACCGCGCCGTCGCGCAACGTACAGCAAACCCACGGTATCGCATAACGACAACGCCGAAGCGTTGACGACGGCTCGGAACGCTTCGTCACGTCGCGCGTGTACGACCATTTCCGTGCCAAGGGTAACGATCTGCGCGCCCTCGCCGTTCGCAACGAGATGCATAATTTGGGTTGCGGCTTGGTCGGCGTCGATCAGATCGAGCCGGCAACCGAGGATATATTGCGCGTCCAACAGAGGCCTTACGCGAGGACCGCCGTCATGTCGGGGTCCGCAAAATCGGCAACGACCGGACGCAGCACAGATTCGAGGTTTGCGGGCAGTTCGTCGAGCGGCGAGCGGCAGACGCCGGCTCGGAAGCCCAGTTGATTCATCGCCCACTTCACCGGGATCGGATTGGTGACGCGATACAGCACGTCCAGCAGCGGTAGCAACGAGGCGTGGATCGTTGCCGCCTCGGCAACGCGTCCTTCGGTAAAGGCCTCGTACATCTGGCGAAACTCGCGAGAGCAAAGATGCGAAGCGACGCCGATCAATCCATCGGCTCCCAGCGCTAGACACGGCAAGAACAGATGGTCGTCTCCGCACCATACGCGAAAACCGCGGGCGCGTTCGCGCAGAATCGTGGCGATCTGCTTGAGATCGCCGCTCGACTCTTTGACGCCGACGACGTTGCGATGTTCGCGAGCGAGTTGTAACAGCGTCTCGGGCAACATGTTCGCTACGGTGCGCGACGGAATGTTATAGACGATTTGCGGAAGCGGCACCGCATCGGCAATCGCACCGAAATGGCGCAGCATGCCGGTTTGCGTCGGTTTGATGTAATACGGCACGACGATTAATAATGCGTCGGCACCGGCATCCTGCGCCCGACGCCCAGATTCGATCGACTCGCGGGTCGCACTCATGCCGGCATTGGCGATGACGGTCGCGCCGTCTCCAACGGCAGCCTTTACCGCTGTCACGAGCTCGTAACGCTCGGCGTCGTTTAGGGTTTGACCCTCGCCCGTGGAGCCGGCGACAACTAATGCGTCGTTGCCGCGTCCAACCAGCCAGCGCGCGATGCGAGCCGCTTCAGCGGTATCGACAGCCCCGCGCTCGTCGAACGGCGTTATCATCGCCGTCACGATCGTCCCGAGGTTCATGACGCAGCCTCTCCTTCATCCAATCCGAATTGCTTGTGAATCGCCGATTCGGCACTCGTCGCGTCGGCCGCCGGAATGAGCACCGAGATCGTGACGTTGCTGTCGGTGAAATGGATGATTTCGACGTTGGCGCGCGAGAGCGCTTCCACGACATCGCGCACGACTCCGGGCGTACCGCGCATGCCGTTTCCCACCACCGACAGCTTGGAACAGGCCTCCCGCACCCGGACGGCCAGATTGAGGTCGCCCAGCATACGTCGCAATTCCCCGCCCAAGTCGCCGTCGACCACGAAGGCGACCCCGGCTTGGTTGATCGACACCTGATCGATCGAAATGCCGGCGTCGGCCAGGCGGATAAACATTTCGAGTTCGGTTTGCATCCGGCGCGACGGCGTCTCAATATCGCCGCGGATGATCCGGACCCACGTCAGCCGCCCGGAACAGGTGACGCCCGTGACGGGGCGCTCGTGAAATGCGTTTTCATCGACGACGGTGCCACGGTCGGTATCGACGCCCTTGATCGCGTAGCGCGTACCGGTGCGGCGCGCAAAATCCGCTGCTTTATGATGCATCACTTTCGCACCGTGCGCGGCCAACTCAGTCATTTCGTCGAGCGATGCCCGCTCGATCGTCCGCGCGTCGGCCAGACGCCGGGGATCGGCCGTCATAGCGCCGCTGACGTCGGTATAGATATCGATTCGTTCGGCATTCAACGCGTGCCCCAACGCAATGGCGGAAAGATCCGTACCTCCCCGGCCAAGGGTGGTCGTCACTCCCGACGCAGTCGCGCCTTGATAGCCCGCGACGACCGGCACCGTTCCGCGATCGATCGCATCTAAGACGGGCTGCGGTTCGACAGCCAGAATGCGCGCGTCGCCAAACCGATCGTCGGTAAGAATTCCGGCTTGCGCGCCGGACAGCGCGACGGCAGGTATTCCCGCGACATTGAGTTCGTCGGCGAACACTCCGGCGCAGATCAACTCGCCGGCGGCCAGGACCATATCGCTCTGCGCCGTTCCGATGCGATGACCGACCAGATTCAGTAACGTATCTGTGGCATACGGATCGGGCGGACGTCCCATTGCCGAGACCACGGCGACCGTTGCGAAACCGGCGTCGCACGCATCGGCGATGCGCCGCGCAGCCACCTCCCGACGCTCGCGCGTGGCAACCGAGGTGCCGCCGAACTTCAGCACCGCGATACCGGCGCTCACTCGGAGAACCGTCCCGCCGCTACGAGCAGCTCCAGAATCTCGACCGCCGTCGTTGCGGCGCCTTTGCGCAGTTGGTCGCCCGCGCACCAAAATGCGAACTGGGTATTATCGCGTTCGTGCCGTAATCGAGCGACGTGCACGCGATCGGTACCCTCGACGTCGCGCGGCGTGACGATGCCGTCGTCATGATAGACCAGCGACGGAGTTGCGGCGAACGCGCGCGCTAACATTGCACGCTCGACCGGGCGTTCGGTCTCGACGAACACGGCTTCGGCGTGCGCGGTGCGCACCGGCACTCGGACCGCCGTAACGCTGACGAACAGGTCGGCCAATCCGAGTATCTTGCGCGCTTCGTCGCGCACTTTGCGTTCCTCACCGCTGTAACCCGAAGCGTCGAACGAGCCCACTTGTGGAACGACGTTCCGCGCCAACGAACGCGGAAAGACGCTGGGTGCCGGCTCGGCATCGCCGGTGACCGCTGCCCGTTCGCCCGCCAAAAGCTCGTTCAGACCGGCCCGGCCCGCGCCGCTCGCAGCTTGGTAGGTAGCAACCCGCACCGTTCGTAAACCGGCCGCATCGCGGATCGGCGCCAGTGCGCTACACAAAATAATCGCGGTGCAGTTGCCGACCGGAAATAATCCATCGCCTGGGGCGATCGCCTGAGGATTGACATCGGGAACGATCAGCGGAACGCCGTCGCGTAAACGGAACGCTGCGCTGTTGTCGATCACGACGCGTCCGCTTCGAACCAATGCGGGCGCGTACGTATCGCTGAGTTCGTCTCCGCCGGCAAAAAACACCACGTCGAACTCCGCCAGCGCGCCGGCATCGATAGCGCGGACGTCGAGCGCCCGCCCGTCGAAACGAACGGCACCTTCGCGCGAACGCGAAGCGAACGGACCGAGCGTATCGATCGGCAAGCGGCGTTCTTCGAGCACGCGCAGGATCGTCTCGCCAACGGCCCCCGTCGCACCGACGACCGCTACGTCGAAGCCAGTTCGTCCCATCGATCCAATACCGTATCGAGACCGATCGTCAGACCGGTCGAGCGCATGACCGCGCGAATTGCAGCGATCATTCCCGGAACGAACGATTGCCTTGACAGTGTGTCGTGCCGGATCGTAAGCAGCTCGCCGTCGGCGGCGAACAGCATTTCTTGATGTGCGACCAACCCAGGTAATCGCACGCTGTGAATTTGCGGATCGACGGCCCCGTTCTCGATCATTCTGCGCGCCGTTTCCAGCGCGGTACCCGACGGTTTGTCTTTCTTTTCCGCGCGGTGCATTTCTACGATTTCAGCGTTATGAAAGTATCGCGCTGCTTGCCCCGCTAACCGCATGGCGACGGTAGCACCGAGCGAGAAGTTCGGCACGATCATCGCCCCCAACGAGCACTGCGCGGCGAAGACCGAAAGCCGCTCGCGATCGGCATCGCTCCAGCCGCTGGCGCCAACCACCGGACGCACGCCGTGCTCCAACGCCGCCATCGCGACGTCGACCGATATCGGCTGGGTTGTGAAGTCGAGAACGACGTCGAGGGGCTTGGAAAAGAGTTCGTCGAGCGAGGCGACGATCGCGTTAGCGGGGTCGGCGTCGCGCGCGAACCCGCCGCCGTAGACGATGCCGGGCGTCGACGAACACGCCGACACCGCGATCGATCCCATCGTACCGCGCGCTCCCGCGACTGCCACACGAATCACTCAGGCGGCTCCTTAACCTCAAAACCGGATAAAGCGTGCGGCTAGATTTTTTCGAGGGGGGCGTATTTTAGCATGAGCATTTTCTGGCCCACGTTCGGAAAATCGATGGTGACCAAACCATCGCCGCCGGCACCGACGATGTTGCTGATCGCACCTTCGCCCCACTTCGGATGACGCACGTGGTCGCCGATGGCCAATCCGAGATGGATGCCCGCGCCGGCCGATTCGTGAATCGCGACTTCGCGCCAACGGCCACCAGCGGGACGCGCCAATGCCACGCTATCGGCTTCCAGAAACTCCAAGCCCGGGATCTCGTCGAGGAACCGCGATTTCGGGTAGGCATAGGTGTTGCCATACAGTGCGCGACGGAACGCGAACGTGAAGAACAACCGCTGCATCGCGCGCGTCACTCCGACGTACGCCAGGCGGCGCTCTTCTTCCAGTTCGTCAACATCGCTGAGCGCGCGAGTGTGCGGGAATACACCCTCCTCGAGACCCGTCATGAAGACGCTATCGAATTCGAGGCCCTTGGCCGAATGCAGCGTCATCAACGTCACGTAGGACGCGTCCTCGTCGAGGGTATCGAGGTCGCTAACGAGCGCGACGTTCGACAGAAAACCTGCCAGCGTCGGCTCGGCGTCGTTCGCTTCGTACTCGCGCGCGACCGTAACCAGCTCTTGCAAGTTTTCGAGGCGTGCTCGCGCGTCGTGCGTCTCCTCGGATTGCAGTTCGCGAACGTATCCAGATTCTTCCATAACGCCGGCGATGAGATCGACGACGCTCGACGATTCGGTGCGCTTACGAAACTCCGCGATGAGTTCTCCAAACCGCTCGAGTTCGCGTAGCTTCTTCGGGACGGCAAGGCGCAAAAGTTCGGGCGAGAGCACCGCTTCGCCGACCGAAACGTTGGCTTGATTTGCGTGGTGCACCAGAGCCGACAACGTCTGTTGCCCGATGCCGCGGCGCGGTACGTTGACGATCCGCTTGAACGCCAACGCATCGGATGGATTCAAAATATAGCGAAGATATGCGATGACATCCTTGATTTCGGTACGCTCGTAGAACCCGACGCCCCCGACGACGCGGTATGGAATGCCGTCGGCCAGGAAGGCCTCTTCGAACACGCGCGATTGTGCGTTCGTACGATACAAGACTAAGAAGTCGCGGTAGGCAGATCCGTCGCGAACCAGCTCCTTCACTTTTTCGACCACGTAACGCGCTTCGTCGCGCTCGGTCTGGGCCGGATACACGCTGATGGCGTCGCCACCCGTCCGGCGGGTGAACAGCTTTTTCGCCGCGCGCGTCTTGTTGTTATGTACTAGCGCGTTCGCGGCGTCCAGGATGCGTTGCGTGCTGCGGTAATTTTCCTCGAGCTTGAAAATCTTGGCGCCCGCAAAGTCGTCTTCGAATCGAAGGATCATCCGGTAATCGCTGCCACGCCAAGAATAGATCGACTGATCGTCGTCGCCGACGACGGTGATGTTGCCGTGGTGCGAGGCAATCAACGCTACGAATCGATACTGTGCGGCATTGATGTCTTGGTATTCGTCGACCAGTACGTACTGGAAGCGTCGCTGATACTTCTCACGCGTCGCGCGATCGTGCTCGAGGAGCTCGATCGTCCGCAAAATCAGATCGTCGAAGTCGAGCGCATTCGATGCCGCGAGGCGGCGACGATATTCGGTGTAGACGTTGGCAATGCGTTCGGCGGAAAACGACGTCGCACGTTCGGCGAACTGTTCCGGCGAGACGAGCGCATTTTTTGCCTTGTCGATTTCGGCTAAACACGCGCCAACGGTCAGCTGGCGGTCGTCGTAGCCGAGATCGTCGAGAATCTCCTTAATCTGCTGGCGGCGGTCGGTTTCGTCGATGATCGCAAAACGCGGACCGATACCGATCTTCGAACCGTCGGCGCGCAGAATGCGGACGCACATCGAGTGGAACGTTCCAACCCACAAGTCTCGCGCGTCGTCGGCGATCAGCTTTGCGAGGCGCGATTTCATCTCGCCGGCGGCTTTATTGGTGAACGTTACGGCGAGAATGCTCCATGGAGCGACACCAAGTTCACGTACGAGATGCGCGATACGATGCGTGAGAACGCGCGTCTTTCCGCTGCCGGCTCCCGCAAAAATAAGAACCGGGCCATCCGTATGTCGGATAGCAGCGGCTTGAACGTCGCTAAGGATTTCGGTTTCGAGGAGCATTATTAAACATTCGACGGCGACGCGAAGCAAGCCTGTAGGCGAAAACTACGTGATTCCAGCCGTTTTATTGCCGAATTAGCGGGTTACGGCTCGCAGCGTGCGCGTTTGACGCTCGGCCATCGCGTATGCCCCGGAAAGTAACGCCAGCGTCGATTCGGCGCCCATATTGCGGTTCACGGCACGTTCTTCCAGACCGTCGTAGCAGCCGCCGCCGTGCGCCATGATTTCGGAGCGCGAGTTTTTGCCGTAGAACCAAGCGAGTCCGAGTTCTGCGTGGGCGACGTGCGCGGGATCTGCGGTGGCGTCGTATGCGGCCAATTCTGCGTCGATCATCGAACACGCATCCAAGGGTTGCTGGCCATACATGGTGCGCGAACCGCCGCGCCGGTACCAGCCGTTGTTGCCGACTGGAACGAAGACCCCATCTAGGATAGTGACGCCTTCATAGAAGGCCAAGGTGTCGAGACCGGCTTGCAGGTAGCGCGCTTCACCCAGAACGTGACCGGCTCGGATCATCGCTTCCGGTAGCCGCGCATTGTCGTACGTCATCATGTCCGTATACCAGTTCCACCCCGGCGCGCGCTGCTTTTCGTACGCCGCCAGCAAGGTATCGGCTACATGCCGGATGGCTTTGACATACGACGGGTCCTGCAACGCGGTGTACGCGTGACACAAGCCGAGCATCGCGTACGCGCGAGGGTGGAGAAAGTCGAACGTGTCGATCGTAGCGATCGCCCGGTCGAACATATGGCGGCACAACCGGCGCCACGCCGGCGTTGGAGCGTAACCCATGCCGAAACCAAGCGCCCACATCGCGCGGCCGCAGCTGTCTTGCGTGCCGACATCGTCGAGCCAGTCGCGTTGGTAACTCATGAAATTATGAAACCGGCCGTCTTCTAACTGCGCGTCTTGCAAGAACGACAAGTAGGTGGAGGCCAGGCGCGTCGCGAGTTCGTCGCCCGGCAGAGATCGCAAGCGCGTCAGCGCTACGACGAACGCACGCGCGACGTCGTCCGTGCAGTAACCGGTCGAGCGGTTTGGGACGGACTCGATCGCATGTTGTACGACGCCCGTGTCGTCGGATAGCGTCGCCAGATGATCCAGCGACGGCAAAAGTGGTCGAGGGTTCATGCCGACGAAACCAACGTCATCGGCTCGGGCGGGGCCAGCTCGAGGAACACGTTGGCATATTCGCCGGCCACGTGCGGCCAGGTCATCTGCCGGCCGAATCGATACGCGCGCCGTTCTGTGGCGCGGCGCAATTCGGGATCGTCGAGCAACATGTTTAAGCGTTTTGCGATCGACGGCGAGTCGCGGAATTCGCACAGGAAGCCGCGATTATGCGCCAACAGTTCTTGCGCGTACAGGTACGGCGTGGAAACGATGGCTTTGCCGCAACCGACGGCGTAGGCTAAGGTTCCGCTAACGATCTGGTCCGGGTTCAAATACGGCGTAAGATAGATATCGGTCGCGGACAGATAACTCACCAACTCGTCGAACTCCATGTATTTGTCGACGAGCTGCACGTTGTATTGTAGTCCGTACTCGCGAATTTTCGCTTGCAGCGTTTCGCGATACGATTCGCCTTCTTGCCGGCGAACGACCGGATGTGTCGCGCCGAGGATCAAGTAGAGCGTCTCCGGATGGCGGCGAACGACGTCGCGCATGGCCTCGATGGCGTACTCTAAACCTTTGCCGCGACTGATCAGCCCGAACGTCGTGATCAACACGCGCTGACCGATACCGAACGACGCCTTGGCCGCGTCGGTATTCGTGAACGGCACGTCGGGCACGCCGTGATGAATGACGCGCAGTAGTTCGGGGTCGATACCGTACACGGTTTCGAGTAAGCCGCGGCCCGTTTCGGACAACGAAACAATTCGCGAAGCGCTAGCGCACAATTCGCGGGTAACGCGCAACATCGTTTCGTCGGGCTCGGGCAGCACGGTGTGCATCGTCACCGCGACCGGCTTCTCGAGCGCTCGCAACAGATCCATGAGCCATTCGCCGCGTTCTCCGCCGAACAACCCGTATTCGTGCTGGACATTCAAGAGATCCGCCGGATGGCGATTGATGAAGTCGGCTACTTGAGCGTAACTGAAGCGATCTTCTTCCGAAAGCCGGGCCACGACCTCGGGTCCGTAACGCCGCATCTCACCGCCGGGTTCGTCGATCGCGACGACGTCGCTGGTGATCCCGAACGCTCGATTGTACGAATCGACAACGTCCTTGGTAAACGTCGCGATGCCGCACTCACGCGGCGGAAACGAGCCTAGAAATAACGCGCGCGGCGGAAACATGTTTAGCGCAATCCTCCACTTCCGACCTATAATTACCCCTCGCTCGATACGCCATAAACCTGGCATCCGCGAGTTCGTGCGGCGCGCCGCCGCTCGGAAGCGCTATGTGGTCCGAGAGCTGTCGACGTTCGGCTCGCCTACTCGGCTGCCTTCCTGTAACACCAGGCCAGGCTCGACGGTTACGTCGTGCCCGATGACGCTGCCGCGCCCGATCCGGGCGCCCGGTCCGATCGTCACGCCACTCGCGATAATCGTTTCTTCAATGGTCGCCGAGGGCCCGACGCTGACCCGTTCCCACAAGACCGAGTCGCGGATGACGGCATGGGGACCGATACTGCAGCCATGGCCGAGTACGACGTTCGGACCGACTTGGGCGGTCGGGTCGACGACCACGTCGGCGCCGGCATACACCGGCGCGACGATGCCGGGCAGGCCTTCGAGCGAAGCGGCTCCGAAGCCGTGAATACCCGGCCCGACGCCCATGGCCAGCACGCCGGCAAGCACGTCGGTGTGCGCCGTGAGGTAGTGTTCGGGACGTCCTATATCGAGCCAGTAGTCATTGGTTGTGTAGCCATACAGCCGTTTGCCGGCAGCAATCGCTTGCGGAAAGGTTTCGCGCTCGATCGAAACGTTGCGATTCGGCGGTATCAGGTCGAGTATCTCGCGCTCGAGCAGATACGTGCCCGCGTTAATGTCATTGGTCGGCGCCTGATCGCGCGGCGGTTTCTCGACGAAGGCCGATACCAGACCGTCGGCGTCGTGGGCAACGCAACCGAATGCGGACGGATCGTCGACGCGGATCAGGTGCAGCGTTCCGATGCCGCCTTTCTGCTCGTGGTAACGCAACATCGCCGGCAAATCGAGACTGGTTAACACGTCGCCGTTGAGCATGAAGAACCGGCCTTTGATGTGCTGCTCCACATTTTTGATCGCGCCGGCGGTGCCCATCGGCGTTTCCTCGATCACGTACGTGATCTTCATGTCGAGGTGCGAACCGTCGCCGAAATAGTCGACGATCGACTGCGGCAAATATCCGGCCGGCAGAATGACGTCGCGAATGCCGGCCTCACATAAGCGCTGCATCGTTCGCGCCAAGAACGGCACGTTCATGATCGGAACCATCGGTTTGGGCGTGCCATACGTCAGCGGACGTAAACGCGTTCCCTCGCCACCCACCAGGACGATCGCCTGCACCAAGCACCTCCTTCGGCTGTTTCCGCCGTTCTTCTACCCAAAGGAGCGCAGCTACTTCGTTCGCTTACGATACCCGTAGGTCGGAGTGAGGCTGTGGCAGTTGGGGCACAGCATACGGAGATTCGCGAGACGGTTATCGTTTCGAACTCCGTTGATGTGGTCGATCTGCACGGAGAGCGGCTTGCCCCGCCACGTGTCGATTCCGCAACGGTAACATCTCGGCTCGAGCAATCCGGCGTGGAGTAGTCGAAGCTTGAGGTGCGTCCGGCCCTTCGCAGCCCGAATGACCTGTTCGATCGACCATTTGCGAACGCGCGTCGTAATCTCGCCGCGTGCTAGTGCCTTCTGCCAAGCAGCGCTCGAAAAGCCGAACACGCGAATGCAGTCGTAGTACGTGTGGCCTTGGTCGTAGTACGCTTGTATGGCTGCCCAGTCGTACTTCCGTCGCTTATCCATCTTCGCTCCTCATTTCTACCGGCGGACGTTTCGGTTTGGCTGTGTCGGGCAAAGCATCCGTACGTTTTAAATGCGATGATCGTTCGCCAGGCATTCCGCGATACCGCAGTCGTAACAGCTGTTCCTCAGCGCACCCGATTTCATCAGCACACGTCGCACTTGGCTACGATGACGAAATGCAACGATCTGCTCCGAACGGAACGAACGCGGTCGCTGCCGTAACGCTCCGCGCTCTTTTGCGTTCATCCACGTTGCTTCGGATAAGCCAAAGTGACGCATGCATTCATTCCGAGTGCGGTAATCGTCATGGTATTTTGCACTAGTTCGGTCGTATATCGGGATAAATGTATGGTATCGAACCAGCGTGCCAACTGGGTGGACAAGTGCTTCGAGACAATACGCTTTTTCTGTGCCAACCAGTTGGCGCACGCGTTTGCGATGATACAAGCATGAAACGCATTTACGATTGGAAAGCCGTTCAACAGCACTACGATCAGGGACACAAGTTCGTGGAGTGTCTTAAAAAATTTGGCATGACTCACACTGCCTGGCGCACGACAATTCTCCGCGGCGAACTGCGCGTGCCGTCAACCCCGTTCTCAGATCGACGCAGAAAGCACGATTGGGTTACGATTCAAGCATACTACGACACCGGAGCATCGGTTCGTGTCTGCGCGGCGGCATTCGGCTTCTGCGTTGAGGCCTGGTCGAAAGCCGTCGCTCGCGGTGAGATTCAACCGCGGCTTCCCGGAATGCCTATAGACGAGTTACTCGCAAGTACGAAACGGCGTCGCCAACATGTCAAAGCGAGATTGCTTAGAGCTGGCATTCTTAAGAATACATGTGACGGCTGCGGGTTGACTGATTGGAGAGGCGAACATTTGTCGATGCACTTGGACCACGTCAATGGTGTATCAAACGATCACCGGCTAGCTAATCTTCGGATGCTCTGCCCCAATTGTCACAGTCAAACGCCAACGTACGGAGGCCGCAATATGCGGCGCAATCGCTCGTTGCATGAACCCGGGCCGCCGTTGTAGTATAGTCCAGCGCTGGTCATTCCCGGGTAGTTCAGCGGTAGAACGGCGGCCTCTGAAGCCGCATGTCGGTGGTTCGAGACCATCCCCGGGAGCCATCGGCCCTATCGTCTAGAGGCCTAGGACGCCGCCCTCTCACGGCGGTAACGCGGGTTCGAATCCCGCTGGGGCTACCATTTTCGTATGCGAAAACTCCTTATTTTATAGGCGTTCTATGCTTGCACGTATTCCAGTCAAGACAGCCAACTGTGCAGCCAAATGTACCTTGCGTTGCATCTAAGAGACTGGGCACTGCCGTAAAGCGCACCTAGACGCAACATTCGGGGACCGACTCTTGACGATTGGAGCGGTCTGAGCTAGCCACCCTCGATCCGAGCCAGCATCGTCTCCGCCTGCGTTGGACTTGCGATTCGATAGCGTCGTTGCCGAAACGGCCGGCAGTCATCAAGACGCACGACCAAAAGCGTCTATACAACTATACGCCTATACGCCTATACGCCTATACCACTATACGCCTATGGTCGTATAGGCCTGTAAGCCATTGCCGGCGCGTGCAGCGTCCCGCAAGACAAAGTTCGAGCCGTCGATCGAAGCGGAGAGGCCCAAAAGGGCTAAGCCAAACGCTAAGAAGCCCGCTGCCTGACTGCATCTGCTAGGGCGCGAAGCTCTTCCCTAACGGCTTCGATATCCTCAACGTGACCACGCTGTATCATTGCATCGGTCACTGTCTCGCGTTTCTCACCTAGCGTTTCCAAGCGGCTGAACAAGAAATACACCTGGTTTTTTAGGCTCTTGTAGAATTCGCCCTCGGCTACCGTCCCAGCCTGAATTAGTGGCGCTCGACTAATTTTAGAAAGTGCGGGGGGGTCGTTCTCCTCTTTGGCTTTCTCCGTGAGCATCGTCACAATCGCTCGCTGACCGTAAACGGGTTGCAGCAAGTCAGAAAGCCGGTCGATCATTCGCCACGTGTCGGCCAGGAGAATGTCGCGACGTTCGGCCGCATCATTCTGTTGTGATGCGTCCTGGCGCTTTCCAAGTAAGTACTCGAGTCGCAAGTTCCAGCAGCCCCAGATAACGTACGCAAACCCGAACAGCGCGATCAGCAACGGCAGATACTTGGGCGCGTTTGACCCCAAGCTAGCAGCAGCGAGCCAATACGAACCTACCCAGGCGATCACGCCTAGCAAGAGATTGCCCACCCGTGACGGCCAGAGCATGGGCTCTGAGCTACGCCCGAGCTAAAGAATCACCCTGTCACGGCGTATCCGACCTACCAATGGCTAGCTCGTTGTGTCAAGTATATTGTGTCAAGTATAGACTGCCGAGACGAGACTAAAAGCGCGCCGGCGTCCACAACGTACGAAGCGTACGATAGTAGATTCGCGATGGTGATGGGGCTGATGGACCCGCCGCCCGTTTCCAGGCCGCTGCAGATCGCGTTGAGGATCGTAGCGCAACAAGGCGCCGGGGCGTTTGACGCCGTGGGCGACTGGACGAGAGCGCTGGCGTGAACCTCGGGGTTTAGCCTGGTCCCGGATCAACGGGAGACGTACGCGGAATAGAACAGTTTTGAAGATATCGGCAAAACGTTACGACGTTATGATGAAGGCGATTTCCTACTGCACGGGTCGGATTCAAGGTAACGCCTGCCTGCCACGGCCGAGTCGTGTTCGAAACTGTCTCACCAGACTTAGCAAGCATATATGGAGTCACACTAGGCCCCGATTTGTCTTTCATCACTACCGACGACGGAGCACCCTCGTGCCACTTGCACACGACAAAGCGAATCTTGCTCGAATGCGCTCCGTGGCTCACGCCTTTGGATTTTGATTATTGCCGCGAGTATTTAGCTCGAAGTTCGCGGAGCACGTCACGCGTCCGCTGGCCCGAAGACGGCGTTTAGCCTTCGCACGCTCGAATCATCGTAGCGTAGTCGCACTAGCGAAACGGCTTGACCATACATGGACTCAAATTCGCGTGCCGATGCTGACATATTTCGGGCCGACTGATATGCCGCGAGGGCCCCCTCAAAGTCGCCCAGGATGATTCTAGCCTCTCCAATCGTTGCCTCGCGCCACTTATCTCGGTAAGCGCTCTCTGCAGCTTGGAGCGCAAGCTCAGCATGCGCGGCCGCGGAATTTGGTACCGCGCTCGCCGCAGGCGCTTTCATTACCTCAAGAAAGGCAACATTAATGGCATGGTATAGTACTTGGTTCGGATCGCCAACCGTCTGAGCCTCAGCAAGTGCAGCATCATAAAGCGAATGCGCGCGTTCCCAATCCGACTCGGCGCCCTTCAGCAGCCACCGCCGCTTGTAGCGTCCGGCGAGTGTACCTTTCGCGTCGGTGGTATGTGCATATTGCTGTAAAATGCTTAGAGCCTCCGATGCTCGGCCCTGGGCGTCCAGGGCAAGGCTCAGCTCCACTAATGTACTGTTGTCAAGTGACTCAGCTACATGGAGGAAAGAGTCGATGACCTCTTGATATCGTCGGTGCTCAATGCTTACGGCGGCACTATCTAGGGTACTCCGCACCACGCTGCCGCCGCAAAGGGAGTCGACAATGATTCTTACACTGAGATCATCTTTTGATACGGGCTTAACCATCGTTCGGTGATCGCCTGGAATCACTTTGCCGGCGTCCGACGGAAACGGATCTAGAACCGATTCGAGTTCAATAAACGCATCCCGCTCTCCGGCGACTGCATGGACATGAAAGGGGAGTGCGCCCTCGAACTTTGTCGTCCACTCAGATCTCAAGTGCGTTAAGAATTCACTGCCCGGCTTCATGTCCCTGATCTGGTGCTTCGCGAAAGTTAAATACTGAGCTCTTTCCGTCCCCGTACTCGGCGTTCCAAAGAGGAACAAGTGCCCTATACGGCTTGACATACGATCATTTAGCGCGACCCGTTGAGATATGAGGCCGCCCATGCTATGTGTAATCAGCGCCAGGGACTTGTATTGTTGGAGTGGCGCATGGTCGACGCGGGTTTGCAATGCGAGAGAAGCCTTCTCTAAATCCGGGTCGTCAGCCCAGAATCCAAAATCGAACCTTTTCGACGTAGCATAGCTAACAGCGAAAACATCCCAGTTTGCGAGTCGCGGTTCATTCACAAGAAATTGCGGGAAGTCGCCCCAGTCGCCATTCGAACCTCCCATGCCATGCACAAATAAAATGGCTGCTTCCTTGGAAAGATTGCGAAATGATTCCAAACCGTTACGGGCTCGCCGCCGCTTCAAAAAGCACATCAGAGCGTGGGAATACTTAGAATCGGCAGGTGGAGCGAGGTTGCGCGGTCGACAAAATCAGCAGTTGCATCCTCGGAGTTGCGTCGTTTGCTATCCCAGATCGCGATCGCAATCAGAGAAGTCGCCCCATTAACCGATAGACACACTGCCTCATCGATAATGGTTTGGTTCGCCGATCTGTATCCGGCGGCATTTCGTTCTACGTTCAGAACAATCAGATCGCCTCTGATTTGAGCCCTCCCTATAGCCTCATCGTAAATGGCCTCCCATTTCCCGGGCCTGTCGACGACCGAGGACCTGCGGAAGTCGTCGATACCGTAGGGAAGGACTATGCGAAAACAAATGTCCAACTCCATAGATACGTGGATCGCGATCAGGTCCGCGCCGCAGGCAGCGGAGCTGACCAAACCGGTTACTTTTCGAGATCGAAACTGTTCAGCGATCACACCATGAACGGTTTGAATACGGTCTGACGGAAAGCGCGGCTCAGCGCCCAACGCATCTATTCGTCGTCCGGCAAGCGCCGCGATCAAGGTTGATAGGTGTTCTTTGCCGACTTGAGCGCCTCAACGACCCGATCGCGTTCAAAACTCGTCGCCCAGGATGTTCCGACAGCAAGAATCCCTATGGGCGCGGCGTTGTCTTTCTGCAATTTGACCGCGGCGAGCTTTAGTTTTATATCGTCTTTCATTGCGCGTTCAATCTCCCAGTTTACCCATTTGCTTGTAGAGGTTTTCTCGCCTACAAGCACGAGCAGATGAGTGGCTGTCATCATCATTTTCGTCAATGTAGACTTAACGACAACTGCGTCCGCGCTATCGATTTTAACATCCGGACCGCGACTGTCGAAATCGAAATCAAAGTCGTTATTGGCATCCCAAGCTTGGAGCAATCGCTTATAGTGCACGTCTTCGCTGTGGTCGTACGAAACAAAAACCTTAGTCCTGGGCATGGTACGCTCTCCTTTTGTAAAACACTTAATCAAATCTGGGACACGTGTGAGAATCCCTGCAATGCAAGAGCCCTCCGTTTCCGCGGGGCGAGGTTCGATGACGTACTTGCTTGACCTTGGGGACCCTTTGGCTCGGGCCGAGTCGTCCACGCCGGTAATTTTAGTCAGAATCACCATGCCTCTTCGCCACCATGGCCAAGGCTTTGCTTCAGCACGCATTGGTCCATCCCTTAGCCTTCAGACGGCTTCGCAACCATCGACAACAGAATAGGGCAGGAGCGCAGCCCGTCAGCGCGTTGGCGGGCATTCCATGACCTGCGCTGGAGCCTCCTGCACCTGAAGTCGTGACACATCCTTCAACGAATCGGTATAGCCCACTCATCGTCCGCTCTTCCGATCGAAAAGCGTGCGTCAATTACCAACAATCCCCCGGGACGTTCGCGTCGCTCGATACGCTTAGCGAACCGCGGGCGGGAGCACGGTGGGGTCACAGACCCGCCGTTAGACGCATCAGCCGGTGTTTCTGAACCTGCGCATCTGCTCGCAGTGCGGGGTGCGATTTGTTAGCTCTCCTCGCAGCAGGGCGACGTTCTGCTCGACCCGTTCGGAACCGAGCATGTGGGCCAACACAGAGCCGATTTTAATACCGGCAGAGCGCTCACGTCGCAACGTCAGTTGCCGACCTCCTCGGCGATCGTCGCGAGGCAATTCCGACGATACTTAGCGCGTCGCAAAGGTTAAAGAATCGCTAGCGCCGGAATGTCGAGAGCCGCCCAGCAGTGCTACACGGAACTCCTGACAGAACGGGCTAAGTAACCACGCAAGGCCCCCACGTCCTGAGCGTCCCTGGTCTTTGGCGGCCTGAAGTTTCGCAAAGCTTCTCATCGCGTCTTCGTTCGCGAAGTCTTTGACGCGTCGCGTTCCATTGGGATCCGTTTTCACGATCGCGTGACCCACAAGCCAGCGCCGGAGCGCTAAACAGCGAACGGATGAAGTAACCAGATTCGCGACGGCGCGGCCGGTGGCCGCTGACGGTAGCCAATCCGTGGCGGATCTCCGCGCGTAGCCAAAAGCCCTTGCCACTATAACGCAATGCCACTATAGGCGTATGTCGCCATGTCGCCATGTCGCCATGTCGCCATGTCGCTATGTCGCTATGTCGCTATACGCCTATACACCTATACGCCTATACGCCTGTAAGCGTATAGGCCTGTAAGCCGTTGCCGGGCCGGCGCCCCAGCACCGATGGTCTAACACGGAGGTCTTAGATATTCTGCAAATTGTGCTTAAACGCGAGCTGAAAGCGCGTGCGGATTCGCAACGACGCCGGCCCGACCGCGGTCCACCTTACCCCCTCCGCACTCGGCAGTTTCCGAGATGACCAAGGGGGTAAGCGCTACGAGCGTTCGCCGACAAGGCGTGCATAGCGGCGCGCTGCCGGGCCTGTACTGGAGCTTCTGCGCGCGAGCCGACCAAAGACTCGCCGACCGATTTCCCTACGCTACAAACGCTTCTAAGCCCGTTTTACCGGAAGTCCGCGACGCACTTGAGGCTCGCAAGCTCGGCATCCGCGTTCTCATCGGCATGCAACGCGGTTTGCGTTGCCTCAGCCAATCGCATTTTTCGCTTCGATTCCGCATTGACAGCAGCAGTCGATTTAATGCTCGATAACTCTTAATCGAGCTGTCGCTAGAACTTCGCACCTTCCCTAAGCTCGCCGTTCTGACGTGCAGCTTCGCAAGCGCCTCGTCGCGCGTCCGGGCGGTGAACTCGACGCGTCGCGTTCCATCCGGAGCCGTGTTCACGATCCGCGTGACCCACAAGCCATCGCTGGAGCACCTAGACAGCGAACCCGTTCCTTTGCTACGGCGCTTGCGCTTTGGCGCGGGCTAGCGCTTCGCCGCCGAGAGCGCTCATACCCCACGCCCGGCGCTGGCGCCGATTCGGCCGCGAGAGCGATAGCCACCAAGGCGCTTGCAGGGCACTGCAGTCGTCGTGCGGTTCGATCTCCAAGCCTTCCTGGAAGCCCTGCGCAGTCTCGAGCAAGACGCGGGCGCGTTCGACGCTGTGGGCGACTGGACGCAGGCGCCGGCGGCGAGATGGCTCGTTCGATTGAACTGACAAGGCCGACGCCACTACGGTGTTACAGGCTTATAGTGCTACAGCCTTACGGGCCTGTTTGCATATAGGCGTATGGGCGTATCGGCGTACAGGCCTGTTGGGCTCTTCAACTGTCCACCTGCGCCGGTTGCCGGCGGTCGCGTGGCCTAATACCGAGGTCTTAGATATTCTGCAATCGTGTTCAAACGCGCCGAAGACGCGTGCCGGTTCGCAACGCGCCGAACCTTGATACTCACTGTGCTAAACACGCGCTAACGATCTAATAGCGGGAGCGGCCCTTCGAGAGACTGAAAGTACACACACAATGGATTGTATGCGGATAGAGCGCGTTCTCGGGCCGTTTGCGTTGTCGCTTGTTCTTCTCTTGTCTGGATGTTCGGGCGCGACACCAGCGGTCAGCCTCCCGAACGCTCGAGTGCAAACGGGCGCGCGTCCCCTGGCGAACCAGGCGGCGCTCGTAATTTCATTCAAGAGCAGTCCCGCCTACGTTGGCGTCTATTCGACGGGATTACATCCGTCGCTGGTAAGAACGATTACCGATCAGGTTACCGCCCCGTCCGCTTTCTTTTTTGATCAGCAAGGCGTTCTCTATTCTGACGATCGCGGACTGAAAGAGTATGAGCTAGCCACGGGAAAGTACTTACGGACCGCCGGCGCCACCGATCCAATCGCTGTTGCTCCGAACGGAACAATCTATTACGGATATGACTACGTCCCCACCGGCGAGGTCTATTTGATACCGCCAGGCAAGACCCAACCGACGGTATCGGTCAGTTCGTACGGACCCGCCGGGATCGTTGTATCTCCAACACATACGGTTTTGGTTGACACGCATTCCGCGACCAGAGAGTATTCCGTAAACCTAAAGTTGATTCGTGGCGTCCCCGTGGACGCCATGGCGTTCGATGATGGCTTCCTGTTCGGTATGGCAACCGTTACAACCGTCGGCGTCTACGACGAGAAGACGTTTAAACTTACGCGCTCTATCACCAATGTACCCAAGTACATAACCGGGATACAGTTCGACGGAACGCACAATGTGTACGTCTTCAGTGAGTTTTTTAAAGGTTCCAACATTTCTGGCGGTCGGATCACAGAATATGCAGCGGGCTCATCGAAAGTGATTCGTAAAATCAGCTTAGGGACAGACATTCCGTACAAAGCCGCCGTAGACTCGCCCGGAAATGTGTACGTCGCAAACACGACCGCCAGTATAGTCGACATTTATTCGCCGGGAAGTTCAAAGGTAACGGGCCATATTTCCAACGGTTCGACTCCCTCCGCTATAGCCATAGCGCCATGAAACGCGGGAATTGCCATCCGTGGTCAGCAAGGGCTTTTGATGGCCATTCAATCGCGCAGAGCCTTTCTGGACTAGTTGGGCGCCGAGCTCAAGATAGAATCATTGTTTGGCGCTGAGCCACTTGGAACCGCGTCGAAGGGGTGCGTCTGTGACATAGCGAGCTCTGTGTCTTGGGAGGCGTCTGCACTCTAGCTCAAAAACCAACGCCAATGGTCCCAAAGCTCATTTCGCGGAAGACCTTGAACGAGTTCCGAGAATGGATGGTTGGATGTGTGTTGCGTAAGATCGACGACGAATTTTCAGCCGCCGGCATCACCCTCGCGCCGACATCTTCGGTAGTGGTTCATGGTCAGCGGCGCAGCCAAATCGAACTTTATTATGCGTCACTCGATCTGACGAAGCCAACCGACGCGGAAAAACTCTTAGCAGTTTTCGAGAATATTATATTGTCGGCAACAACTGCAACTCAGTCAGGTTCGGCCGATTTGATAGCATGGATCGAGAAGGATGGTTACGTATACGAAGGCGGTCGACTTCGACGACGGAGTCCGACCGGAATGCGCGCGACGGCCGATAAGGTTGCGGCAGCCACTTCCGGGAGCATCCACACCGACATCCGGCGGATCGAAGATTCGATCGATCGCGATCCAGCGCTCGCAATCGGTTCCGCCAAAGAGTTGATCGAAACCGTCTGCAAAACAATTCTCGAAGCAAAAGGTATATCATACTCTAAGGCCAGCGATTTAAGTGAACTTGTCAAAGCGGCAACCAAGGCGTTACAGTTGGCTCCAGAGGACATACCGAGCGCCGCGAAGGGTGCCGACTTGATTAAACGTACGCTGCACAGTCTTGCCGCCGTCGCTGGAAGTATTGGCGAGTTGCGATCTTTATACGGCACCGGTCACGGCAAAAGCGCAAGCACGAGGGGCCTTCAGCCACGGCATGCGCGCTTCGTAGTTGGTTGCGCTTCGACGCTGGTGACATTCCTATGGGACACGTTTGAAGCTCGGCCGAACGCATAAAAGCGGTGCATGCGAGTTGACGATTTCGCCGCTGGCGGCCAGGGGAAATTATGGAAGACCCAACCGTAGCCCACAGTGATTGCTGGGGCTCGCAAGGCCGCAGACGGCTGTTCTCGCGGCGGCGAGGCGTACAACATCGCGAATGGCTTCGCCGATGCCGATTCAGGCGGCCCGATGCCGACTACGGAAAAGCGAGGCCGTCGTACCACGCACTTTCGGGCGCACCGGCAAGCCTGAACGCCTGCAGAGTCGCGACGACGGAACCGCCAGCTCGCTGATGGTAGCCGATCCGTGGAAGGATTGATCTCCGCATCCGCCGGGCATTCCGTGAGTCGCACGGGCGTATACGCCTGTACGCTTATGCGCCCATACGCCCATACGCCCATAGGCGTACAGGCCTGTACGCCGTTCGCCTGGCATGTACGCTGTTTGCGGCGACCTCCTCGGCGTTGCCCTGACGCCGAGGTCTTAGATATTCTGCAAATCGTGCTCAAACGCGAGCCGAAAACGCGTGCCGGTTCGCAACGACGCAGGCCCGACCGCGATCCACCTTACCCCCTCCTCACTCGGCAGTTTCCGAGATGACCAAGGGGGTAGGCGTAGGAGCGTCGCCGTGCCAGATCGTGCAAGCTGGTGACGGCGTTACGCAAGTCGTTCTTCGTGAAGCGGGCGACAATATGTACGTTTCGAATTTCGCTACCGGCGGTATCTATATCAATCACTATTCCCCGGGCAAGTTTCAAGTAAAAATCGACAACGGTGGAGGCGGCGTTCAGGGCACGGCGCTTAGCAACGAAGAGCGCTAAGGTTAGCGGCGTTGCCATGGCCCGCGATCCGCGCGAACTTGCGGATTGCCCCACAAGAGCCGATCGAGGGCTTTCCTAACAAATCGTGGGTGCCACGAAACGCGCGCACCAGCTCGAATGAACAGAGTTGCGAACCTGACCGCGGCACTAGGCCCTAGCGTACAGAGAGCACTAGTGAACACGTTCTGAAGCCGTTGCGTAACGATGATGGACGGACGCCGTTCCCGTTCAAACGAACGCGCAACATCCTCCAACGACGCTCCATCTTTGATCGCCGGAAGGAGCCGGGCTGCCGCGACGACGGCGTCATAGATCGCTACGTTAATGCCCTGCCCACCGGCAGGTGACATCGGATGGGCCGCGTCGCCGAGAAGCAACATCCCTGGTTGCGACCACCGCTCTGCCATCTGACTCACCACCGGCAACAGAGAGAGGTCGTTCCAGCCCCGCAGAGCCCGTCGGACGGAATCGCTGAGCTGAACCGGCACATGCGAAACGATCCGATCTACAGTCTCCCCAAACGGTTGAGTACGAAGCCGGGCATATTCGCCTTTATGGATGAGCCATCCGACTTGCATTCGGTTGTTGCGACTGGCGAACGAACCGAAGAGTTGATTGCGCGTTATCCGAACGTACACGCGATTCGGGAGACCAGTCGGGATGGGCGTCGAAAACCACAACAGATCGAATGGGATGGATTTGGCGCGCATCTCGATTCCGGCCGCACGCCGGACCGCTGAAAAGCGTCCGTCGCAAGCGACGACGAGAGGAGCGCGGAGTGTGAGCGACTCGCCATTATACAATTGCGCGCGAACTCCGACTACCCCGTGTGCATCGAACAATAGATCGCGCACCGAGCAACCCATTACGATCTCGAAACCGGCTTGTCGGGATGCCTCCGTTGCGAGCGCCTCCAGGAACTGCTTCTGAGGAATGATTGCGACACCACCGCCCTTCGACAGCTCATCGGGGCGGGGGAAGTCGAAGCGCACAGTTTTTCGATCGTATTGAATATCGAGGCCGGCCGGAAAGCCGCTGCTCAGCGAAAGAATGCGCTCGCGCAACCCCAAGTCGTTCAAGATCCGCGTAGCTCCCGGCTGAAGTAATTCTCCGCGGAACTCGCGAGCGAACGTCGTCGCCTGCTCGAGAACCGTCACGCTAACACCGCTGCGGCTCAGGAGGAGCGCCAGCATCATCCCCGCCGGGCCGGCTCCGACGACGATGACCTGCGGGTTATCGCCGTTTATGGTGCCGTTGCGTCTCTCCGAGCGGAGCGCTACGAGATCGACCTCTTTCACAAGTTTAGCGCTGCCTACGGATAGTGTTCTGGGGCGCAGCGACTAGACATCCGGCAATGCGTCGTTGGTCTGGATTTCATCGACCAGTCGGCACGGCTCGGACCGGCGCCAGCCGGCGCTCCGGTAGTGCGACATCGCTGCGAAACAGCATATTTAGCCTTTGCGCCACTGCGGTTCACGAAAACATACATACCAGCCAATCCTCAAGTGGTCAGAACGGCGCAACTTGAGAGAGACAGCGCCAAGCTAGCGCGCTTCATGGAGAACCGCTTCAAGTCTATTCCCGTCCGGATCCCGCACGAAGGCCGCGAAGTATCCGGACCCATACTCTGGATGTAACCCTGGGGCACCTTCGTCGATTCCTCCGTGCAGCAGGGCGCTGGCGTGGAAGGCTTTCACGGTCTCGCGGTCTGATGCACGAAAAGCTACGTGAGTTGCATTGTTCGAGCCAATCTCAACTGAGTCTGGAATTTGTTTGACGGCGAACGGCTCGTCGGCGCCCTCGTATCCGTATCCCGCCGCGTCAGCGACAGTCCACAGCCGCCTGACACCAAGTGGCGCGAATGCGGCGTCGTAAAACGCTATCGCACGATCCAAGTTGTAGACGGCAATAGAGATATGGTCGAACATAGCGAGCAGCATTAAAAGACAATCACTAGCACACCTTGCGGCAAACTCGAACGGGCGTCGATTTACGAAGTGGTTTCAAACTCCGGTCCGCGCTCCAGGCCGCTTTATGTTACACGAGAACTCGCATCGGGCCGACCCTATTCGCTCTCGATAAATGGCCTTTGTATAGGGTGGTCCTCATCGGGTGCAGAGAATTGCAAGGCCTCAACGCGCTTGACGAGATCGTTGAGATCGTTGAGATCGTTGAATGCCTAGCACAACGTCATCTGTCCGAGTTGGAGGAGCAACGTCATCCGAGGTCCGTTGCGCACCTTAAATCTACGATCGCGTTCGGATCACTCCGAACCAGAAAATTGAACCGCCCTTCGATCGGAATCTTGCCCTAGAGCCATCGTACCGTCAATCTTTCCGCTGACGTATTCGGCGGAGAGCAACGCCTCACCGGAGCCTGCGGCGCACCGTGTGACGCCGTATTATTTGGGATCTCTCGCTTGCCGCGTGGATCGAAATTCTTCGGCACAGGCTGCTGGCCCGACGGAGCGGCGGTTGGTGAAGGCGACGGAGGGGTTTGTCCAAGAGCCGCGTTCGCAAGGGATAGGCATGCAGTGAATGTTGCTAAGAGCGCGGCTGCCACCAGCTAGATTGCGGCCTCCTCGACGTGGGCCTCTTGCATTGCAGTAGCAGATTCGCGACGGATCTCTGCGCCTGGCCAAAGGGGCGTATGCCCCTATGTCGCTATACCCCTATGTCGCTATGTCCCTATGTCGCTATGTCCCTGTGGGCTTACAGGCCCGTACGCCGTTGCCGGCCGACGCGCAGCATCGATGGCGTAACACCGAGGTCTTAGATATTCTGCAAATCGTGCTCAAACGCGAGCCGAAAACGCGTGCGGTTCGCAACGGCGCCGGTCCGATCTCGATCCAGCACCCCCCTCCTCACTCTACGTATTCAGAATCTCGGAGACGACTGAGGGGTAAGCGCTAGGAGCGTTCATCGACGAGGCGTGCATAGCGGCGCGTTGCGTGGCCCGTGCTGGAGCGTCTGCGTGTGCGCCGACCAAACACCCGCCGGCCCAGTTCCCGACGCCACAGGGCGTTTCTCGGCCCGTTTTCCCGGCAGTGTGCGACGCACCACTCGAGACGGTCTGGCGCATACACGTTGGGAGCCGAAAGGGTCGGGCTGGCCGCGCTGAAACCAGATGCGCATGACGCAACACCGCCGCCTCCCGCGCACCATTAACGACATCGTACAACAGCGTGGAACGCCGCCAAAGGGCTCGATGCTCGAAGCGCCATGAAAGATAACCCGTACTTAGGTCATGCTCCCGATCAGAAGCGTGAGCTGACGGATGCGCAGCAAAAGTTGTTCATCGAGATGATACGTATGCGACCGCATGCATCCGGTGAGTCTACACGCCGACGAGCCGTGCGACTCGGCGACAGACTCGATTGTCGCCTGGAGTATCTTTTCAAAGAATATCCGGGGCTCCGCCCATCGAGCGTCGTCTCGTTCGCGATTACACGATTCCTCGATGAACTCGGACAGTGACGTGACGTAACGCTTGGGATACCAAAAGGGCCTATAGGCCTCTTCGCCCTTTCTCCTGGACTTGTAAGCCGTTGTCGGCGGTCGCGTCGCGTCGATGGCGCGACACCGTCGTCTCAGATCTCCATGCAAATCGTGCTCAAAACGCGAGCTGAAAGCGCGCTGATCGAAACGAAATCGACGGGACTCTTCGCGTCAGCCGGGCGCTGCGAATCGGAACGCGCGACGTGTCTTATAAGACGCATGAGATACCGAAGGGGCCTCTTCGCACCTTCGCCCTTTCTCGCACGTTTGACGGCTAAAAGGGGCGTCTTCGCCCCTTTGCCTCTTCGCCGGGTGTTGCAGTGTTGAATTCAATAGTCGTAGGAGCGTCTTTCGTGGAGGCGTCTAACTTCAAGCCTATGCACGTGCCGCTCGCGCAGCGCTTCGAGAACTGGTGCAACAACGTTGCAAACGCAGTGGCCCAACAAGCAGACGTCCTCCGGGCAACACATAATCGAACGCGCGAAGGGCAGCCTGGCAGTTTTTCGTATGCCGGCCGCCTTGTCGTCTTATCGTTAGCTCGCGGCGGTCGCGTGCAAATCAGCGGGCTCGATCAATCGCTCGATCCGCTGCAACCGGGAGAAGCTGCCCGCGAAAGCCGCAAGATGTTCCCCGCTCAAGCAGTGACCGTCAGAATGACCGCTGAGGGTGAAGCTATCGCTACGCGCGCGATCATCGCGTGGCTGACACATGCGGATGAAGACGTAGAGCGGATTAGCGCCGACGCTGCCGCGGCTCGCTGACGGAGTCGGCACATGGCGGCGTCGCCTAGCATCGATGGCGCGATACAGTTGTCTCAGACCTCGTTGCAAATTGTACTCAAACGCGAGCTTTGTGGCCACCCGTGGGCACCCGTGGCCACCGCTAGTTCATGTGAGTGATAGCGTTCGCACACGTTCGGTGGCAAAGGGGCCTCTTCGCACCTTCGCCCTTTCTCGCACGTTCGACGGCGAAGGGGCCCATATGCATCATCGCCCTCTCCTGGACATGTAAGCCGTTGTCCACGGTCGCGTATTCGATGGCGCGACACCGTCGTCTCAGATTTCGATGCAAAACGTGCTCAAATGCAAGCGAACAGCGCCGATCGGAAGACGTGAATGGTTACAGTCGCGGATGTCGCCCGCCTGTTAGGCGGTAAAGCGGGAATAGGACGAACGGTTCATACGTTCGCGGACTTTGGCTCAGCTATTGCGGCGGGGTTCCCGAGCGCCGCATTACAGCACGTGCTGAGCAGCAGCGAAGTTACCGCAACGGAGATCTCCGATTGGCTTCGCATTCCCGTACGGACGCTCATGCGCCTCAAAGAGCGAGAACGGCTTCCAGCCGACGAAAGCGACAAACTCTACCGCTTCGTGTATATCGTTGCAGTCGCCCAAAAGGCACTGGGCAACCGCGATCGCGGTACAAGTGGCTTACGGCGTGAGAACGGGGCCTTGGGTGGGGCTATTCCAGTTCGGCTGATTTCGACAGAGCCGGGCTTTCGTGCAGTGGAGCAAGTTCTCGGCCGAATCGACTATGGCGCGGTAAGTTGATGCTTTGGCGCATCACTCGATCTGTCCATTCGAGTACGACCCTCGACGGTGAATGGTCGCGACTCTACTGGGGGCGCTGGAATCGCCCGGCTGTCCCTCTCGCTGCAACGTCCGAACACTATCGCTTGCGTTACTAGAGTATCTTGTTCATGTAGACGTCGATTATTTGCCAACCGACCTTGTTGTCGAGAAGGTTTCGGTTCGAAATGAAATCGTACGGTTGTCATACGGATGCTCGCTCCCGCTGAACTGACGCGAGTATCCTCGCCTTCCGAAAGTTTTAGACATCGGCGATGTAGGTCGCCACGCGCGAATACGAGCCTACTTCTGTGTGCCCATCGGCGATTATTCCTACGAGAACGTGCTCATCAACCGCAGCACTTAGACTTGTCGAAGTCAGTTTTAACGTGTACTCCTTCGCGCTCGATACGACGGTATTTCCCTGCTGATTGCAGTGAGCTTGACCGACCACACGCTTCCTCGGACCTGGCGCGCTTGGCCGGTGGGAGTCGTTTCGTTAAAACCTTGAGATAAGCCGATGGGGCTCGACATGGAACGTTCCGACACAATATTTAGGCTTCCAAGAGCCGCCTGATCCTCGAGTGTGAAGGAACAGGATCGTACGACGGATGTCTTTAAGCGCTACCTACAGTTCATCGGAGCCTGGCGAAGGAGCGAATATGGATGGCGGCGGCTATGCTATGGCGTACGGATTAAGTACGGCGGCTGGAATTCGACCTTGCCTTATGCTTGCGATTAGTGCTTGGCTAATGCACGACGGTACGCTTCACCCCGCAGCAGCATTCGCTTGGCTCGGCCAGGATGGTGTATGCATCTTGCTTTCTCTGCTGGCCTTTGTCGAATTTGCGGGTGACAAAATTCCGGTTCTAGATCATTTACTTCATTTGCTGCACTTCGGAGCTAAACCGATCGCTGCCGTGCTGGTCGCCGGCGGCACCGTCCATTTTCACGATGCGCGAAGCATGCACGAGGCCACCGAAGGGGCCTTGATGGTAGCGTCAGCTGCAAATGCTGTAGGGTTACATTTCATCTTGGCTACTGCACGAGGCTTTACGACAACCTTTACTTTTGGTGCGGTAAACCCCATCGTAAGCGTGGTTGAAGACATTTTATGCGTCGTTGCTATCGCCGCGGCCATACTGGTTCCTATTGCTGCAGCGGTCGTAGCGGTTATGCTAACATTAGTTTCGGTCAGGTTTATTCGTGCTTTTTTCCGTCTCGTACGAGAGCATCGAATGCGGGCGGCGGAAAACGCAGCTGGCATGGAAATAGGTCCTCTCATCTGAAGAGTGCTCCACATGGTAAATTAGGCAACGTTACCACCGCATATGAGGTATTATTGGAGCTTTCCGACTAGAAGAGTCTCGCCGGCAAGTCATACTCAACAGTTCGTTTCGGCGATCGCGCTAGGCGACCGTGGCTCGCGAGCTGAATCGCAAATATGTATCAGGCCCTAACTAGTCGAGTCACGACCACTCGGAATTTATTCTGCCCGTCGCCAATCCATAAACGAAAATGCACGCAAATGCTATCGATGGCGCGAGACCCATCCAAGATATTGAAAAAGTAGGCGCCGTAGCCGCATCTCCGATTGCCAAAGTTAGACCAATCAATGCAATGACGCCACACGCAATGTACGAACCACCGCCCACCGGGCTTTCGCCGTAGGGTGAATGCTTAGTCTTGTGCCCTATGGAGCGCACGCAGCGGCGCCCATCTTTCGGGCTCTCGGCCCCACAAAGCTCCGAGTTCCAGCCCGGGTGCGTATATGCGTCAGGACGGGTGTCATGGTCTCCATCGTGTCCGACGGGAAGTGTACAAAAGAGTCCACTACTCACGTCCCGTTGACCGCAACGCTTTACAAATTCAGTACTTGTCATGTCACGCAAATAGCCATGTCAGGGTGTCATCTGATGTACAGATTTGCTGCCTGTTATCCGAAAAATAGTCCCCGACCTCCTGAGCGTCGCTAATCTTACTCGCGGCGTTTTAGACGCGCTAACCGAGAGCGAGCGAGTAGCAGCGGCGCTAGACTCGACTGAATCTTTGCACCTGCGTCGCGGTCCATGCGCGCGCCGGTATGTGGACTGCAAGAGTCTTGTGACGGCCCAGCCATGCAGACAAGAGCAAGCTGCTCCGAATCGGAGATGGCCGTATCTAAAAGACCGGACGTAATGTGGTAACCAATCGACGGACGAAAGGGGTACTTAGTAAGGCATGAACCTCGGTTTGTGAGCCCTCCTCGAAGCCCTTCGGAGTCTCGAACAAAACCCGGGGGCGTTCGATCAATGGGCGACTGGAGGCTCGAGAGGCGACGAGGTGGCTGCTCAGAATCAAGCTGACCTGATATAAGCTGCGCCTGAGCGAAGACCCCCAGCAACGGCTTATGTGGGGCGTTCAGTCAGATTGGCCGCTAGTGTGTCCGAGCCCACTCTACTCAAGCGCTCCCTCAAAGCTTCGGCACGGCGAGCAGCGGTACCAAAATCGGTTCGACATGTTCGTATAAAGCGCGAACGTGTGCTTCCTTGGCCGTCCGAGCATGGTCAAATGCCTCGGCAGCGGCTGTCGGCGCAAATTGAGATTCCGCGAATACTTCCTCGCGCGCGAGGTTGGACCAAGCCATCGCCGCTATGCGCGTGTCCGCCTTAAGCGCGTGCGCGCGCTCAATCACCTCGAGATACAACGCTCGCCCCTGCTCAGGGCAGTGCTCCCTGAACGCTATTAAGCCCCGTGTAGCGGTGACAATCAGGCGCGAGTCTTCGTCGTCGTCCTGGCAAAAGAGCGAAGCTCGGTCGATGTAACGTCTTGCTAAGTCGGTTTCGTTAAGGCTAGCGCATGAAAACGCGATATTGTTAAGCAGTCCGGAGTCATGCGGATTCGGTCGCAAGGATCGGCGAAGGATATCGATTGCCCCCCGGTGGTCGTCTTTTAGGCAGGCGAGCATCCAAGAAAGTAGCTTCGCCGGCATCGCGGCGAACGGTTGATCTCTAAGCCACGCGCGAGTAAACGTTATGGCGTCGTCAAAGTTCCCCCGCGCAAAGCTGTCCCACGCCCGCGCTTCGTACGTATCCGCTAAAACGTCCAAACGCGGCTTCTCTGCCAAACCGTCATGTCGCCTCGCAGCCCACTCGGCTTGAGCAACACTATTTTCAGTTGGATCTTCAAGTGACGCAGCAAACATGGTGCGTATCTGACGTCGTGGACCCTCGAAAACTAACTCGGCTGTCCCGATCGCACTAGCAAGCTCACTCGTTTGGAAACGGCTAAAGTTCCCATCCTTAACGATTGTGCGCCCACTCTGCAGATGACGCGACCGGCGCTCCGCGCCCGTCGCTGCGGCAATCTCGGCCGCAAGGAGCCACGGGTCATGGGACGTTGCCGGAGACGCGTTGAGTACTGCCTGCGCTTTCGCAAAGCGTTCGTGGTGCATGTGGAAGCGTGCTGCAGCGCGCAGCACAAAACGGTTGTTTGGTGCAAGTTGGGTCGCAACGCGAAGGGCTCGGTCTGCGGCGTCGAAGCTGCCGGCAAGATTCAAATGGTAGCCGAGGTCGGCCCACGCTATACCATTCCGAGGAAAAGCGCGAATGCGCTGGCGCAAGCGCTTGATTTGTACGCGATAGTTCGCGGTCGAGTCGGGCTGCACTCCGTCCGCTTCCAAGTGCAGCGCGGCAATTTGGCGAAGTGGATCGGACGCGTTAGATTCGATGTTCAAAAGGAACGTGGCGATCTCTGCTGCCGCGGAAAAGTCATTTCGGGCAAGTGCATCGACGAAGACGTCTCCGGCGAACCACTTGTCGCGATGCGCGCGAAACGCTTCGAGCGATTGTTCATATTCGTAAGCATCGCCGTCGTCTTGGACGGGAGCGGTCGAGGACGATGATGTGGCCGAAAGATCATCCCGCCTAACTGCTTCGTCGAAAGGACGCCAGCGCGGGACTATTGTGCGCGCCTCTGAATCAAGGATACCTCGTTGCTTCCGGCGCTTCATGCGATTGCTCGACGGCGCACACGCGTCTTTTTCACGAGCAGATCGAACTTAGAAATGATCTTTGTCAGCGACAGCGAACGGCCGCCGCCCCGCTCAATTACGCCGCGTTCCTCCGGCCAGGGATGCGAAAGCTGGACGATTAGCTCCATTAGTTCTGGGCGGTAGTTGAAGGAACCACGCGGTTCGGGAAGTGCCGCTTCGATTTGCTGCAAGGTCTTACCGAAGGCGTCGACCAGATAAGGCCTCGCGTCCTGGAACGTACCTTTCCACAATCCGCCGTAGAAAGGTGGTCGATGAGCAACACTAAGGTTTGCGTGCATCTGAAGTTTGCAGATCGATAGGCCCGTGAACAGAAAACATGCGACGCTGCCGAGGGCATAGAGGTCGCCCGGGATGTGCCTTGACACCCAATCTGGGTGCTCATAACCGTAGACGACCTCGGGAGCCGCAAACCGCATGTCTCCCGGGAAGGAGCTATCGTGGACCTCTGGCCGACCGCGGCGCGTGCAGCTTCCGAGATCCCCAAGTTTGCGGCCAGCTTCGGTGTCGAGAATATTTGCCTGTTTAATGTCGCGGTGCGCGATATCTCTTCGATGCAGCTGCGCAATTGCGGTGGCGACATGATGGAGTGTTGAAAGCCGCCACTCGGTTTCTTTCGGATCAAGAAGCGGCAAAGTATTGCGGATGTCGCCGCCATCCGCGAGTTCGCAAACGATGTATGGAACGAAGCTACTAACGTCGGCCGGCTTGAGAAAGGTTTCTCCGTGGTCAATAAGGTCGATGATACGGTCCATCTTCCCGCAATCGTCCAAAAGATCGCGTTCGAACATATATACCGCCGTCAACTTATTTAGGCTCTCCATGGGACTGAACCCGGGCTCTTTCTGTGCTTTCTCTAGGACAGCCTGAAGATCATAGGCTTTTAGAAATCCACGCTTTCCGCTAGCTTCGTTACGAACGATGTAGCTCACCGAATTATATCCGCCGCTGTATTCGGTGTTCGAAATACGCTTTTCGACCAACCACCCACCGTTAAGTGTGCGTCCCTCCAAGGTTTCGGCGTGCGTTGGTACGTCGTCATCGTAGCTAGCACCGGGGCCGCTAATCATTGCTCCTCCCCCGCAGTCGGCTCCAGAAAAGCTCGCACGGCGCCCATCAGGCTTGCGCCTATGTCAGTAACGGTGTTGGTTGATAGAAGACTGGCTGGAGTCGCGTCCTTCAGACGCACGTTAACGCTAGTGAACCATGCCGAGATCGTCTGGTCCGACTCGCCGGCGGCACGCATCACGTAAACGATCTGCAGTGCGAAACGCAAGTTTTGTAACTTCTCGGGCTGACGCTCGCCGCTCAGCCACTGGTAGATAGAACGGGCGTTCCTTACGCCGCCAATGCCGGAAACAATCGCGGCACCAAGGACCTCAAGCAGCTCGCGGACCACAGACCCCGGAGTGAGGCGCGCTGGCGCCTCGCCGGCTCGCAGCACTGCCTCGTCCGAACAAGCGGGCAGAGTTCGCATCTTAGTTCACGTCAGTGTTCATAGGTTGGCTCATAGTAACACACCGTGGCAACCCGTACCAGACTACGCTGTGCCAGGTCATATTTATCGCCTGAAGTTCTTGCTTTGGCATAGTTGCTAAAGAGGTTGTATATGGTTGAGGTCGCAGATGTCACCCGCCTGTTAGGCGGTAAAGCGGGAATCGGACGATCGGTTCGTACGTTAGCCGACTTCGGCTCAGCAATTGCGGCGGGGTTCCCGAGCGCCGCATTGCAGCACGTGCTGAGCGCCGGCGACGTTACCGCGACGGAGATCTCAGGTTGGCTCCGCATTCCCGGACGAACGCTTCAGGCTCCGACGAAGTGAAGCAGGCGGCACGCGAAGCCACGCAGGGCGACGAAAAGGTTTGTTAATGAGGTGCGGTGGCTTGCGCCCAGCATTATCTCGGTTCCGGCGCCCCACTGAGTCAAGCGGTTAGTGTCGTGTGCGCGCCGTTACGAATGCTCGACGCCGCGATTAAGCCGCACGGTATATTGCTCGGAAATAAGCAAAGGAAGATCTCGCCAAGGCGAGGTCTTCCTTTTCGTTGGACGGGAGCTCCGTTGCTAGTCCGAAAAAACGCCACGCACCTTATCGCGATTATCGGGACGTGCGTTCACACCAAGTAAAATGCCACCGCGATCAAGGCCCTCGCGGTACTCCTCTGCTTTCTCCTTTGGAATGCCGGCTCCGACGAGCGCCCCTACGATACCGCCCGCGGTCGCACCAGCACCTAAGCCCGCAAGCACAGCCACGAGCGGCCCGACTACCAAGGGCGCGGCTAGACCGCCCGTTCCCGCAACAGCTACGATGCTGCCCGTCGCTGTCAGGCCGGCGATTATCGCGCCAAGACCGCCGCCAATCGCGCCACCGGTGACAGCGCCTTCGGCAGCGTGGCCGCCTTTGTGCTCGGCAAAAGCTTTCGCCTTTTCTTTATCGCGCATCATGACGCTTATGTCTTTGTCGGAATAGCCTAACTCATAGAGCCTTTGAATCCGAGCTTCAGCAGCTTCGGGGTCGTAGTACATTCCCGATTCGAAATCGCTTGAAGTAGTCATACTCCACTACTACCACAGCGCGCTGGGCGCTAAACTGAAAGCTTCAGTGCTGCTAAGAAGGCACACGGCCGACTGCATTGGCTGCGCGATGAAGCTTTACTATCTCGATCACGATTCGATGCCGCCAGCCATGCCTTACCGCTTTGTGTTCCACCATTTGGAGCACTCTTGACTGGGTATATCGGTGACGCTTTTTTCCATTCCGCGAGAAGGCGCCCGCCGTCAACGGAGGATTTCCGACATTGAAACCGTTCTCATACTCAATCGCGGCCGTCGCGCGGCAGTACTCCTGCTAACCGCATGCAACAACAGCACGAATAACACTGGCTTTGGAACTAACTGTGGCGGCCCACCCGCCGGCTTCCAGGTCCTGCACCCGATCTCGGGCGCCACGCACGTAAATCCCGGTGTCCCTGGCGTGTTCCTTGCCGTAAACCCCGCTTTGCCGAGCGGCAATCAATATAATTTCTTGCCCGTTTCGAGTAGCGGCGCGCAACAGTACGCCGCACAATTCGCGCACTACACCGGAACGATACCCAACCCGCACGCCAGCCCGTCGCAGGGCACACCGTTTATCTAGCCTACTTCCCGCAGTCGATCGGTCCACTCCAAAGCGTCAACCTGTTTGGAACAACGGCGGAAGCGGCTGCACTCCCAACGTGATCGTCAGCTCATTCACCACGGCTCAGTGACGGGCAAGAGAGGCGCCGCGCGACTGGCGCCGCGCCTCTCTTCATCACGTCATTCTAACATTGGCAGGAAGGCCAAGCCGAATGTTCATGCTCTCGCGGCGGCGCCACTAAACGACAGTAGGGCGTTGGCAGCTCGACCGCGCTTCCACGTGGTGGGTGTGTTATGGCAGAAGGCCCTGCGGAGGCATTCGCAAGGCGGTCTGTCCCCGGCACTCTTGAGCAATAATACCGTGTGCGTTTCCCGGGCGGGGAGGATCGCTTAGTTCAGCGAGTGCGCGTCAAAGCGGTACCGATTTCTCCAGGTGCTTACGATGTCGATTGGCGCAACGATCGGTGAAGGCCGAACGGTTTCAAGGTTGTCGATCGACGCTGATTTTTCGCGGCTTCGCTTCGGATCGTCGCGGAAGGGCGAGTCGCAACATTCCCTCCTGAACCGACGCACTAATTGCTTCGACATCGACATCCTCCGGAATCTTGAATGAACGGGTGAAAGAGCGACGCTGTGACTTACTTACCACGCTCAAAAGCCGTCTTTGAGGGACACATCGACCTGTTCTGCGCTATAACCAGGAACCGGAACCTCGACTTCGTAGCCGCTTTCGTTTCGGCTGACGTCATAGTCGAAGCCGTAGGAGGGGCGAAGGTTTTGGAATGGATCGAATCCCATGAGATCGCGGCAACGGCGTTCACTGAACGGGCGGCCTGCGCGACGGCTCCATTTCCCGGAATGCGGGGAGTTGATTCGACATGCTTTCATCCTTTCTAAATATTACTGTCGTAAGGACTCTCGCAATCAGAAATCATCAATTTTCGTACGCCTCTGTCAACGGTTTTTCGCCTGTGAAAACCGGCAGCAGCCGGAGAACAATGGTTGCGATACCCCTGCCTGCTCCTTGCTTCGACACCTGGACTTCTAGTGCGTGTTGCGACCAATAAAAACCGCCTACCAGCCGAGCGTGCAATAGCCCACATGCCGTCGAAGCACTACGAATCCGCGCCAGTTCACCCGGATCGCACGCTTTCTACAAGGGGCCCTCGTCGAGTTTCAATAGACGCAGCGTAATGGCGAAGTTCGAGGAAATGTTCCGCAGTCGAAGATTGGTCTTGGGTTCGCGATCCCGCCAAACTCGGAGCTTCCGGATCAATATGCCGATGCATGAGAAATCCAAATGCTCGGTGCGAGCAAGCTCCAAGACGATGTCGCGATGCGGCTCAAGTCCAGAGAGTTCCCGTTTCAGATCATTCCGCCGAGGAGCATCATAGCAGCCGCCTTCGAGCGATATGGGCTCCGTCGATGGCCTGCGGATTCCCACGTTGTCTGGTACAAGCCTTGGGGTGCGCGTGAGCGGCGGGTACAAGGTCGAAAAGGGTTCTTGCTGGCCCTCTGCGTCGTCACGTTTGTTCTGCTTCGCCAATGTTACCCGTGTGTCAAACGGTTAAACTCCACTGGCATCGCGTCCAACCCCGGGCGAATGCGGCCAGGAATAGACTAGGTAAGGCCTGATGTGAGAGACCAAGTGGCGACGGGTAACATCTCCAGGCGACCAATTGCGGAGAGAACGAAAAAACCAACATGGCAGTTACCTACAAACCTGGCGACATCGTTCCGCAAGACGGGCAAGTGAAATGCACGCAACATCCCGAGATCGAGGACAACGTTACGGGCGGCACGCGCTTCGCGCCCTGTCACCATTTCGGCGAAGAGGCGTCCGCCAAGGGCTGCACCTGGCAATACGCATAGCGCAACATGATCGGGTCCTGAGCAAAGATACGAGAAATAATCCGTTCCGAGTCTAGCTCGGTGCTTAGTGCGCTGGGGGGTTCGCCCCCTCTAACGTAATTGCGATTCCGTGGTTCTTCAAGCAGGATCCCGATAAAAGGACCAGTTCGCCGCCTTCAGTCTCGCATATCGTCGTTCCGTCATCCGGTCTTCGGTGTGCTCAATCAAAAACTGTCGTCATCGACCGCAAAGGCGGATCCGGCGCAGGTAATGCCGATCGATTGAGCAGGTCGTGAATCCTTGATTGAGATGTCAGATCTCATTTATTCACGCAAAGTTCAGTTAAGCTCAGCGAAAGTCGTAAAATAGGTAGATCGCCGCCGACATTTAGGATACCCCAGTGCTTTGTTAACTACGCGCAGCTCGCACCCGAAAACTCTAAGATTTGAGGCCCGCCAAGCTGGCTGCGGCGCCAATGCAACCTCGCCCCATGCCGTAGTCATGTTGGAGGGATCGCCGATCCCGGTGGCCTCAAGCCCGTTGGAAAGCCGCTTGTCGATCCATCGTAGCGTTTCGCTTCGGTCGTGTTGAGATGACCGCTCCGGCGCGCCCCAGCGCACCGCGAACCCACAAAACGAGAGATGGGGATTCCGATTTCGAAATCCTTTGAGCGGTCCGTGGCCGGTCCTGCGCGGTGCGGCAGTCCCCAACCGATCACAATACGGAGACGTGCAGATTGCTTCGCGGTCGCGACGACGGGGTAGAACACCGCATGCATGCACCTCAGTTCACGGCCTAAGGCTTCGCGTACGTGGTACTGACTTCTCGATCGCGATTCTGAATGGCGCAGGCACTCGCTGTGCTCCTTGACCGAGACGGAACCATAATCGTCGACCTTCGCGGCAACGCGGACCCCTCGAAAGTTACGCCCATGCCGTATGCCCGTTCCGCGCTTCAACGACTGCGGCACGCGAATATTCTTACGGCGGTGATTTCGAACCAAAGCGGCGTAGCGCTCGGGCAGCTCACCTCCGAACAAGTGCGTGCTGTGAATGTCAGAGCCGAACAACTACTCGGACCGCTCGGCCCGATCTTCATTTGCGAGCATAGCGAGCGTGCCGGATGCGATTGTCGCAAACCGAACCCCGGTCTGGTTTTTCGCGCGGCTATGGAGTTGGGCGTCCATCCCGAAGATTGTGTGGTCATTGGCGACATCGGTACGGACATGGATGCTGCCCGGGCCGCCGGGGCCAGGGGCATTTTGATTCCAACGGCGAGTACTCGGCCCGAGGAAGTTTTGGCCGCGCCGGCCGTAGCGTTGCATCTCGATCAAGCGGTCGACTCTATTCTCGCAGGCAACATTTGAACATCCTCGCAGTACGGCAAGACAACAACGGAGACGTGCTCTTGACGGGGCCCGCCTTGCGTGCTCTGGCCGCGGGCTGCACGCGCCTTACTTTGCTCTGCGGTCCGTCGGGTCGTGCCGCCGCCGAAGCGACCGCCTGCGTCGACGCTGTGGTCTGCCATGAGGCGGGATGGATCGAAGCGGTTCCACATCCCGTCAGGCCCATGGATATAGCGAGCTTTGTAGCGGACATTCGTAAACGAGAATTCGCCCAAGCGGTCGTGTTCACATCATTTCATCAGAGTCCGTTACCGATCGCCTTACTCCTAAGACTGGCCGCCGTGCGCAAGATCGCTGCCATAAGCGAAGACTACGCCGGTAGTTTGCTCGATATTCGGTGCCGCGTCCCCGATGATATTCACGAGGTCGAGCGCGCGCTTTCGTTGGCTCGAGCTGCGGGCTTTTCGTTGCCGTCGAGAGACGATGCACGCCTTACGATGCGAATCGAGCCCACGAATCCACTGGGCGACATCCACGGATACATTGTCGTTCATCCAGGTTCGACCGTTCCGGCGCGCGCGTGGAAACCGGCTCTCAATCGGCAACTCGTCAAAGCGCTGAACGCTCGCGGAAGTCGCGTCGTCGTAACGGGAACGGCCGGCGAATCGGATCTGTGCGATTTCGTTGCCGGCGATTCTGCCCTCAACCTCGCAGGCAAAACCAGTCTGACCGAATTGGCACGAGTAATCGCCGATTCTAGTGCGATCGTCGTGGGCAATACCGGCGCTGCGCACGTCGCCGCCGCCGTCGGTACGCCGATCGTTTCCTTATTCGCACCGACGATACCGGCGGTGCGTTTTCGACCTTGGATGGTCGAGCACGTGCTATTGGGCGATCAGCAGATAGTCTGCAAAGGCTGTCGAGCCCGCACATGTCCGCGAGGCGATCACGCCTGTATCGACAGTGTGAGCGTCGACGAGGTGCTGTCCGCGCTGGATCGAGTCCGCGAAAAGACGGCGGCCGTAAATCGTCTCGGTGCGCATCGATGAACATCGCAATGGTTTCGGAACATGCCAGCCCGCTCGCCAGTCTCGGAAGCGTCGACGCGGGCGGCCAAAATGTACACGTTGCTGCCCTCGCGGCAGCGATGACGGCACTCGGACACTCCGTCACCGTGTTTACGCGCCGTGATGATGCCCGGCTGCCCAAAAGAGTCGTTATGGCCTCAGGTGTCGTCGTTCATCACATAGACGCCGGACCAGTTATGCGTATCGCGAAGGATGCGATCTACCCGCACGTCGCGGAGTTTTCAAGAGGGCTGCGGCTTGCATGGAACGTTAGCCGCCCGGATGTCGTGCATTCGCACTTTTGGATGAGCGGCATTGCAGCGATCGCTGCTGCGGATGCGTTTGGACTTCCCGCCGTGCACACGTATCATGCTCTCGGCGTCGAAAAGCTGCGACACCAGGGGACGGCCGATACATCGCCGTCGATTCGTCTGTTCGAGGAAGCAAGGATCGCGAGAGAAGTCGATTGTATTGTGGCAACGTCGAGAGCCGAACTCGTGGAATTACAAGATATGGGCACGCCCCTACACGCAGTTCGCATCATTCCCTGCGGCGTCGACGTCGAGCAGTTTTCTCCGGATGGCGTCTGCGAAATAAAAAACCCGGATATGCTACGGGTCGCCACGATTTCGCGACTCGTTCCACGAAAAGGTGTCGATACGATAATCGAAAGTATTGCATCGGTAGCAAACGCGGAATTAGTCATTGCTGGTGGTGGGGAAGCCGACCGGTTCGCGGACGATCACGAAACGAGGAGGTTAATAGCTCTCGCGTCACTTTACGGCGTTACCGAGCGCGTCTTTCTACGCGGCGCCGTCGAGCGTGAGCGAGTGGTCGAACTCCTGCGGTCCGCTGATGTCGTCGTCTGCGCGCCGTGGTATGAACCGTTCGGTATTGTGGCCCTGGAAGCAATGGCATGCGCCAAACCGGTCGTTGCGTCGAATGTGGGCGGCTTGAAAGACACGGTGATCGACGGCGTGACAGGCTTCCACGTATCGCCTCGCTCGCCACGTGAACTTGCCGATGCATTACGCCGGCTGCAGGCGGATGAGGATCTTCGGCGAGCCTTCGGTCGTGCGGCGCGCGAACGAGCGATATCGCACTATGCCTGGTCGAACGTCGCACTGGAGACGCTGGATGCATACCGTTCAGTGATCGACGGTGAAGCTCGGCAACGTTTCGCGATGGCGAGATAAAGCATGCACCGCATCGTTGCGCTTCGTGCCCTCAAAGTGGGCGACTTTCTTACCGGCGTGCCGGCGTATCGTGCCATTCGACGTGCCTATCCATCCAGTTTCATCCAGCTTGCTGCTCCGCGGGAGCTCGCTCCGCTAGCGAGCTTACTCGGTAATGCGATCGATGAAGTTTGTGACTCGCACGAATTGGAGCCGCTCAGTCCGCAACTGTATGACGCCGATATCGGAGTCGATCTGCATGGGAAAGGCCCGGCGTCGCATCGGCTGCTGGTTGAGGCGAGGGCCGCCCGGCTCGTCGCGTTTCGCACTCTCGAGATCCCGCAGAGCGCCGACGGAGCGAAGCACGACGCCGAGGAACACGAAGTCGCGCGATGGTGCCGATTGCTCCAGCACGCGGGCATCCCGGCCGACCCTAATGACTTGGATGTCGCCGCTCCAAATACGACGGCGCTCACGGAAACGGCGCGCGGAGCGACAGTGGTTCATCCCGGGGCGAGCAGTCGCGCGAGATGCTGGCCGTCCGAACGCTGGATTGACGTCGTGCGGTCTGAGCGGGACGCGGGCCGCCGAGTTGTTATTACCGGAGGCCCGGACGAGGTGCGCTGCGCGCTTGCGATCGCGAGAGCGGCGGCCGTTCCCGAGGAGTGCGTGTTTGCCGGGCGCACTAACGTGCTCGAGTTAGCAGAGCTGATTGGTGTAGCCGAGCGAATTGTTTGTGGAGATACCGGAATCGCGCATCTCGCTACGGCATTTAGACGCCCTTCCGTGGTGCTTTTCGGACCCACCCCACCGGCGCACTGGGGTCCGCCGGCGCGACCGATTCATCGCGTGCTCTGGGCGGGCGGACGCGGCGACCCGCACGCCGATCGAATCGATGCGGGACTGCTTTCGATTTCCGCAGCGGATGTGATCGATGCTCTGCGCTCGCTTCCCGCGGCCGCGCTTTGTTAAGGGCTGGCGACGCTGCGTTACGGCCCGCGCCCGCTTGGATAGGCACGGGCCGGCATGTGCTGGTGGTCGCGCCGCATCCGGATGACGACGTGATCGGTTGCGGTGGCACCTTGCATGGCCTTGCCCGCGCCGGGATACAGCCGACGGTACTGTACGTCACCGACGGTCGAGCCAGCCATCCGCATTCGCTTCGCTTCCCCCCTCCGCGGCTGACTCTGCTACGAGAGGACGAGGCACGCGCTGCGCTGATCGAACTCGGCGTTTCGACACGGCCCATTTTCTTACGCGTTCAGGATGGCGCGCTTGCCACGCTCGCGCCTGCGCGCCGGGAGTGGGTCGTCCAACAAATTCATGGCGCGATATGCAATTTGAAAATCGATACGATCCTCGGACCGTGGCCCCACGATCCGCACAGCGACCACATCGCCACCGCCCGCGCGATCCGGATGGCGCTTCGTTTGATCGAGCGGCCACCCCGTTCGGTCCATTACGCTGTATGGACCGCAATTCGCGGCGGCGAAAAGCGATTTCGGATGCTAAATTCGCAGAATGCTTTCGAGGTCGGGCTGGACGCGGACGCGGTCAACGCCAAACGGCGAGCACTGTTGCAGCATCGGAGTCAAACCAGCGCGCTCATCGACGACGATCCGCAGGGGTTCCGCATCGATGAGACGCTCATTGATGAGTGGCTTCGCCCGACAGAAGCCTTTTATGGGGAAAGTCGATGACGAAAGATACTGCCGGGCCGGTTCAAATAGCACAGGAGCTGCCCGAAGAAGTGTTACGGGCTGCGCGCTCAGATGCCCGTGGGATCCCCCTGGTCGGTCGTGCAGCGGAAATGCATGCTCTGCGTCAGGCGGGCAACAAGGACCCAAGCTCTGGGCGAATTTTCGAGGGACATGTGAACGGCGTGCAGCTCATCGCGCGCTGTGGAACCGACGAACAACGCGAACGGTTAGAACGCGATATCTCCGACGGCCACATCTTCGCTGTGTGGAATACCCAGGATGCCGACGGTTTGCGACTCGAGCCCGTCGTCGACAGCACATTTGTGTTGCGGGGAGCGAAAACGTGGGCCTCCGGGGCGGGCACGATCACAAGAGCCTTAGTTACCAGTGCGCTGCCCAATGGGTCGCTGCAAATGTGCGTCGTTCCCATGGATCGAGTGCAGGTCACGATCGATCGGTCCGCATGGCTGCCTATGGGCATGGAACGCTCGGACAGTTTCCGAGTTGTTTTCGACGGCGTGGAATTGACTTTAGATGACTTCATCGGCAAACCGGGTGACTACGAGGCCCAGCCATGGTTTGCCGGCGGTGCGCTGCGTTTCATAGGTGTACACGTCGGCATCCTCGAGCGTCTCGAATGCGAAGCACTCGCGTACTTGATCGACCGAAATCGGCACGGCGATAGCCTTCAACAAATGCGCGCGGCGCAAATTCGCGTCGCCATTCGAACGAGCCGGCTCTGGTTAGATGCGGGGATTGAATCCTGGATGCAATTTGATGCCGACCCTTCGCAAGTTAACGCAGACAATGTGATGGAAGTCGTTGACATGGCCCGGGTAGTAATCGAACATTACGCGCTCGACGTAAGCGAATTGGTGGTGCGAAGCGTCGGCGCGCGCGGCTTGATCGAGCCATTACCTTTCGGACGCCTCATCCGCGATTTGCAAATGTACTTGCGTCAACCCGCGCCGGATGCTGCCCTACTACGGGTTGGTGCCGCGGCTTTCGCCGCTGCCGCCAGAGCATGCAATCCTTCTATCGCCTCGCCCACCGGAACCAGCGGATAAGCGCGGTCGGCGGCGTTCGAACCTTTTTCGAGCGCCTCGTAGTTTTCGCCAAAAGGCCTTCCATCGTCGATCAATTGCTGCACTTGCTCGGGCGTTGTCTCGAACATCTTGCATACAATCGTCATATCAATATTCTCGCACGATCCGCGCCAAATGCGGCGTAACGCTGCTCGGCTCTGCGCCTCTTCGAATATCTGGCAAGGGTTCTCCACCAGCAATGTTCCACCATGCGCGCCTTGCGTATACAAATGCTTTACGAGCGTCCCAAAGCCGCCCTCGACGCGGCCGTCGGGACGCCCAGACGTAGCGGCCCGCACCTTCCGGCTAAAGCGAACTCTTGCGTCGACGCGCCGCAGCGCGTGCAAGAATATGCGGTCCTCCAAAGCCGGCACTTCAGGGAGTCCGCCCGCGCGGCGGTAGATCTCCGCCGTCACGGCAAAGCTGGCACCCACGAAGCTGCAATGACGTGGAAACGGGTCTTCTGGCACCGGATCGATGAGTGCTTCGAGTTTGGCCCACGCCCTTCTGAATGCATTTTCCTGAGCGTACAAGGCACGTACCGCTGGCGGTAAATTGCGCCTCTCAATAGCCCCGATCTCGACCAAGCCTGCGACTGCATCCGCATGCCTCATCTCGATTAGCGTTTCAGCCACCCAGTCCCGAGCCACGCATGTATCTGCATCGGTCGTCGCCATAATTCCGCGAGGTCTGCCGGCTTCGAAAAACCGCTCGGCTGCATAATCCATTAAGGCTTTGCGAGCCGTACCTACGTGATCGAAAGGCGGCGAAAGGTGGCCTTCGGCAATGTGAAGCCGGAGTTGCGGGCGGCTCTCGGCGAATTCTCGCGCCTTCCTCGCGGTCTCATCGTTACAGTTATTGGCAAAAACGATCACAAGAAAACAGTCCGTTGCGGTTTGCGTTGCGATCGAACCGAGCGCATCAACGATAGCGCGCTCTTCGTTTCTCGCAGGTATCGTCACGATTAAAGAACACGCTCGAGGGAGGGGTACCGATCCGAGTAAAGCGGTAAGGTTCAAACCGTCAATACATCCAGCCGATAGTTTTCGGTTCGATCGCTCCGAAGACGTCTGAAACGCCCGTCGGCCAAAAAGGCATCGTGTACCTCGTCCCCGCTCAGCGGATAGTCGTGCACCTTCGGCAAATAATGTACGAGTTCAACGGCCCCCTTTTTTTGTTGCACCGCCACAGCGATTTTACCGATGCTTCGTAGCAGGTCTGCTTTCGACCAATAGTATCCCACCTCTGAAAGGACGATAAGATCAAAGTTTCCGGGTGGAAAATCATTTGGCACTAGCATGCGGGCAAAGGTGACGCCTGCTTTCTTGTTGCAGCGAAGCTTAGCGGTTCGCAGAGCGTACCGATTCACGTCGATGGAAAGCAGCCTCGTACAGCGGTCGGCCAGTAGTGATGTAAGAACTCCGATCGAACAACCGATCTCGAGGGCGTTTCCAAAATGCCGTGATCCGAGAGCCTCGACGGTCGCACGGTATTTATCGGTTTCGTACGTACTTGTTTCGAAGTTCCAGGGATCTGGGCAGGCGGAGTAAAGTCGATCAAAATACTCGGCGCCAAGCGAGCGGTTTCGCGTCACAAGCACAACCTCGAAAGTAGAGCAGTTAGTCTTGCGGAGTTTCGGGTCCATGACGTCGGAAACCCACTATTCGGTCGTCTGCTCCAGCTTTGCGAAACTCAAGCAGTGTCACGCAGGGTTGAACGCACTTGGCATCTCCAAAAGAGGGGAGCGCCGTTCCTTATGGGTCAGGTCGGAGGCCCTCTGCGCCAGGCAAAAGCGCGTGGCCCTTGGCCGAGTGGACCGGGTGATCAACGCGAGCCATTGACGAATGCTGCGGAGGCGAAGCCACCACTCCGACTTCGGATCGCCGAGGTGGACATACTGTCGAGAATAACGCTTTAACGCGAGACTCCTATGAACAATGGCTTGTACATTCGCCTCGGCAATGAATCGCTCGTCTCATTTTCAGCGGCGACAGGGCCGCACTTAGCGCTGTCGTTGTCTGCGCCTGTTCGAACCGGTAATAAGTACACGAACGGTTGGTAGCTCCTTATCCACACAGAACAACGATCGTCACGTTCCGCGTGCTGTTCGTCCTGAACAACACCCCAAAGCCGATACGACGGCGTTGGAGCGCCTTTTGTGACCGCCTGCTCACTGGTCGATGACCAACCAGCGCAGACGTACAAAGCTCCTTACATTGACGGAATCGATCAGATATTCGCGCCTGAGATCAAACTTGAATCCTAACCCGACAGTTTTTCTGGTAATATAGCTATAGTAATCTTTCCGCCGCCGGAACGACCTTCGACTCGCAATGCACTCGCATATTGCGCAGCAATGAACAGTCCGCGACCGCCTTCGTCCAGCGCACTCGGCGGCAAACGAGGCTCGAGCGCAAAAAGGTTTCCGTCATCTTCCACATGCAGAGCGAGTTGATCGGCATTGCAATTGAGCGAAGCGCGTATTGGCCCTGGGGAATGTTTGATAACATTCGCCACCAGCTCTAGGAAGATCACTGCGGCCGCATCCTCGTCCACTTCCCACCCGGCGTGCTGCCGTATGGACTCTAAAAATGCCCCATGCCGTTCCAGCGCAGTTAGCGGGTTCTGGGATTCGCATTTCCATAAGAGGCCACTGTTACACATGCCGTGGATGTTCCCAGTGCTCATCAACGTCAACCCCGCTTGGTTTACGGCGACGCAATCGAATGATCGGGACCGAACATTCAGGAGCCGACTATCCTACTGGTGGCGGGGTGAAGCATTCGCTAGGTAGTCTGGCTACCGACGAACATCGCTTCTGCGCGTCTGTTGTTGTGTATCGCCGAACGTATAGGCACGGACGAGCGTCGAACCGTTCTGCGGTTAACCTTTAAAGGAAAAATAAGATTTACGCGACTGCGGCCCCGACGAGCACGGCATGTCCATGTCTACCATATTGGCATCCTCGGTACGTACGGCGGTGCGATCAAGTACGCTTCTACTAAAGGCCGCGGTCTCGCGATCCAATATGACGTCGTCCGCTCATCGGGAGTCTAACAGACGAACCACGACAGACCGGCATCGGGTCGGAACGCGTTACGGACGTGACGCCGGAAAGTGACTCACGACTGGCCCCGTTTCAAACAATACATTGCTCCAAGAGCCAAGACGGTCAAGGCGATGACGCGGATCCCTCGAGCAAAATCTCGACGAGCGCGCGAACGAACCGTGCGCACGTCCGGCATTGCGAATAATTCCGGTCGATCCCCGCAAATGCGGCCGGGCTGGAGAGCCAACCAAATGACGTCGGCCAAATGGAGCGCTTGCCGATTTGTCGTTTGCGCGGCTTGTTCACGGCAAGAAAAGCCGTCGCTAATAACGAGATCTTCGGGCGGCGTACTGCGAACGTGGGGCAAATATCCGAGCTCTCCGGCAGCAACCGAAACGTCGTAATGCTCGCCCTTTTCAAAGCCGAATGCGCCGGCCATTCCGCAGCAGCCATCGTCCAGCCAGGTCGCATCGACATCCATTCGCTTGAGAACGGTGGCATCGCCCTCGGTGCCGAGGGTCGCTTTGTGGTGACAATGACCGTGCACCGTGGCAGCGACTTTCAAGCGGGGAGGATGCCATGATTCGTCATTGGCAAGAAAGTCACCGAACATCACTACCTGCTTGCTCAATCGGTGCGCGTCCTTGTCGTTCGGATACAGATTAAGAAGTTCGTCCTTAAAGACGCTGACGCACGACGGCTCTAAGCCGATGACGGAAGTGCCGGCTTCGATTTCAGGTCGCAACGTATCGATGACTTCGCGCAACACGGCTTTTGCCAGTTCGAGCATCCCGTAATCGTAGAGCGGCCGGCCGCAGCACAGTGGTCGTGCTGGTATGAGAACGTCGTAACCGGCCTGCTCTAACACCTCCATCGCGTGCCGGGCCGTTTCGGCGTGGAAGTAGTTATTGAAAGTATCGACCCACAAAATCACGCGCTTCTTGCCGGCATTAGGCCGGTATTTTCTATGCGCGCGATACCAGCTCGTGAACGAACTGTAGGAAAACGGCGGAATGTTGCGTTCCGGAGCCATACGAACGGCACGCTTAAGAAGCGCATCGAAGGGAGGAGTCTGAGACAACGCGTTCGCGAGGCGAGCAAAACGCGATCCCAGCCGCGCCCACCAGGGAATCAAGCCAAACGCGTATGCCCATATCGGACGCAGACGGCCCTTGTAATAGTGCGATAAGAACTCAGCTTTGTAGGTCGCCATGTCGACGTTGACGGGGCACTCGCCTTTGCAACCCTTGCACGCCAAACAAAGATCGAGCGCCTCCTTTACTCCTTCGGACCTCCAACCGTCTTGCAACGGCGCGCCTTCGAGCATCTCGAACAGCAATCGCGCCCGGCCACGAGTAGCGTGCTTTTCGTCGCGCGTGACACGGTACGAGGGACACATCGTACCGCCCTCATGACGACGGCATTTTCCGACGCCAACGCAACGATTGACAGCGTACGAAAATGAGCCGTGGTCCTTAGCCTGAAAGCTAAAGATCGTCTCCGGCTCGTGCGGCCGGTAGTAAGGGCCCTCCCGAAGATTAGTGTCGATTGCGTAGGCGTCGACGGATTTCCCCGGGTTCATCTTCGAATCGGGATCCCATATTCGCTTGAATTCTCGAAATGCTTCGACGATCGTATCGCCATACATGATCGGCAGCAGTTCAGCACGCGCTTGCCCATCGCCGTGCTCGCCCGAAAGCGAGCCGCCGAACCGACGAATCATGTGCGCTGCCTCATGCATGAAAGAACGCCACTTCGCCACGCCCTCGGCCGTATCGAGTTCGAAGGAAACGCGGCAATGGATGCAGCCTTGTCCGAAATGGCCGTAAAGCGCGGCTTTATAACCGTACTTGTGGTAGAGGGCGCGCAACTCGCGCAAATACTCGCCTAGCCTGGCGGGCGCTACCGCGGAGTCTTCCCAGCCGGGATGAAATGGCGGCTCGTTCGGCACTTTCGCCGTCGCGCCGAGTCCGGCTTCGCGAACTTCCCACAGTTCTTTCTGCTCTTTCTCATCAACGATTACTCGCGAGTCAGTCGCACCATGGTTACGCAAGTCGGCTTCGCACGATTTGGCGATGGCGACGGCGGAGTCCAGATCGTTCACGCAGCCGAACTCGCACATGAGCCAGCCTTTTGCGCTATTGTTCGCAGTCGGAAGCAGCCACTCGTCGTTCGTATGAAAGCTTTTGAGCTGCATGTAGTCGAGCAGCTTGTGATCGAAACCTTCGAGCGCGATCGGCTTATGTTCGTTAACACGCGGGACGGCATCGGCCGCCCGATAAACGTCGTCGAAGGCAAGCGCTAGAATGCAGCGCTTATTCGGATTTTCGATCAGCTTCACTTTGGCGGAAAGGACGATTACGCACGTACACTCGGTTCCGACCAACGAGCGCGCGACATCGAAGCCATGTGAGGGAAGCAACTCTTCTAGCGGATACCCAGAAACGCGGCGAGGAATATCCGGAAAGCGCTCATGAATCGCCTCAGCGTACCGGTCGCGAATAGACCGCAACCCGCGATAGATCTCGCCGATCCGATCGTCGCGTTGGCAGAAAGTCAAAAGCTGCGAATTCGATGTCGGCCCGACGGTCATGCGCACGCCGTCATACGTGAGAATGTCGAGTTCGATAACGTTCTCTTCGGTTTTACCCGCCATCTGTGCGTGCATCCCGCAAGAATTATTGCCGATCATTCCCCCGAGGGTGTTGTGCGTGTGCGTCGCGGGATCGGGACCGTACGTGAGTCCATATTTTCCTACGGCGTCTCGGAGATCGTCCAACACGACGCCCGGCTGCACCCTCGCCCAGCGGCCCTCGGGGTCGATCTCCAGTATGTGGTCCATGTGCTTGGTGAAATCCATGACGACTGCCACATTGCAACCCTGCCCTGCGAGGGATGTTCCGCCCCCACGTGCGAGGATCGGCGCTCCATGGCGTCGCGCGATCTCCACGGTCGCTATAACATCTTGCTCGTTCTCGGGAACCACGACGCCGATCGGAATCTGTCGATAGTTCGACGCATCGGTTGCATAGAGCGCACGCGAAGCGTCGTCAAAGCATACCTCTCCGCCGATGCGTGCCTGTAATTCGGCCTCGAGGGTTCGGGCGTTTCCTTCCCAAGTGCCCCGTTGGTCGGGCCGAATCCCAGGGGGCGGTTGCCGACTTGCCTCCCTGCGAGCCATCAGTTGTTCTATCCCGCCGATTAAGTCAATCATAACTTCCAGACCCCAGGGTTTCGCGCGTTGGCGTGCATAAATGTTAGATCACGGCCGGCGCTATATCGATTGGGACGTAGTGCGCCAGCTACCGAATCGACGAAACCGTCAAACAACATTTTTTCAAGTCGAGCGCGATCGCAAAAATGGTCCATATGCCTCTCGTTTGACGACCGAATCGTTCCCGGGAATAGGTCCAGTCGGTACCAAAGTGTCTCTTGAGCGCAGTCTCGACGAGAACCGTCGGTCGTGGCCCAAGAATATCGTTCCAGCCGATTCACCGGGGCCCGCGGCTGAAATGCAATAGGCTGAAACCTTGAATTTCGGCGGTCATGAGCGGGGCCGCTAATATCCCGGGAGGCGATCGGCGACGCTCTTTAGGCGACGCTCGTTATGGACTGAATGACCATCGATCGTCCGTTCGCAGCGCCCTTGCGCGCCGGGCTCGCGAATAATCCGATAGGCTCCCGGTTTGAAGAACGGATCTGTCTGGACGTTCGCGTCTACGTCGCACGCATTGATTATGCAGTCGGGTTTCGTGACTCGTAAACTCGGGCTCAGGGTCCTTTGCTCTAGGCCGAACTCTGTCCTCAGCAATACACGCGTGCGCTGACTCACAAACGCCATCCTCCTTAAGCGTCTGTACCCCGCAATGCACCTTTCGATGCGGATGCGTCCAGGTTACTTACGACGGGCAGATCCGCGAACGACCGAGCGCTTGCGGTCGTGATCAGGCCATCATGCGCCGCCTTACTTCTAACCGACGAGGTATTGCGCAACTCGAAGATCAGCCGACTCCTTGAAAAATGTTGGCGGCATTTCAGGATATCCCAACAAAATCGTCGTCGTACCACATACGGCAGCGAGAAAACTCCATCCATTTCTTAAGCGGTCGAGAAAGCCGACAATCACCTTGTCCTCGCCGCCAGCGAGGCTGAGCAAATGGCCGCTGAACTGCGAGAAAATGACGGAGCGCAGCTTCAGTGAGCCCATTCTGCTTGCACGTTCTGAGCTCCGAGATTGAGGATCGTGGGTGCGGAGTCACAGGGCTTACAACGTGCTCATTGTATTCGTCGCTGCAGCGGCGGACAACGCGGCATCAGCTCAGCATCGAACCGCTCCGAAAAAGCGCGACTCCCAGGATTGTTCTCGTTGCAGCGCTTACATGTTCGGGTACATCACAGATATGAGTGAGTCAAAGACGTTACCGCCCCAGCATCAGGACCGGCAGCCAGGGCGCCAAGATGAGCTGCGCCCGCAACCGCAGACCGAATCCCAGACGCTCGGTTCGAATCGCTTGAAGGATCGCGTCGTCTTAGTAACGGGCGGTGATAGCGGCATCGGACGCGCGGTGGCCGTGCTTGCGGCCAAAGAGGGCGCAGACGTTGCGATAGGCTACCTGGAAGAAGACGACGACGCTCGAGAAACTCGTCGTCTCGTGGAGGAAAAGGGTCGCAAATGCGAACTGTTGGCTGGAGATATTGGCCAGGAAAATGTGGCGCGCAGTCTCGTCACGAGGACGGTGGAGCGCTTTGGCCGGCTCGATGTGCTCGTGAACGGAGCCGGCGAGCAGCATCCCCAGGATCACCCCGAAGATATTTCAGCCGAGCAGCTCGAGCGGACGTTCCGGACGAACGTGTTCGCGCAATTCTTCACTGTGCAGGAGGCGCTCAAGCATCTCAATGACGGCGCTTCGATCATTTGCATTGCCTCGATAACCGCTTACAAAGGCAACCCGAAACTGCTTGACTATTCGGCGACCAAAGGCGCGTTGGTCTCATTCACTCGCGCCCTATCGAACGCAATTGTCGACCGGGGAATCCGGGTTAACGCCGTCGCTCCGGGGCCGATCTGGACTCCGCTAATCGCCGCCACGTTCGACCGTCAAGAGGTCGAAAGCTTCGGGGCCGACACGCCGATGAAGCGGCCTGGGCAACCGTACGAAGTCGCCGCGGTTGTTGTGTTTCTCGCGTCCAGCGACGCCTCCTATATCTCCGGACAGACGATTCACGTCAACGGCGGTACCGTCGTCAATGGCTAGCGGCTAGACGTCCGCTAGACCCTTCTCGCTGCAAGTTGAACAGGACGAGGAGTGTGTGTACGTCTGCGAGTGATGCATTTAGTTCAACGAAGCCAGCGACGCAAGTAGTTCCCGTGAAAACTTGGGATCCCTTAGCTCTGCACGGTTGGGCACGCGTACTAAACGAGTAGCACGATTACGTTCGGGAGAGGACGGGTTTATTGAATGACTGTGCTTCACACTCGATATAGCGTTGGTATTAAACTGCATATTTGACGCTAGGCAACGGAGCTGCATGCGCCAATCCAACGAAGTACTCGCGCTGCGCGCGCTTGCGGAAAAGTAGAGTTTCGGGCACGTCACTACTCGAAAGCATTCAATCGGGATACGAACATCTTGGTTACCTGTGATGAAGAATCGTTCGTATGGTTTGGCGAGCGAATCACTCCACAAATGAATACTTCGCGAGCTACCTCGACGGTAACACTACATTGCTGCGGGATAACGGTAGTGTTTCTTCATAGCGCGGTCGAACCACTCTGGAGATGAGAGCCAGGGACGCTGGTCCGAGGGCCTTTTCTGGCCCTATGGACCCCCTCTCGCACCGGAAAAAGCGTCCGCAGAAGTCATTTACTTTGTCTAAGCCTGCCCGTCCGCATGGATTGCGTGAGCGCGATGTGCCGAGTGCCAGCTCGTTTTCTTCGTCGAGTATCCCATGACAGTCTGCCATGCTTGGTCGATCCTTTCGTAGCACTCGCACGCGGCCGATTCGAGCCCCCGGCGATTGCGAATGGTAATGTGACCGCGTGCGTAGGAGATGAACCCGGCCTCTTGCAGCGCGCCTGCGGCAACGTTCACGCCCGTTCTTTGGACCCCGAGCATCTGACTCAAGAATTCTTGCGTTAGGAGTATTACGTCATCGCTCACGCGATCGTGCGCCATGAGGAGCCAGCGCGCGCAACGCTCATTCGTCGCATGTAGGCTGTTGCAGGCCGACAAATACGTACCCGTGTTTATGGTCGCCTGCGCGTAGCGAAGCATAGAAGCTTTCAGTTCCGGCTCCCTCTCGATAAGATCTCTAAGGTCGGATACCGACAAACATTGCGCCGAGTCAGGTACTTGCACGATTGCCCGTTGCTGTGCCGCCGCCTGGCCCAGAACGATCGACAACCCCGTCATTCCCTCACGTCCGATCAGGCCGACTTCCGCCGTTGAACCATCGAGCATCTCGAGTACGATCGACACGATACTGCCGATTGGAAATAAAACTCTTTGATAGGCGGCATCGGACTCGAAGATAGTCTCACCGCGCCTGAACGATGCGAACGTCAGCGATGGCCGAATCGCCGCTAAGACTTGCGGCGGAAGGTGATCGAGGAAAAGGTTGCCCGTTGTGGTTTTTTCTGGTACGGGAGCCATTGCCGAGTCCGTTCTTGCCGGCTCCATAGAAAGTCGGCTGAAACTGGGTGCTCGGTACAGGCCGACGGCAACTCTATGTTGAGGCCGCGACCGCGCTCGCTGAGGTCATGCGTCGAGTAACATAGCTCTTCCCGTTCGGATAGGGGTTCACCCGGGCGCATCGCCTACTTGCCCTAATGTCCGAAATGCGGCAGAAGGCACAATTTGACATGGTCAGCCGGAGGCTGCGTCAAAGCCCCCGGCTTGCGAGTCGCTCGGCCGGTGCGCTCGTGAGAAGCGTATACCCCTAACAACATGAGTCCGAACATATCCCACTCGATACGGACTTCGTGTTACAGACGACGGACGCTTGAGAGCATTCCGTGTAGACACTCGGGCGTTCGCTGTTGCTGAAGCTCCACTCGTTTATGCTCGGTTTTATACGGAACGGTGGCCATGTACGGCATTATAATGTGGATGTCCAGCCGACTGAGAGGAGCCACGTACGCGTCATGACTAAGCCCTTGCTGCTCCAAGGTGGCGATTACGATATTGCTCGCAAGAGCGACCTATGGACGGAGCTCGGACAGACCGAGCCGCAAAGCGACGTCGTGCTCGACCTTGCGTTGACCGATTTTATCGATTGCTCGTGTTTCGGTGTACTGATCACGCAACTCAGTATCTGGCGAGAACACGCTGCAGATACTAACCTCAGGCTACAAAACGTCGCACCCAGCACAGCCAGAATGCTTGGTTTGCTGGAGCTCGATCGATTGTTCGTGATCGAAAACGTCCGACCCGACGGCTAATCGTCTACTGCGTATAGTTCACCTTTGCGGGGTAGACGTGTAACACGGTCGATTTGCAGAGGCGCATCTCGACCGAATCCTTCACAGATTGGAAGCAGATGGTCGCGCGCGACTGGCTTTTTCGAGCCGACGATGCCAAAGAAGCCCTCCCTCAGCGACAGAGTTACTTAGAATTTCTTCGCGCTGCGTGTACTCCGGATTCGGACTATGACGGCGCGCTCATTATATTTACTGAATTGATCGCTAATGTGATCCGCCATGCGGCGGGGCCGATTCAGATCAGGGTGGGCGGCTACGCACAAGGTGCCCTGACGCTGCAGGTGACCGATACCGGTGCTCCCTTTTGCTCTGCTCCGTCACTGCCACCGGCGAATAGCGAAGGCGGCCGAGGCCTGTACATTATCTCCCAATTGAGCACAATATCAGTGTCTCACGAAACAAAGATGGCAACGTGGTACGAGTGCAGTTGCCCGTCGCATTACAGGGGAGCGTTGTAGCTGCTAACTGGCGCGCCTAACCGGTCGATATTCGAGTGGCGGCGGTCCTAAGGCATTGAAACGATGGGGCCGAGTCCACGGGTCAGTTTGCCCGGAAATTCGCGCAAATCCGAACGCGGATAATCGCACTTCGAATTTCACGATAGCCTCATATCAGGGACCGAGGGTTCGGGGCATAAATGTCGCGTCGCGTTGCCGGGACAGTCACGTGGCCTGCGTCGTCGGGTCGAGCGAGTAAAACCTGGTAGAGAGCCAGCCGACCTGCGCGAAACTTTGCGCACTGCCGGCCATGTACAGCCTCCAGGCGCGGTATGTCTCTTCCGCCGCCACGGCGATAGCGCGCTCGCGATTCCGTTCGAGTTTTGCCACCCACATTCCGAGGGTCCGTACGTAATGCTCTCTGAGGTTCTCGACGTCGCGAATTTCAACCCAGCAGCTTCGGCAATGCGTAGCGCGTCAGACACTCGTAGCAGGTCGCCATCGGGGAAGATAAAACGGCCGACGAAGCTTCCTTTCGGTTGTTTCGCAGGGAAGCAGTCCGATTCGCAATCCCGTGATTGAGAAATAGACCGCCCGGCCGCAAAGCATCGAATGCCGCTTTGAAGTAGGCCTGGAGATTGCGACGTCCGACATGTTCAAACATACCGACGCTGACGACCTTATCGAACTGCTCGTCTCCGAGTTCACGATAGTCACACAGGCGCACGCTCGCGTTCTTCGCTTCGGTCGCAATTCGATTGCGCGCTTCCAATAGTTGCGTTTCGCTCAATGTAATGCCCGTCGCCGACGCGCCAAAGACTGACGATGCTCGCATGACGAGGCCACCCCGACCGCAGCCGATGTCCAGTATGCGCTCTCCAGGCTGTAAGCGGACCTTTCGAAGGATATGGTCTATCTTCGCAGCTTGTGCCTCGCCCAGGTCTTCTATACCATCATCGAAATACGCGCACGATACGTCAACGTCGTCCAAGAACGTGCGATAGAATGCGATCGGCAGATCGTAGTGAAATCCAATAGCCGCGCGATCGCGTTCGAGAGAATGAGCTCGCCCACGCAATCGAGCCTCGCGTAGCGGCGGAAGCGGGCTTCGTGGAAGCCGACGTGCTATGCTCATTAATCCAAACATACGTAAGACGCCCATCTCGGTCACACGCAATAGCGAGTCGATCGCAAGCTCAAGATCCCCTTCAACATCGATCAGGCCTGCGACGAAGGCTCGTCCCGCTGCGAGGTCGACCGGTCGTCTTAACATCGCACGCAGAGCTGCCGGATGCTTAATGCACAGCGTGAAGCGTGTTGCCGGTCCGGACGCGTTCACAATCGTTCCGTTCCATAATCGTACGCTGAAGTCGCAGGCGAATGTGTCTCCGAACAGTACAAGCAGGAAATGGAGCGTGGGCTCTACGTAGTCGTCCCGCGAGGCGTGCCCGTCCATTAGGACCGGCTCTTCGTGGCGTCAGAGTGTCGCCTGCAAGCGGCGTGCTCACACTGGCAGTCAGCATTGTCATTCGAGGCCTTGCATTTTGGATCGCAGTAGTCGCCTTCAGTGCGGACCTGGCACGTGCAGCCGTCGCCTCGACAGTTATTTTTTGAACCTTCCATAGCCGCTTGTACCCGTTTGCGATGAGCGCGCACCATTGCAGGTTTTGCCGTCTGCGAACTTGTTCAGAGTGCATATGGCGTTCGACAAACGCTTTGAGCGTTTTCGTTCACCGCATCCTGCGCTTTGGGACTGCGTGGTCTGGATAGGCCTTCGACTACTACCATCCGAGCAACGCAAGATCAGTATGGCGCAAACCTTGCCCGACGCCACCGTCCGGCACGATGACAAAGTCTACAGCGCTGTACGTGCAAAACACATCAGCTAGTGATCGAAGAGCGCATGCGCGATCCGAGCATCGTTCATTCATTGCGTTCCGTGAATGGTCGCGAAAATACCGGTACGATCTCGCAGGTCGAGGTGGCGCAACTTTCGTTTGGATGCCGTCGTGGAACCGCGTGGTGAAATTGACAAAACTATTTTGAACCACCCTAATGGGTGGTGTTCTGGATTTTCGGCATTCGTTCGAGCGTGCGATGGCCTGACGGGGAGGCGCCGGGCAGTCCTTTAAAAGTTGCCCGGCGGAGTCCCCGTTGCTTTAGGTTGACTTAGGGTTGAAGAGCCGAAGTAGCCGCCCCGTTAGGGCAGTGCCGCTGAGCGCAACCGTTGCGCCGAGGACGAGCAGGCCAACGAGCATGAGCTCGGCCGAATTTGCGACTACGGTTAGCGCCAAGATACCAAGAACAATCGCGGCGCCGCCGCACAAAATTTGTGCGGCGGATGGCGCATGCTACTGCGCCTTCGGTGACCTTTTGCGCGATTTCCGAGACGCCGACGGCTTGAACTTTGAGGGCATTCAAACGCTGCAGACCACCGGCAGAAAGGATCAACGCCGCGCCGACGGCGATGACTCCAGCCGAAAGCAGAACGTCGGAACTGAAGCCCAGCAAAGCGAGTATTCCGAGAACAATGATGCCGCCACCCGCGAGCATTTCGGCGGTCACACCGCCGCCGAGTTCGGCCGCTCCGAGGCTGCCTCCGGTTAGCACAGAGAGCAGCTTCGAGTATTCGACGCCGATCGCGGCTCCTTGCACGAGTAATGCAGCCCCCAGAGCGATTGCGGCGATGCCGCCAAAATATCCCGAACCAACGTGCGCTAGTCCGATAATTGCGAGAACCACGACGGCGATTCCAATCGCCCCCTCCATAACAGAACCCGTCATTTCGACTTCGAGAACCGTTTTATCGGTGTAGGGTGTAGTCGCTGTTACCATTTTAACCTCCACATTGAGCCTTCCCGAAAAACAGATAATGCTCGCCTGCTGAAAGGCACTTTTCAGCTGCTGCCGATGGCAAATCTGATTCCAGCTCGGTCGCTTCCCTTTGCGAGGGTTCGGTGTTAAGCGAGGCACCAGTGGTCCGTCTGCTTTTCGACGCGCCTTCTTATTTGCGAAAGGACGACGCGCGGCACAGCCTATCCGTGCAATCACTTTGGGACCGCCCGGCCCGAAACCTCGACCTGTCGCGACCACTGCTGCTCCCTCAATGCCCGCTTTAGTCACATCGAGGTTTCAAGATTGGACCTTGAGGTTACAACCAGTTGGCTGGAGGTCGACCTCGCAAGGAAGATAGACAGAATCAACGCTCGCTTGTTATATCCGTCCTGCGTATTGGTAATCCTTAAAATCGCCTACGATGCCGTTCTACTAGCATCGACCGTTTGCGCAAACTTCTTGGTGCGCATCACCGCGTTCATTTCGTATTTCGAGATTCCGGGCAAACATCGGCAAATTGCCGATCGAAAGACGCACGTTTAGTGCTCGCCAGTTCACCGATGGTGCGGTATCTGCCGCTCCTCCGGCACCTGCGGAACTCCTTAGGGTCTAAGATCACCGCCAGCTTGTGGTTTTGTTCAATGGCCACGCGAAGGCAGCGCCTTAGGAGCGTGCGGCGCCCATCGCTGTCGTAGGAGCGGCCACGAAAGAGCGAGTTGGCGAGCGTACGCCGCTTACCGGACCGCTGTAACTAGGTGCGGCTGGGTATAGATTATCCGTGATCTGCGAATCTCTGCGCCGCTTGACGGCTGATTTCCGAAAGCTACGTGTATGCCTGGAGCAGCGGCTCCGAACTGCAGTTGGCCGCACGCGAAGCGGCCTTACATTCTCAATGTCGGCGATTTCGACGAGCATACCGAGTATTAGGCTCTATTTCCCGGCTGCAGAAGCGCTCGGACTATATTCCGTTTTCTTACATCGAACGCTCCAGATGGCTCAACGATCTCGCCGACTGCCGCCGCATCCGCGGGCGCAGAGAATGCGAGCGGCATCGTATGGATATTCTGAAAAGTGGTACGGCATATTTATATGGTCCTCGACAAGCCACTAGCGTCTTCCTCACGACGGCGGAGAATGCACAGACGTAGCATCTATGTGATGGGCCCGATCGTTGGGGCACTCATCTCCACTGGGTCGTCGGTGGCATGCAATGGCGGCACATCACCGCTCACTGCCTTCGAGAGAGATGACGCCCTACCGGCCTATAGCTTTAACGTTGACGTGGCAATGGCCATGCGACACTTCCCATGGCTGCACTTTCACGTGCAGGGCATCGGAAATTACCGGCCAGGCAAGTCTTATGTCATTCACATCGACAGATTGCCGTGGTTTGCCCCGCACCCCGCTCACGACATCGATCTTTCCATGCTTGATCCGGCGATGTGGCCTTCGCGCTTCCTCTACCAAGAGGTGGGTGAGGGCGCCGGAAACACCGTCTACGCGCTTCGCGCCATCGACGATCCCACGCTAACGAGCGCGACGGTCACGCTCGGGCCGAGGTTCTGCACGCGGGAAGTCGATACGGTATATACCGGGGGCACCCGGATAAAATTGAACGTCACCTTCAGCCGGGTCGGTGCCTTTATGCTGCCGGCGAGGCTCACCGCCGACATTAAAGAAACGCATCTATTGCTTTCCGCCAATGCCCAGTTCAGCAACTACACCTTCGATTCAAGCTCGGTCGGTGACTCATCGGAAGGTCCGCACGTAGACTCACACATTTTTTTTTGGAGCCCTCCATATGGACGTACGACCAATCTGGGGCATCAAGACGCAGTCATCCGACGCAGCCTTTAGATCTGCATACCAGCCCGTGTTGGAGGATGTCGTCTAGGACATCTTAACGTTGTATCGCCCGGATTGGTCGCATGAGCTGGAAATTACCGCGTGTCAATTTGTCGTTTTCGTCGAATACTTCATCAAACAGTCTGCCGGATTCAGTCAGGAACCTAGAGCAGAACGTTACTCTTGGAGTTTATTCGCTTTCTTGAAGTCCGAACGCGCGTGCTCAATGGCTTTCAGGGCGGCTTTCCGCGAGCCGGTGCCCTTGAACTCTAGGTCGTTGCCCTCTGCGGTAGAATAGTCGACGAGATACCGGCAGATACTTTGAATCATGTCTTCGGGTACGTCCGAAATGTCGTTGAACGGGTCGGACTTCTGCGTTAGGCCCTTTTGATTTAGCGGGCATCCCAAGACCCGATCATTTTCTTTGCCATTTTTCTTCAGACGCACGACACCGATGATACGCGCACTTACCAAACAGCCAGTGAACGTCGGCTTTTCACCGAGATAGAGAACGTCGAGTGCATCGCCATCCGCCGCCAATGTTTGGGGAATGAAGCCATAGTCGTACGGCCACTGTAATCCCTCGGCGAGCAGCATAGACAGTCGGAAGAGACCCGTCTTTTCGTCGAACGCATACTTGTGGCGCTGATCACGTGGCGTCTCGATTACTGCGTTGACTGCATTCTTTTCGAGCTTGTTCCAAGTGGGAATTTCGTGCACAGCCGAAATCTGTCGCTTCGCCATCTTATTCTTCTCCTTTTGCAGCATGTACCTGGGATGAACTCGCCCGCCCGCATATGCCAGCATGAACAGCGACCGCCAGGCCAGCACCGGCGATCGGCCCGATGAGGTAAATCCAGATGTTCTGAAATTGGAAACTTAGTAATTGTGGCGCAATCGTTCGAGCCGGATTCATCGAGGCGCCGCTGAGAGGGCCGCCTACGAAGCCGCAGGCTGCCACCGCGAAGCCTGCGGCGAGCGCAGTATTGGGCCCAACGGCGGATTTCTCTTCGGCAGTCATCAGAATTACCAGCATCAGGGCGAACGTCAAAACAAGTTCGGTCGCCGCGGCCAACGGCGCTGAAACGTGCGGACCCGGATGACTCGCACCGAGGGCCAGCGTTTGCGGACCGAATACGGCTAAAAACATTGCCGCTGCAACGAGGGCGCCGACGAACTGCGCAGCAATATAGCCCGCGGCAATTCGAATGGGGAAGACGCGCCGAAAGACAAATCCAAGCGTGACCGCTGGATCGACATGCGCTCCTGAGATCGCTGAAAATGCGTATATCACGGCTGCTACGGATAGTCCGCGCGCGAGCCAACGCGACGAATAGTCGATATTTCCCTGCGTGTAGTAGAAGATATCGACTCCGATTGCGGTCGCCGTAACCAGAAACGTGCCAACTGCTTCGGCAGCCAGCTTTTGCCCAATCAATGTACTTCGGGTGTTTTTGGCCATGGCGCCTCAAGTGACTTCTACCTGGTAATCACATGCCTTAAACTCGTCTTACTGGAGCGCGAAATGCTTTAGCGTGCCTTCTACGGACAGACCAGCGCCGCAACGGGAACCTTCAAACCGGTGATTGCTCCCGATCGTAGTGCGCCGCATGGCTAGTTGCGACTCGACGCTAGCATTTCTCGGCGCCCGTGCAGCTCACCATGTCCAGGTCGATGTGGGATAGCCCTGAATCAGGAGCCGAGGATTATTGTGGTTTTCCGCTCGACCGAGCCTGCAAGGAGAACCACCCATGCGTTTAAGGGCCGCTTTACCGAAGCGCAGATCGTCGCCATCGTCGATGAATATGTCGCGGAGCTTCGGTTGGCGACCTCGCTCGCAGACATGGCATGACCAGCACCATTCGGCTTTGGAAATCGAGCGCAACCGCATGGACGTTCCGACCGTCGTCCATTTGAAAGAACTCGAAAGCGAAAAGACCCGTACACATCATCATCGCGAAACCAACGTCAAACTTGATACAATGGACGACCTTGTCCTAAAAAAACGGCTGCGGCTCTCAATCGGCCGACGGCTGAGGCCTATCAAGTATCCGCGAAATCGAAGGCAGGCCAAAAATTTAGGGATGGCCGTTTAATTCGCGTGTTCGCGAGCAGCTGCCTGCGAATCGCTTTCGCACGATTGTAGCACGTGTCGTTGCGGGACGTTTTTCGCGCCAGAACGGTTCACCATCCGAATAGCTCGCTCAACGGATTAACTCCGAGGAGTCCTTCGCGGCCTATTAACCACGAAATCTACAAGGAATCTCGTGGCCGCGCGGCGCTGCCTATCTACCTATTAATTCCGGATGGTGGCCGCGCAGTTGAGCAGGTCAGTTACCGATTGAGGGGTACAGTATAAAATGATGCGGGCCGCTAACGCTCGCCAGTTCACTGCTGCCCCTTATCGATCGTGCTAGGCTCGATCTTGCTAACGCCGTCATGAAATTGCGCCGGGCATGGAACGACGGGAACATCCTGTGTTGGAGATCGCAGTCTAGCCGATTTCCCAGCGGCGAAAGACGTTTAGCCGGCGCATGATAGAAGCCACGTGTTGGTTTACCGTACGGACGCCGATGCCCAGCTGTGCAGCGATTTGGCGGTTCGTGCGGCCCGACCGCACCAGCTTAGCGACACTGCGCTCGCGTAACGTCAAAACCGTCCACTCATCGGCGACGACGTTCGAAATGCTGGGCAACGCGTCAGTAAATTCGCCATGATCGTCGTCGGTTTCATCGAAAGCCGGAGCGATCATCTGCCAAAGGTCGCTCGCGTTGTAGCGATATCGACGTTGCGCCGTCACCTCGAATGCGTGATTAAAGGCTTGGTAAAGTTGGAACGGCGTCGGATGCTGCGTCAGCAATTCGACGCTGGTGTGGGATTCGATGCGAGCCTGCGAAAGGTCGGCGATACAAACGGCCATGCGGCTCTTCCAAAGCGCCGCAAGACCCGCCGCCTGTCTCATATTGGCATTTGCAGCACATTTGCCGGTGCGATCGAGGATGGCAATGCCCTCCGCGAAGCGGTGCAGACCAGCCAGAATGCGCGCCCGCAGCAACGCGACAAAGACGTCGTCAATAACGACCGGCATCGCACCTGCCGCAAATGCATCGAGCCGGTCGAGCGCACGCTCGTGCCGTCCCGAAACATACTCGACGCCGATTGCAGCCAGCATTGCTCGCGAGCGACACTCGAGATTGCCGGTCCGGGCAGAGCGATCAAGCAGGAGTCGCGCGAAACGGGCCGCCCGCACTGGTTTGCGCGCGATGAGGGCACTCGTGACGCATTGATATAAGGCTCGCGTCGCCAGCGCGTGAAATCCGCGAGCCTCGGCTATCTTGAACGTCTGCCATGCTTGAGCCGCCGCACCTGCAAAATACTGTGGACGGTCGACGCGAATCCCCACGTCGACGACCGCGGCTTGCACCTCGAACTCCAGTATGGGCCGTAGCGTTCGAGAGGCAAAATTGCGTGCTCTCTCGAGGGCAGTTTGTGCCCCGTCACTGTCGCCCACGTCGACGCGCGTGAACGCTCGATCTATACTTGCTGCCGCCAGAAGACGTAACGCACACGGATCGCCTTCAGCGGCAGGGGCCGCAAGCTCCCGCTCGAGCAAGTCAAAGGTGCGGCCGTATCCGCGTGCGTCGCCTTGCTGGTGCGTGCGGCAAAGCTCTGCCCGTAAAAAGCCTCCAATTGCATTGGTTCGGTCGTCCAGAGGGACAGATGGCAATGCGTGCCGAGCCTCTGCGGCAACATGCTTCGACTCCGCTAGGCGACCCGGGTTCGCCAAGGCGACGATGGCGCGGCTCATTACGCCGAGCTGGCGGGTTGCCGAATCGGCGCCGGGCTGCAAAACGCGCAGTGCGTTAACAGCCGCATCCAATTGTTCGGCGTGCAGCAATTCGTCGATTCTCAGGAGTTCGGTTTCGAATGCCGGTCGTTCGGAGACTTCGAGGCGCAGCAATTGCACAGTTTCAATCATGCCTGCAATTCGGTTCAGCCCGGCCGAACGCTCCTTGTAAAATAAGCGCTCCGAAATGCGCAGGTCCCGACAGATTCGCTCGCGCGCTTCGCGTCGCCGATCGTAGCGATAGACGATCGTCCAACGCCGCCAGCGGCGCGCTTCATCCACCTTGCGTTCCCCGGACGGGCGCAAGGACGAAACCGCGCGGTCGAGCCACTCGCGCACACCGGGCTCGTCGCCGCAACATCCCAGCAATGCTCGACCGGCAGACAGGGATTGCAGCACCTCGGCGCCGTCGCCGGAGCGAAGCAAGCGCGCGATCGCGAGCGCCGTCACACGTGCCCCTCCGCCTTCCTCGCGAATTGCACGATTTCGAGCTTTTAACTGCGTCACTTACGGATGCGGAGCTGTGTCGGACACCGTACGATGGACACCCGTTTGATAAGGAGACCATCATGCGTGTTTCTGCGGCGTTGCGCCCGACGCTTTCCATGGCGAGTGCGCTCTGCATCTTCTCCGCTTGCTCAGGCAGCCAATCGTTACCGAGCGGGGTGACCTTGGCGCCGATAAGTGTTCCGGCCGAAGGGCTGGCCCAAAAAAGCCGACCATTGGTGTTCGTGTCGATAATGTACTCTCAGATCGACGTCTACCAGCAAACCGGTATGAACAAACTGGCAAAAACGATCAAAGGCCAGGAGAACCCACAAGGCCTGGCCGTCGATAGCGCCGGCGATCTGTTTGTCGCGAATACATACGGCCCATACGTTTCCGAGTACGCCCCGCCATATAAAAAGGTGGCAGCAATAATACCTGCGGCGACTGGTCAGGAACCTGTCGGTGTCGCCGTGTCAAAGGACGGCATTTTAGCGGTGACGAGCTACAGCACCGCAAGTGGACTGGGCAACGTTACCTTTTACCCGAAAGGAAGTACGGCAGCGTGTGCGACGATCGCCAGCGACGATCTTCCTCGACCTGTATTCGACGGATTTGATCTCAAAGATAATCTCTATGTCGACGGTGGTCCGGGATTCGGCAGCGGCGTGGCTGTCGGCCGGATCAAGGGCGCTTGCAAGGCCAAGAAGCTCGAGTTGTTGATGACAGCCAACAGCCTCAGCGCGCCCGGAGGTATAAAGGTTGATAGAACTGGCGATATAGCGATCATGAATCAAGGCTCCAGCCCCGTAACGATTTATACCTATAATCCTCCAAAGAAGCACTCACTTGGCAAACCAGTATCGACGACGCAACTAGATGGCCTCGAATATGGATTGAGTTTTGCATTCACCGCGTCCGGCGACCAGCTGTACGCAGCGGACAGCTATTTCGGCGTCGACATGATGCGAGAGTATGCCTACCCAGGCGGTGGGCAGGCGACGAACCAGTTTTCGATTCAAGGTGGCTATCCGGTCGATCAAGCCACCGCACCGGCCTTCTTTCCGTAATATCGTCATCAATGGGAAAGCATCGCGGCGATCGCGCCGGGTGCTTTCTTTGCGTCGCTGGACTGCAATGCCAGATGGTTCTGCATTCGCATAACAGTCTCCTAAATAGAATCAGGTGCGCGCGAATGGCCGCGGGCCAATGACATCGCCCTCTGCCGGCCGGTAATCTCGGAAGAAGCCGACAGGATTTGTCGATTTATTATTTTCTAAAAGCTTCCTGCAGACCAATCCCTTTGCATTGCTATTTCTCAATTCTCCGAGCGCCCGTCGTACACTTTACGTCGTCAGCAAGCCACATGACTTCAAATGCTCCAACTGTCGAAAGACTGATGCTGGCTCGGTTTGGTCGACACTCTCGGCTTTGCCGAGAAGGGTCCATCCATTGCGAAAACATCTCCGTTCGTACCGGCATGAGTTCCGTGCCTTCGTGGCCCGTGTCCAACCTGCCGACGGGTAATGGAGCTGTCAGGATGACGCGCGATCATTGGAGGCACACGAAGACAATTGTCGGCGTAGACTCGCACAAAAAGGTACAGCGGATTTTCATGTCAGTCGGGACGGTCGACGGTCTTGGCGAAACCGTGCTGCGAATCGGACGATGACGGCACCAGCGGTGGCTTGCTTGCACCGAGAGCGTCGACTTAAGCCCCACGCTACGGAGATCTCGAGCTGAAGGTTCGCGCACGCCCAATTGCCCGACTCTTTCGCGCGGGCCTTTTCTCGACAAACCACACAATGGCCATCCGCGACGTGCATCGACACGATGTGCGGGCATTTCTCGCATCGGGTTCGGTCGATGTGATCGGCGCGCTTCGTCGTGCTCAACGTCGACCCGATCGCGTCGCCTTGCGCTGTCCCTTACGAATAGGACGGCGTTGCGTGGAGCGGGAGCCGGCGCTTCCGCCGCCGCCCGCTGCGAGTAGTGCGGTCATGACGTTCCGCTCTTTCGTGCGTGCGCGTCGCTTGCCCGCGTCTTCGCACCCCCTCCTCACTCTACTTCGTATTCAGAATCTCGGAGATGGCCGAGGGGTGGGGGTGAGCGTTAGGAAGTGCCTAGTAGTGGCTTTGCGTGCCTTGTGGGAAGACGGTCATCGCGACCGCCCAATGCTGCAATGCGGGCGCACTCAAGGTTGCAATCGGAGGAGCGTCACCGCCGGCACCCGGCGCGAAGACGAGCACTCGGCCTGCGTCATCGACGTACAGATTACCGTGTCGGTCGAAACTGAGGGCGGTGGGGTATTGGATTGTCGTATCAGGTCCAGCAATCGTTCGTAGCGGTGCGATGTTGCCGTTGGTGCTGCCGGCCGGGTAGACGGTGATGGACGCGTGGGCGACCTGGGCGACATAGAGGTTACTGGTTTGGTCAAAGGCGAGGCCAGACGGACTGAATATCGCGGTCTTCGGGCCGGTGATAGTTCCAATCGGGCGTGCCGATCCATGCGTGCCGGCGCTAAAGACTTCGATCGCGCCGTTGCCGTGATAGCCGTTGCGGCTCGTAGAGAGATAGATTCGTCCGCTGGCATCGAGTGCGATGCCGTTTGCGAGACGCCGCCGCTCGAGTTGCCGGGTGCGCTGGTAGGTGCCGTTGACGTCGTGGTAGACCGCGTTGTTCCCCGCAAGGCTTCCGATGGCTTCACCGGCGGTGTAGATGTTTTCGTGTCGGTCGATGTAGAGTGCATTGACCGGTCCGACGTTGCCGATCGTGCGGAGCGGCGCGACATCGCCGTATTGCTGTTTGGCATATTCGGTAATGGTGCACGTGTCGCACGAGCTGTCGCCAAAGCCATTGGCGACGAAGATGTTGCCGTTCCGGTCGGGAGCGATTGCGTATGGCGTGGTGATTCCGGATGCCAGGCCGGCGATCGTTCCGAGCAATCGCGGTTTGTGACCGGTATATGCCTGCACGGCGCCGATCACGCTTGGGTCGACTTGATCGAGCTCGACGATATAGAGCGTACCATCGATGGAAAAGCCCGAATGCGACGCGTGACCGTTTGGAATAGCCGTAGCGGATCTCGCAGCGACAACTGGGGTTGTTGCAGCACCACTGCAACCGCTCATAACAATGAAGAGTAGGCTGAAAGCACAAAGACGCATAGACGTTCCTCTGTATAACGATACGACGATAGCGGTGCCTCGCTCTACGGAGGAACGTAGCGTTCGGCTAGGGCGGTCGAACCATACGCCTGAGACGATGGGCCTAGGGAGGGGTGCGCTGGGCGCGACGGTTGGCGATGCCGGCGCCGCCGGCGATGCAGCAGCCGAACGTTACTGGTGGTAGATCGCGGTCTTTGCAATCAGCTCTGCGCGGGATCGGACTTCGAATTTCTTAAAGAGCACTTTGACGTGATTGCGCACGGTGTGAATGCTGCGGTCGAGTTCTTCGGCGATCCGCGCGTCCGAAAAGCCTTGGTTCACAGCGAAGAGCACCTTGCGCTGCGCCGACGGTAAAGCGTCAATGGCGCGTCTAACGACCGGTCTTCGGACGCTGGATGGAGCAAGGGCGGGGACTCGTAGGCCTGATAGGCGTCGAGTGCAGCTTCGAGCCGCTTTCTCCGCGGTGAGTCTTGGGCGGTCGCATTGATTAATTGCTGCAGCATCTGTTCGTCGTTTGGGCCGTGCAACGACTCGCGCACCTTGTCCGCGATCGGTTTGAGACCGTCATCGTCGAGTGCCTCGCATAAGCGCTGAACCTCCTTTCGCGTCGCATCGTTCGTATTCACAAGAGCGCAGCGCGCGAGCATCGGAAGAATGCTGAGGTGCTTCATCGATGATTCAGGCATACGCTACACTTTCCCAAACGATGAGCAACGTCCCGGGCTGCCGACTTGTTGGTCACGACATTCAGACGTGTTCCATTTGCGCGCGAAAGAGGGCTCGGCGTTCCGAGGAGACGTACAGCCAAAGATGGGTTCTGTAACGGTTCGCATCGCGTCGCCCGGGGAGTGGGACATTGGCCGAAAGGTCGCCTTACAAGAAGCCCTAGCTCCGGCAGCGCTTGCCGATACGCCAGAAGCGATCGCGCTCACAAGAATATCTGGACATACGCGGAATGGACCTTTACATGCTGAAAAACGGCTTTAGCACCTTTGCTTCCAGCGTTAATCGCTTCGTTTCATCGCCAGCGGCCACAGGCGCCGCTTTCCTTGTCATTATTGTCTGGGCCATATTCGGACCGGCGACGCACTATTCGAATAGCTGGCAACTTATTATCAACACTGGAACGACGATCGTTACCTTCCTCATGGTCTTCGTCCTGAATAATGCCCAGAGCCGCGATACTGCAGCGATGAATGTAAAGCTCGACGCGCTGATTATCGCAATCGCAAAAGCCGATAATCGGCTGATTGGGCTCGAGTCAAAACCGGCCACCCAAGTCGAGCAACTAACAGCGGAAATACGAGAGTCAATCGAAAGACAAAACTCGGTTAGTAATGAATAGCAGCCACTGCCGCGTGGCCGCGAGCGGCCACCTGGCATGATTGACCATCAAAACGACATCGTGGCAGCCTGTTTGTCCGGCGCCTCCGACAAATCGCTTTCCTTTCAGCAGATCGCCGCAACGCTGGAAGGCGAAGGCTTCGAAAGTCTGCTCGTGGACTTCCGTCGGTCGGCAGCAACATTCTACCAGAGCGGCGACGGGGCGGCGGTTGTGGCCCGTCTCAAGCCAACCCAAGGTATGGTCGGTCATGTTTTTGCCGAAGCGGAAATTCGGTCGGCTATCAAGCGAACCAGCCGCGGTTCATATCAGTACGGTTGCCTTGAATGGTGGAATGATCTCGTCGAAGCCGGCTGCGCGGGCTTCATTGCCTCGTTTTCTGCGCACCGTGTTATTTACTTCGGGAGAAACGCCGAAGCGTTGATTATCCAGGAAGACGCGTAGCCTCCAGTACCAGGCACGACCTCGGAAGTGGCACCTTGTTATCGCTGTGCGTTCCAATCGACCGCGTCCACGAACGTCGAATAGGGTTCACCGGAGTTCGCGAGTTTGGCATACACGCGCCTCGCAATCACGGCGTCCACGTCCTCATCGGAATGCAATGCTGTTTGCAATGCGTCAGCCAATCGTTTTTTCTCGCTTCGATCCCGGGTTGATAGCAGTTGCGATTCAAGGCTCGATATTTCTTGGTCCAGCTGTCGCGAGAAATTCGTTCGTTGCTTCGTCCATTCCGCCACTGCGGCTTGCGCCAGGGATGCTAATAGATAAAACGGGATACGCTTGAGACTGGAGCTCGAAGGGGACTGGTTGGCTTTCAGTGTCTTTGGTGAAGCGGGAGGAAGCACCGGAGCGTCAGCGTTGGGAAAGACCTTGAAAATATATTTCGGGCGTCCGGTTGGAGGCTGTCGCCCGCGCAGAGGCGCTTGAAGAACGCTCGCTAACCGTTGCGCCCGCAGCCGGCCGACTAACGCGGAATCTTCAGTCGTTCGGAGGTCTGTTCCGGTCGACTTTGTCGTTCCGGCGATCCAATCTGAATCGATAGGTTCTTTCAACGCTAAGGCGATCGTTAAAAGATTAGTATGAGGGCGCGGTGACATAGAAAGCCGCTTATTGTATTAGGGAATGGATTCCTTTTTCCGGCTAATGCCGGCCGCTCGATAATTACGATACTTGTCGTATGAGCATATCAAGGAATCACCAACTCAGGGCGTATTTACTTTGACGATTGAAGCGCCGGGTCTTAATCGATCACGTCGCTCGACATTCGAGCAGCGAAAGACTGGTCGCCAAGAGCCCCGGTCCGGCTCGAGCCGGGTCGAGCCTGGCCCAGCCTACGCGACGGCCGACTGCGCGGCGGGTAGAGTGCCTTGCCCTGCCGTAGTGCCGAACCGCAGGCTGTCGACGCCGGTGCTCGTCACTTTGACGAGCGGGGATACGCTGCGGGAGGACCAGCATTCTAAAGGCTCCGACAGACATTACGGCCGCCAAGAAGCTCTACGACGCGGTCCTTGCAGCGAACCCCGCGTGGGGCGTTGGTCATGGCACGTAGCGCCGTGCCCAAGCGGGCTCGCGAGATAGGTACTCGCATCGTGTACTGCGGTGACTGCCTGGACCAACTTCAAAAGCTTCCCGATGATTGCGTCGATCTGGTCTATATCGACCCCCCGTTCAACTCGAACCGGAACTACGAGATATTTTGGGGGGAGACGAAAGAGAAGCGCGCCTTCGAGGACCGGCACGCTTCGACAAAGGCGTATATCGAATTTATGCGACCCCGGTGCGTCGAACTCGGCCGCGTGTTAAAGCCATCGGGAAGCCTGTATTATCATTGTGATTGGCACGCCAGCCACTACGTCAAGATCATGCTCGACCAAATCCTTGGCGAGAATCAGTTTCTCAACGAGATTATTTGGAAGCGCGCAGACACGCATAACGATGCCGTCAAACAGTTTCCTGTTGTTAGCGATTCCCTGTTCTTATATTCGGGAGGCTCTTCGAAATACACGTTCGTTCCCCAGCACACGACCTATCCTGAAAAGACCCTGCGAGACTGGTACCAATGGCTTGAACTTCCCGATGGTAGCATACGACGCATGACGAAGGACGAGATTGCGCTGCAGTCAATCCCGCCAGGAGCTAGGCGCTTCAATACGGACAACCTCGCTAGCCCGAACCCGCGCCCTAATCTCATGTACAAATACAAAGGCTATCCTCACCCGTCGAAAGGCTGGCGGTGCGACGAGGAACGCATGAAAATGCTGGATAGCAAGGGGTTGTTGTTGTTTCCGGCAGACAAGACGGGCCGAATTATGTTCAAGCGTTATCTCGACGAACAAGAGGGTCCGATCCTTGGAAATGTGTGGACCGATATCAGCCAGCTTCGTGCGAATGACGCCGAGCGCATGGGCTATCCAACGCAGAAGCCCATCGCTCTGCTAGAGCGCGTCATAAATGCCAGCAGCGTCAAGGGCGATATTGTTCTCGATGCATTTTGCGGCTGCGGTACGGCCATCGTCGCCGCACAGCGGCTTGAAAGGCAATGGATCGGGATTGATATTTCCCCGACGGCGTGTCGCGTTATGGCGAAACGTCTGGTCCGCGACTGCCAAATGCAAGAGGGCGAAGACGCCTGGATGGCGGGCAATCGCGGCTTCGTTGTCCGCGATCTTCCCTGGAGCAAAGAAAAACTTCGCAAGATGCCGCCCTTCGAGTTTGAAAACTGGGCCGTCATCGCGATTGGCGGACTGCCGAACAAAGCGAAGGTTGGCGACATGGGCATTGACGGAAAAATCTACCCCGTTTCGGCCACCCCAGAACGTAGAGGGGCAAGCACGGGCGAGTTTGACTTTATGGACGCGTGGTATCCGATTCAAGTTAAACAAAAGGACAAGGTAGGTCGCCCCGACATAGATGCCTTCGAGGCGATGATGGTGCGCGAGGAGCGGACCAAAGGGTTCTTTGTTTCGTTCGACTACAGCTCGGACGCGTTGCGAGAGATCGACAGATTCTTCAAGTCGTCCGGCAAGGTGATAGTGCCCTTCACTGTGTCAGAGATTCTGGACGAACATATCGCCCACAAGCTAGCGTAGGGCGCAATCATGGCAAGCACCTGTGTTTTTTGCGGGAAGGGTGGCGTTACCAAAGAACACCTCTTTGCTAAGTGGGTGCGAGATACGTTTTATGACCCGTCGCTTCCCTCGCCCGTATTTGACCTGCAACGCGACGCCGTTCCGGTTTGGTCGTACAGCGGCGACCATTCGCTGGAACACACCGTTAAAGCGTTCTGCGCTGCCTGCAATAACGGTTGGATGAGCCGTCTCGAAGTTCAGGTCGCAAAGATATTGCAGCCGATGCTTAAGGCGGAACGCGTCGGGATAAAGCTAGGATACACGGCACAATTAACGGTCGCTTCATGGGCGACGAAGACCGCACTTGTATTGCACCAACTTCACCCAGCCGCGCAAAGCATTCCAAGTTCGTACTATTCTAACTTCTATCAAAAAGCACAGCCGTCGAGCGATACCTTCGTCTTGATCGGAGCGCGACATAACGTGGGCAACGCTAAGGGTAGTAATATCTTCGAAAACAAGGACGGGGGACGCAACTTCGGGTCCGGCTGCAGTATAGTCCAGCTGCACTACGCTATCGGCGCACTCTATCTCGCGGTCATCTTATTCATCGGGCGGTCGCGCCGTTACCCGCGAGCAATCAACGGGGACGCCGCTGGCAGGGCAATGGCTGTCTGGCCCATCCAACACCGCGATGTTGTCTGGCCATCCCCTTCCATAAGCGATGCTGGAGGTATTGACGGGATGTTCGATGCCTTTACCGGGGCGTTCTGGGGATAGGCGTTCTTCGGCTTCTCCGGGTCCAGCTTACCCCTCCTCACTCTATTTCGTGTTCGTTCCTCGACGCTGAGGCGGTTAACGTCAAGGACGTCGCCTCGCCAAAGCAGCGTAGTGGCGCGCTGCGTGGCGTGTGCTGGCGCGAAAGCACGCGACCTATGAAATACCCACCGTTTTCGATTCCGTACGCTGCAGGCTGTTTCTCGGCCATTTCCGGCCACCGTAACGCACGGCGACGCGACTTATCGACCCGCCGGATCCGCGTTTGAATCGGTTAGCCGCGGCGAAAGGAAACTGAGACGTCGAGCCGGCCGCCTTGCATCGTCCTTGATGTCTGGAAATCAGACATCAAGAGCGTTCGGACTCCGGGAATCGCATTGGCCACGTTTCGGGCTTGTGCTCGGGCGTGTGCGACGCAGCCGCGACTCACCCGTTTATTCCGTTGCCGCCACAGCCGATTCTAGGTCGGTTTCGATGGGGGTTTACGGCTGCGTTCGGCGGCAAGGTCGGCGGCTCGCAAAATATGCGACGTTGGCCCCAGACGGCGTCGGCGTTTACCCGGGCTCTTAGGCACCGGCGGCAAGACAATTTTGACGACGCCAGCGATGGCGCCGACGCTGGCCCAATACGACTGGCAGAACAGTTCCATGTCGTCAGCAGTTTGGATGTGCAATCGCGATGCGACGATGGCCGCGATGCGCCGTTGCTCTTCCTCGAGCTTCGGCGTTTCGCGCAGCGCACGATCGATAAGTCGACGAGCCCGTGCGAGATCGCCCGTGGGCTGATTGATCACGCCCGCCAGGAGGGCGCGAGCTTCCGCAAGCGGGCCTTCCTTTTTCGTTGACGCCATTTTTTATTGCGCCGTGCAGTGCGGGTCGGCACTGTACAGAAAGGTCGTCATGCGTCAGCGGAAACTGCCTAGGAAATCGGTCGGCTTAACGGTCGGCTACATCCGTGTGTCGTCTGACGACCAAGCCGAAAACGGTGCGTCGTTGGACTGCCAAGAAGCCCGCGTTCGTGCGTATGCCGAAGCGATGGACCTGCCGTTACACGAGGTGATAGCCGACGCCGGTGTTAGTGCGAAGACGTTGCAACGTCCCGGTATGACCCGTATCCTTGCCGGTGTACGAGATGGCTCTATCGTTCGCGTGATTGCCCTAAAGCTCGACCGATACACTCGCTCGATACGCGACCTCGACTCCATCCTCGAACTATTCAAAGAGCATAAGGCGTCGTTGGTATCCGTTTCGGACCAACTTGACACTAAGACGGCTTCAGGACGGCTCATAGTAAACATGCTCGGCAGTGTGGCGCAATGGGAACGCGAAATTATTGCGGAACGCACGTCCGACGTGTTGGCTGACAAACGTCAAAAAGGTCAAGTCTACGGCTCTACACCATTTGGCTATCGTCGCGACGGCAAGCAACTTCTGCCCGACGAGTTCGAGCAGAACGCACTGCAGGAAGCACTTCGCATGGACCGTGCTGAAAGCAGTTTCCGCGAGATAGGCCGGATGCTCACCGAACGTGGCGCTCGACCCAAACGCGCAGCCGTATGGCATGCTTCATCGGTACGCGCAATGCTCCGTTCGCGCATCGTTACCGAAGCATCGGCATGATGGAATTCTAGCCCCGTGGCTGCATTTTGCCGGCTGGTGACACCATAACACTACCAGCCGTCGTAACGTGCGTCTAGCGGCTAGGAACGGCACGTATGGACCAGTTACGACTGCTCTGCTACTGCCAGAAATGCGCGGGAATTATGGCGCAAGCGAGAGTTCATCTCGTTGCAAGGCAATGGCTACCTCATGGGACTCAATGAGGGGTCTTGTACCCTCTTCTCGTGCTTGATTTTATGGAAACGATTGCAAAATAGCGATATTCTGCAAGATATTTGATGGTCACGGACCCGGCATTTGAGGGGTCAATGGGGTACCCTTTATGCCAGCTATAGCCGTAAGTGGAACCGTCGCGACGTTACGCAACGGTCACCTCAAAGCTAGCTTTTCCGTTTCCGTTATCGTCCGGATACGGGAACAAGCCTTCGGCAGTTTTCGCAGTCCAAAACAGTTCATATGTACCGGGCACACTACTTTGCTTGAGTCTACGCACATTTCGATTTCAAGGTGACCGTTCTGCCATCACACAGCTCCGATGGGGTTTCTCACGCTTCTTCAACTGGGATATTCATGAAACCCGGAATGCCCGATTCGTCCGCACCTCTCGACGCTACAGTAAAGCGCTCATTCGGCTCTGGCGTCCTATAGTCGAGAATCGTAAAGCCGCCCTCAGCCCAAACCAACCACACGCCCAGGGTTTGCCCGCGGAACATGTTTTGAGCAGCGACGGTGACCTTGAATGCAGCGTTTTCTCTGATTGGAAATGAGTCAAAGCTGTGGGCCCGCTTTTTCCCTGGACCTAACGAGTACGCCATTCCATCGAGAACCAATGCACCGACCTCTTCGAGCCCTTCCATAGCAATAGCCGTTGCGATAACGGTTAGTGCTGGTCCGGCACCGATATTCCTGACTATAAGATTTATACCGTAGCGAGTTTCGCCTCCTGGGCTAGATGTTTTTACGCACTCAGCCTTCTCGATAACGCACACAGGAGATAGGCTTTCTTGGTGGTGTTGGTCCGCAAGCTTCGACCCTTCTACCGTATCTTTCGCAAGCTCTTTCGTAGCGTCGTGAAGCTGCCACGTTTTCCAAGCGAGTACGCTCGTGGCTATAAAGAGCAGTATCGAGCCAACGAATAGCCCAATCGTAAAATTGTCGACTACCCTGTCGTTTGGCGGGCTTGGCGGATTTACCGTGACGATTGTACCAGGCGCGACGTGAACAGTACCGGTCGATAGAGCGGCGTGATGAGGCATAATTTGCAGGGCGTGAGGTTGAGGCGTCGGCATTAGCTTTCCCCTCGCTTAGAAACTACGACGTGCGAGCGCTGGCTAGAAGCAAAGCGTTTCATTGGTTGCCCATTTCCTCGTCAAATCTTTTGAGGAATTGCGCCAGCTCAAGCCCGAGAGCTTTCTTGGCGTTCGCGGCCAGACTGTACATAAGGTCGTTAGCTAGCAAAATTCTCGATGCCGCAATGCGGGCGTCGTCAATGTCGAGTTCACGATGGCTTAGCGGATTTTTGATATAGCCAATAGCCCCGGCGAATAAGTTCATCAGAGACACACGTTCTGACGGTTCCATGTCGGGGTCGCTGAGAGGTCCTAATTCGGTCCCTTCTTTGTTACTACCGAATGCGCATTGCATCATTTTGACGCCATATTGGTCATAACCGTAACCTGCAGCTTTCCGAACCGCAGACTCTACTCTGGTGAACGCACTTCGAACTGCTTCGTCATAGCGCCCAGCCAAAAACGGGGACAGTGCGACTTCTGCGATTTCTTCTCGGAGCACTTCGTCAGGCAAATACGAACGTTTAGCGTAGGATGCGAAATCTGAGCGTCCACGGATTGCTAACCCGCGACGAGTAACCCGATAGGTCTCTGCATTATGGCTCGAGTGGTCTCTGGCAATAAGTCCTGTATTCTCAAGCCGCGAGAACGCTTCAGACACGATTGCCATAGCCGGGTCTAAGTCGTTTCCTGGAGGGCGAGACGTAGTCGGATAGCTCGCCCTGTCACCTATCTCGCAAACCATGCTGACGGCACTAAAATTGCGCCCCCTTGTCTTTGCCTGCTCTAGAACGACGAAGGCAACGTCGTCAATGGCTGCCTCATGCAAAATGTTGAGACTCGGAAACGCGGTTTGTAGCCACATTACTCTACTAGCCCCTTATGCTATGAAAGACCTAAACTCGTAGTGTTGCTCGCCGTACCTCTCGGATGGGAAGGCGTAATCGTCCTCCCATACGCGCCATAGAATTGTTACATCCGTGACGGACTTATCGAATTCCATACGGTAAACCTTAGAAAACTCTTCGTCCTGGTGTAGCCTCTTCAACGATAGGGCTTCGAACGCGACATACTCAACGCCCGCGATGACCCTTGCACGATACGTTCGCTGAATTAATACTTCTGCACACAACGCCGCCTTCGGAACGTAACAATGCATCTCCACGCCTCTGGAAACTCGCGTACCAATATTGCGTATGTATATATTTACGGCAAACTCTCGATAGGCACTATACGGGTCGGTCGCGTTGACAAGCTGCCTCGTTTCGGACCCGCCGATAAACTCTACTTCCAAGTTGGGTGCGCGCTTAATCATTGCGAATTGCTCTTGCGCTAACTTGAACTGTTCCTGCGACAACTTAAAGTCAGCCTTAACCGCCGACAGTTCTTGGTTGGCGACCTCAAGCTGCTCTTTCGCAAGTTTGATTTGTGCCAGGACTTTGTTCAATGTGATTAGCGCCACGACAATCGCGATGAGCGCAAGAATCGCCGGCCCCCAGAATGTGAGGCGCGGGTCCAGTTCACCTTTGATATGGTCGATGACAACGGAGGGCGAACCCTTGATGACAACCGCAGGCATACTCTTGACAGCTTCTGGCGGCATGCTTTGAACAACAACGTGCTGCACGACCGGGGTACTAGCCATTATGACGTTCAACGAGGTGTCTCCATAGTCAAGGCGCTAGAACACCGCCTCAGGGTCGCGAACTGGTTCACCATCCCTCAACTTGCTGACGATGAAGCCGCCGACCTCCAAACGCGCTTGCTCAAAGATTCCAGCTAGAACCGCATTGAACTCTGTCCGCCGGGCCTTGCTAATTCGACCTTCACGGATGAGTCGGTTGGTCAACATACGCGCAAGCGAAATCCGATTAGTGCGCAGTTCTTCCGCTCGAATCACCTCGGGGATTTTCTCTTGTTCGCCTCCAGCGATTCCATAAATGTTTTCATAACTTGCGCTAACTCTGGAGAATGGATTCGTAACAACTCATCGAGCAGTGGTTGCTCACTCTCATTCTCGCCCAGGAATTCAGTGAACCCCATAGCTACTGCGTTAACGTGCGAGTCACGAACAGTAAAGTCCGTCTGGAGCCAACGATAGAGAGTTCTGGGGTCTATGTCCATCTGTTCCGCCAGGGATTCGATTGTGAGCGGAAGCTCACGCATGAGTCGCCTTGTGGCAACTCTAAAGCGCCTGGAGTCTCGTAGCGTTAAAGGCCAGCCTTTGCTTTTAGCTGTTCGAATTTGGCCTGACATTCGCTTCCAATTCTGTTAGGCGTTGTCATTGTCCGCTCTCACGTTTCGGCCTACGCTCGAAGCATGAAGGTTATTCGAAATCGCGGACCTCCACAAGCTGCCAAAGGCGCGTCCGAAGTCCAGGTCACGTCTACACATCGGCCGAAACCGTTCCAAATGGCAGCCTCCTATGGCTTTCTAGTTTGATGCTTTCGAACGAAGCGGCGGCGCTGGGCGGGCGAGCTTCTGCCCTCCTCGCAGAGAATGTGACGAAGTTGCGAACCGTTACCTGCACGGACTCGGTCGAGCAGTGCCTCATAGACTGGGCCGTTGTCCTGGGAACGCTCGCTAAAGACGTGTTAGATTCCACTCTACTTTTGTTAAACGCAGGGCAGCTCCGTGGCGCGAACATGCTCAGCCGAGCTTTAGTAGATTACGACGTACGGTTGCGCTTCTACGTCGTCCAGTGCAAACACGTTCGAGCGAAGCTAAAGAAAAGACCCCATATCGACCCCTCAGAGCGCGTCGAGGCGGTCCTTGATTGGAATAACCATAACTACAAAATGGGCTCGGTCCTCAGCCTCTACGACCCGTCCGTCTGGCCCCAAGAAACGCGTGATGCTCTAGACAGACTTATGGAGACAGAGGAAACCGAGAGAACGCTCGACCTGACAAGAATGATTTGTTTTCTTGAGGAACACGAGGCTAAAGTGCTTGGCCTAATCCTGCATTACATCGACGAGTCCAAACAACGGAAGCGAAGCGTGAAACCGAATTGGAGATTGCAGAGCGGCTTTCTGCATGGCGACCAAATGATAGTCAGCGACGTCATTGAATTCGATGAAGACGGCCAGAAGACGGGTCGCTTAATTGAGACGCCTCCTGTTCGCCCTAACACCATTTTGTTCACCGCAATAATTCATGTCCAGCAGTTGCTATCGACCTTCGAGCTACTTCATGGGAATGCGTCGGGTGCAGCAGCATTAGATGACCAATGTGGCCGCGTTTGGCGCAGTGAACGTAAGCGGTTAAGTGCGGACTAACCTGTAGTCGGGTACGATATTTTCGGCTTAGGCTCCGAAGTATATGCCTCACTTGCCTCTCGGACGAATGAATAAAAACTTGGTAATTTATATATTGTTACGGCTTCTCTGCTCGCGTCCGAAAACGCTTCTGCAAATTCCCAGACGGTAACGACCTGTATAGCGTAAAAGTCCAAAAAGAGCCGGCCGTCAATCAAACCCTCTGCTGCGAGGCCAGCAGTACTGGAAAAGAAATTCGCCGCCATCACAAATTTGTCCCGAAGAGCTAGGTATTCTCTCATTTCTTCTGGTGCATCGACAGCAGTTATTTCTGTTCGCATATACTCCCATCGACACGCTAACTCGTGCATCCGCCTACGGGTTGGCCAGTTCTTGAGCGTGGTATCTAGGTCACCGACCGCCATGGCTACGTTCACAGGTTGGCTAAATGATACCGGCTGCATATCTTGGGTAGTTTTGTTCATGTACTGCAGCGTGTTTTTAGCACGCGCATTTTCGTTAAACCTGCGTAGCTGAGTCCATGCAACCCAAGCTGCGATAAACGCGCCAGCGGCGGTTAGCCATTCAGCAAGCGAACCCCATGCTACGGCATGATTGCCCAGAAGGTAGGCCATCGTTACCCCGCAAGCAATACCTGCGACCAACGCTAGCAAAACCGTCTGAGCAACGTCCGAACGCAGTACCTTCAACCCAACGACGGCCAAGCTCTTCATTCGTTTATAATTCGTCCTAAAGTTTCACGAAACGTTTGGTTCGAATGCGTTGCGGAGATGCTTATGCGTTTCGCTCAAGCCAACCTAATCCAACCATGAGCGCGACGGCGTTTGCCTCACCTTCTGTCCCGTAAGTCTTTCGTTCTTTCTCTTGATGACGTTGAACGAGAGAGTCTAAGCCCCGATTGTCCCAGACCTCGACCTCTGCTATCCAGTCTCCCGACGTTAAGTCGTCGTTCCGAAGCTGGCGTGAATCCGCGTGCAAGTCCCAGCCCTTTTTCAGAAACGGTTCCAGACGCTCTACGAACTTTTGTTTGGCGTCGTCCATCGTGTTGAGTCCCTTCCTCTCAAGAATCTATCCAGTCCAGTAAAACGGGCTCAGTCCTTATGGTTATCCTTGTTAAGGAAGGCTGTCAGAAGCGTGACGACCGCTCCTTGCTGGTTTTGCGATGAACTAGATGCGTCTTGAACCACCTCAAATATTGCAAGAATTCCTTGGTACGCCAAAAAAGTGTACACGGTAGCCGTCCACGAAATGACGGTCGTTGTCGGCCAGAAGAACACGATGGGATACGTAGTGAGGGGCAGCACGCCCACCCACGCGTGAAGCCTTTGATTGCGAAAAATACCTCGCCATTGGTCATCCCGGTAGCCAGCAAGATTAGGATGCTTAGCGGTTTCTCTCGCTTTATTGCGAGCAAAATTACGGTTTCGAAACCTAACAATAGTTAACAGCGCGAGTCCCACATACAAGATAAAGAACGAAAGTGTAATGTAGCGAAGCACGACGGGCGTTACGAACAACGCAAAGAGCGCCGCCATGAAAGCGGTGGATGCGAAGCCAAGGGTTGCGGCCCGCCATAGAGTCCAGGGTTTTAACTGATAGAGTATTAACCCGCTTGCCCAGATTAGTGCGGAAACACTGGCGATAGCAATCAGCGCCGTGTCATTCTGATTCGAACGGGGCTCGTCCCCGCGATTATAGGATGCCCAAGCACTCCCGACTGGCATTCTAACGAAAACCCCAAACAACTTGCCAGTCACTCGTCCTCGTTCGTCGACTTCTTCTCCGGCGGCGCTATTTGGAGCGCTTTTAGCATCATGACCCTCTGTGACTTGGGAGTTGGCGGTTTCAGCCTGGCGGCCGGTTTCGATTCGTCCGTCTTTGAGTTCTGTTCCTGTTCCCGCTTTTGTGGCGAATCGTTGGCTTGTTCCGATGGCTTCGGGTCCCGAGATTCGGGCATTGATTTTCTCCCAAGGGATGGCATTCGATGCAAACTTTGCTACGATGAGTATAAAAATTACCGTCAGAATGGCGATTAAGCCTTTGTTCATATGAGAAGCCTTCGCATCAATCTTACCGGCATTTTCTCGTATACAGTCAGCTAACGCAAGAGCGGCTGATGCGAACGTTGTTTGAGGATATGCAGCGAATTTTTCAGCAAGTTCATCGGCACTAGGCGCGTCGTCTAGCCATATCGCCTTTATCGCGTTGTACAATTGATACAGTGGCCAGAAAAAAATTAGAAGTACGACCGCGTCGACCGGGCTGCTCACATGTTCGAAAGAGAAACCCAAGACGGCAATCGTGCCCGCGAATAAGGCTACAGCCTTAGTTTCTATGCGGTCAGTTCTGTCTCGTTCATCTTGCAGTTTTTGGCGAAGGAGTGAATATTGCTGCTTGTAGTCTGCAGCTGCATTGGCAGCCGTAGGCTCACCGGTTATGCGGTCTTGATATGGGAAGTGCTCCATTAATGCCTAACGGTCATCCGCGCCTTCGTCTCCTCCGCTGTTAGACTCTCGCAGACGAACGCGCATACTTTGAGGAGTCGGAGGGTCCAACTTCTCTGGATGACTTAGCGAACGTCTCATTTGGGACGTCGGCGTGGGCGGAGCCAGCCGGGGAGCATCTGATGCTGCCTGTGGCCGGTCTCCGTGGTCTATCGGGGCGGCTTCGTTTTTTTTATCGGGCATTCAGCAGAGTATAGCAGATTTGCGCTCGATTGAGCTTTCACCGCCGCACGCCGAGTGGGCCGACGACGACCTTATGCCGACTTCAACAGCTACCAAAAGTAAGCGTCCGGCCCCTCTCGTGCATCACAAATGCATCAGACTCGTCCGAAAAGGGCCGTTTTAGCCAGAATCGGTCAGGAACCAAGAGCCAAGAAAACCCTTATAGTATCGGACTTTTTAGTAGCCAGGCGGAACAGCCAGGACCGTTAGGAGGGACTTCGAATCCCGCTGGGGCTACCATTTCCACACGCAAAACTCTTATTTTATGGGCGTTGTACGCTTGCACGTATTCTAGCCAAGACAGCCAACTGTGCAGCCAAATGTACCTTGGTTGCATCTGAGAGTCTAGCAATGCCGTAAGCGCACAGAGGCGCAACATTCGGGGACCACTTTGACATCAGTGTTCGTTCTAACATTGGATCGGGGGCGCAATGCGTACGGCGAGATCGGACGGCAGTCATCGCTCGACGGAATACCGAGATGCGTCACTTCTTCTTCGATTCGTTGCGAACCGGCCGACAGCCATCAAGGCGGTCAGACGACCGAAAGGGCCTATTACGCTATAGCCCGTTACGCTCTTCGCGCCACTGTATGCCATTGCGGCCGGCGGCCGCAACATCGATGGCATAACACCGAGGTCTTAGATGTTCTGCAAATCGTGCTCAAACGGGAACTGCAAGCGCGTGCCAATTCACAACGACGCCGGCCTGACCGCGATCCACTCACCCCTCCTCACTCGGCAGTGTCCGAGATGACCAAGGGGTAAGCGTAGGAGCGTCGCCGGCGCTGACAGTGTACGAGCGACTCCCTCGAGATGCTGATCCATATCTGGGGGGCGCCACGTTTTTGGGCCCAGATCGCGCAGAGCCAGGAAGCGTCACTGCACTGGTGCCGATCGGCTTGGCGGCCCACGTGTCTCGTCTTTGAGCGTCTAGCCATAACCATCAAGCAACTATTAATTAAGGTGGTGGGCCATCCAGTAGTTCCAACAGGTTGGACATATCATCGAATGTTTCTTGGGCGCCCGCCGCGATTAATGAACTGGTCGACCTGCGGTTCTGAGCGAAGCCGAAAACAGTCATTCCAGCGGCAACTGCTGCTGTAACGCCAACCGGGGAATCTTCAACAACGGCGCATCTAGAAGGCGTTGCGCGATGTCTCTCTGCCGCGAGGAGATAGACATCCGGGAACGGCTTGCCACGCGAAACCTCGGTCGCACTAACTAGCCTTCCTTCGAACAAGTCCCAGAGACCCGTGATACCGAGCGTAGTCTTCATTTTGGTATGATCACCGCTGGAAGCGACGCAATAAGGAGTCCGTAAGGAGACGATTAGTTTTTTGATACCGTTAACTGGCAGCAGTTTCTCTTGGAGGGCCTTCAACGTACGAGAATTATATCGTTCCAAAAAGTCCGCCGGGATTGGTCTCCCCAAAAGTCGCGTAACATCAGAGAGGCACGCATCCATTGAACGTCCCATAAATCTTGCATACATTTCTTGGAGCGTGACCTTCAGCCCGAGTTCGTTGAGAAGTTCGGCAAACACGGCATTGGTAATCGGTTCACTGTCAACGAGCACGCCATCGCAGTCAAAGATTATAAGGTCGTACGCGGACATAACTCGGATAGTAAACCGATAAGCCGGAGAACGCAATGTGTAGTCCAGTACACCGTTGTCTTGGCCGTCCACGCCCGCCTCGCCGGCCGATCGGCGAAGCAAGCCGCGCTAACCGAGCCGTCCGGATCGCCTTGCCGCTGCGCGGCTTGGCGGGTAGGTGTCTCGTCTTTGAGCGCGTGGCTCCTATCCCGGAGACATCACGCTGGGATAGATACAGTATTGCGCATGAAGCAAAATTCGCATCAAAAACGCCGGACCGAAGAATGCCGTAGGCGGAATGCGCGACTCCGCAATACCCTAAGCCGTCTCGCTCCGTCGTGCCATACAGAGCGCCCTTGACGTCGATCAGACCTGCGACGGGCATGGTTCCGTCGTTTCGATCGGCCCAGCCACGAGCGATCGAGGCCGGGGCTTTGCTGGGAAGGCCTATCGGCGGCTATGTTACGATGCGGGCGCGCACGCGATGCCCGCTAAACAAACACGGCCCCGCCATTCGCGAAGCCGCATTTTGATTAGTAGGTGTCTCCCGGCGTATTATCCGAGTGTGTCAGGAAGTACCGGGCGTCTTCACTTGACTGAATAGGCACGAACGGGATCGGCTGCTGTGTAAAATCGAACATATCGTCGAATCCATCGGCCCGTTGGTCCGCGTACTTATGTCGCGAGCCGATGAATGGTAAGCCAAACGTTTCTTCGATAAACCGCGCCGTGCTTGCGATCTCGTGTTGCTGGTGTGAAACGTATCCCGCCTTTGCGTACGGCGATACGACGATAACTGGGACGCGATAGCCGAGACCTTCATACGCCCTGGTCTCGGGATCCTCGTATTGTTTCGGACGAACCGGATCGAACCAACCGCCCCACTCATCCCACATGATAATGATCGCGGTGCTGTTCCAATACTGGCTCTCACCGACGGCGTTGACGATCGATGCAACCCAAGACGGACCTAAGTTACCCGGCACCTCCCCCGGGTGATCGGACTTATGCCCGCTGGGTGTGACCCACGACACATTGGCTAAATTACCGCTTGCAATATCCTTGAGCACCACCGTGTCGGGCGAAATGATGTTCGCTCGATCGGGCCCAGTCCAGATCGGGTTATTGGCTTCGAATGGATCCAGGTTGCTCCCCGAGTCTGCCTTCTGCGCGTAGTATCGCCATGTAACGCCGGCGGCGTCGAGATTGCCGGCGATCGTTGCATACGTGAAGCACGGAAACGGTCCGGGAATCTCGTAACCGGTCAACTTTGAAAAAACGGGCGGCGTCGCTTGGCCGTAAGCAAGCAAATTGACGGTTGTCGACTTGTCGTGAGCGTTGCAGCCCCACTGCGCCCCCCCGGGCACCTCGGTTGCGTGGCCGGATTGACCGGCGACCATGTACTGATGGGAAGGAAACGTCGGGCCGTTATTGGAGGCAAACGTTCTGTCGCCAAGCGCGTATTCTTCGGCCATTGTCCAGTACGGTTGAATGTCGGAGCGCTGCACATACGAGAATGCCATCTGTTTGAACTTTTCGTTCTTCGAGATCACCCAGCATTGCGGTTCGTTGTATGCGTTGACCTTGGTGCATACCGAACCAGAGTCTTTGTTGTAGACGATGTAGCCATCGAAACCGTCGCTCTTACCCTGATCGTAGTCTTCGAGAAACTCGGCGTGTGAATGGGTCATTTCATACGGCCAGGTAAGCGGTGTCTCTTGAAGCTTATACCGCTTACCGTGGCCCATGCCACTTCCGGCCGTTTCCGCGCCCGGAAAACCGTAGAATAAATTATTGAAGCTGCGGTTCTCCTGCATGATGATGATGACGTGTTGAATCGGCGTGGAACCGCCTAAATGGTTGCCGAAGCGTCCGACGGAGTAACCAGGCGCGTTTGGCGTCGAGGAAAGCGGCGAACTACAGCCCGCAGCAAGTGCGCCAGCGACAACGAGGATCGCGACGACAAATTTTCGGTCCATGAGACGCACCTCTAAAACGAACGGAAGAGAAAAATTTAACGAAGCCTGGCAAGGCCAGCGAGTTTGCCTTACCGTTCGTAGTTCACTACCATCCGCGGCGACGTGAGGCCTGTTCATGCGGGATTCTAGGCCTGTCTTGACCCAACGCTCAAGCGTGAACCTGGAAGAGCTTCCGATCGCGACGACGCCGACCAGGGATCTTCAGCTCAGTCGGCAGTGCGAATCGAACGATGATGGCTCAGCAGAGCTGGAGTCACGCTAGCCTGACCGCTATATACCTATACACCTATAGCGTAGCGCTACAGCGCTACACACGTAGCCTCCGACGGCCCGCAGGCGGCTTGCTTCACGCCGGCCCGACCCCGATCCAGCTCACCCTCTCCTCACTCTGCAGTTTCCGAGATGATCAAGGGGTGGGGGTAAGCGCTACGAGCGTTCATCGACAAGGCGTGCTAGTGGCGCGTTGCCGGGCTTGTGCTGCAGTTTCTGCGCGCGAGCCGACCAAATGCCGATCGATTTTTCAAGCGCTACGAAGCATTTCTAACTCGCTTTTCCGGCAATTTGCAACGTACCGCGCGCGCGAGTAGCCCGAGCTACTCCTCAACATGACTCCTAGAATACCAATGTCCCAATCGCACCGGAAAGGTCACCAGGCTGTGAGCTAGGCCGCGTCCTCCGTAACAGGGTATTCCAGCCAGCGGCGGCTGGGATAGGCCCTGAAACGGGAGCCAGGGGTTCCTGTGGATCTCCGCCCAACCGCGCATGCATCAAACTTCCGACAAGGGAAAGAATTGTGAACGATGGCGATTCTCGACGAGCGCGAAATCGAACTGAAGAAGATTGCGGCGCAACTGACGGCCTCGATGCTGGACAACCACAACGGCGACTGGGACGAAACGGCCACGGCCAATGCGTTCAAGACGATCTACGAAGCGGTGAAGTCGGCATGAACGCGTTCGAATCTTCGAACCTGAGGCCTCGGTGAAGTGAAGTCGTCTATCTCGCTGCGTGTCTTCGTGACGTCTGTTGCCGCTGCGCTCGTTTGTGTCTCGTGCGTCGCATCTCGCTCGGTCGGATCTGGCCAATCGCTGGGACCGCACTATCGCCGGATCCCGCAATCTGTCGCGATGGATCTTCGTGAGCACGACGGCGTCCTGGCCCTTCATGCGTACAGCTTCGGCGCGGCCTACACGATCGATCAGAGGAAGCTCTCGTTCACGGCGCGACCTTACGACGATGCGCAGGCGGCCGAGGTGCCGCTCGACGTGACGCTCGGTCCGCCGATCTACGTTTCTCCCGTCGGCGCCGGATCGGCGCCCGAACAGCGGCTTAAGGAATACGCGATGACCGCGACGTTTCATCGGCCTCCGGGACCGCCGGGCATGTACGATGTCGTCCTCCACGCCGCACCGGACTTTGCTAAGACGGAGAGTGGAACGGACCTTCCGTTCGGCGACGTTAGCCGGCCGAAAGAGACGTGGCACATCGCGATGTGGTGGCCGGACACTCGTAACGGCGATTCGAGTCTCCGCGAAGCGCAGAGTCGCTTTGCCGGGCGCGACGTTTATGGATACGGCGGTATCCTGATCGGCTGTCCGAACTGGTTCGACACCTATCCAGCGGATACGCCGATCCGAGTCCGGGAGATCGTGCGCGATGTCGCCCAGATCGAAGAACTCTGGACGGGATCCACCGTCAGTGACGGCGACGACATGGCGCCGCATTTCTTCGCCGTCGAGCCGCTGCGGCTTCTCGTCGAAAAGCCGGCCGCGAAACCGCTCTCTAGCGGCGGGTCGTCAGGCCAATCGGTCGAGCGCTGTCCGGCGCTCGTCCGCGCAGACTGGCAGCTCGGCGTCACGATCTCGACAGTTGCGCCGCCGCGTCTCACTCCGCTTGCCGGTCTATATCCGCAGTTCCGAGTCGGCATGACGAAGGACGAAGTCGCCTGGCGATTCGGTTATCCGCGCAGCTTCGCGAACCTCGCGACGATCCGAAGCGCTGCCACCTGGAACTACAATGGCAGTCCCTTCAACACGTTCTCCGTGACGTTCCGGAGCGATCGCGTGTCGTCGTTCACGCCGGCGCGCGAAATGCCATAGAGCGAAGCGAAAGCATCGACGTGGACTTCGGAAGGACAACCGACAAAAAGACGGCGTGAGCTGCAATGGGTTCTGTCGCCGCGTTGCGCGCTTGCGCGAATCCTGAACGCGCAACCTCCTTGAGGTTCGGAGTTTGGTTGTTGCAGTTGTCGCGTGAATCTTTCGAGAACGCACGCTGGCATCATGACATTAGCGGCGGCATTTTCGCTCCTGCGCTACGGTCCGCAGGCGTTATTAGAGCTCATTCACGCACAAGTCCACGAATTCACGCTGCCAAAGCGTCATCTTGCGGCATTGGGTGCGCGCAGTTATCTGAATAAACGTGTCTCGTTGCGCAGCCCGGAGAATATTTCGATCGGAAGTGACGCAAGTATCGGTCCGGATAGTCGGCTGTGGGCGTCGCCCGGTGCAAAGTTATGTATAGGGGACAAAGCGCTTTTCGGCCCCAACGTTTTAATTCTCACCTCCAACCATGGTGTATCCGAGCGCGACGTCGCGATGATCGACCAACCGTGGATTGAGCGCGAGGTACATATCGGAGCGGACGTTTGGATCGGCGCGAACGCCGTCGTTCTGCCGGGCGTCACGATCGGCGACCATAGCATCATTGCAGCCGGCGCTATCGTCACCAAAGATGTTGCGCCGTATTCGGTGGTCGGCGGAGTTCCGGCGAGAGTGATCATGTCGCGCTAGGTGCTCGGGCACGCAAACCTCGCGACGGGTCGTCGTTGGATCGTTTTGTAGATCTTTCCCGCCCGCTTTGTGCGCGGCTGACTGTGACGGAACGCCCGGCTTCGAAGCGGCTCAGGGCCGAATGTCCCACACGGTTGAGACCGAGGATAGATTCCTCTGCGCCCTGGCTAGTATAGACTAACCGCGTGCCAGATTGTCTTAGCTGCCTGCCGCGACCATGGCGCTTACCGGCGCGGTTTATTCCCGCATTCCCTAAGCCGATGTCACTCAGTTGGGGGCTAACCCTATACAAATGACGAGCCTCGATTATAATCCGCACCACTTTGACGACGAGACTCCCGCGATCGCCGACGAAGGTCAGATTTCAACCAGCATCCCGATGTCGTCGACGACCTCGGCCCTCGACATTGGCGATGATGGCGTTATCCGTGTCTCCATACAGAGGCGGCTATCGTATGCGGTAGTGAGCGCGCGCTCTCCGGTCTTTTCGCCGCAATCGCGGCTCCTGCAAAACGTGCTTGATGGCCGGCCGGTGTTTTTCGTGATCGACGCTGCCGTCGATGCAAGATATGGGATCGAATTACGATCGTACGCCGCAACGTATCTTGAGTGTGCCGGCAATATTGCGATCAGCCCCCGTGAAGGCCATAAAACGCTAGCGACCGTCGAACAAATCTGCAGCGCTGCCGGTGAGGCCGGTCTTCCACGGGATGGAGTGATCTTCGGAGTAGGCGGCGGCGTAACGCTCGATCAAGCCGGACTCGCGGCGTCCCTTTATCGTCGCGGTATTCTCTTTGGTCGACTTCCCACGACGCTTGTTGGCATGGTGGACGTCGCCGTTGGAATCAAGCAAAGCGTCAATCACAATCGGCACAAGAATCTCCTTGGGGCATTCTATCCGGCGTTCACGAACATCATTGATGTTGGGTTTTTAACCTCGCTTGCGGCGCGGGACATCGCGAGCGGTATCGCGGAGATCGCCAAGATGGCGATCATCTGCGATCCACGCTTGTTTGAGTTGCTCGAACGTCATGGACTCTGGCTCGTCCGAAGCAAATTTCAATCTCGAGCGTTGGGCGAAGAAGTAATTCGTCGCGCGCAACTGACGATGATGGGCGAGTTGTGCGGCAACCTCTATGAGGAGGAGCGCGCCCGAAAGGTCGACCTCGGGCATACGTTCAGTCCGCTTCTTGAACGACGGAGCGACTTTTCACTTTCGCACGGCCAGGCCGTGGCCGTAGACGTCAGTTTTTCTGCGGCGATAGCATGCGAGCTCGGCTTCTGCGACTCAGTTCTCGTCACACGCATCGTGGAACTGTTTCAGTCCGTTGGGCTTCCCATTATTCACGATGCGCTCGATTTAGAACTCGCGCTTGATGCAATCGCAATGGCACGCAAGCACCGAGGAAATCTCAATCTCGTAGTACCACGCGATATTGGTTCCGTGATGTTTCTGCAAGACGTTGGGACGCCAATTCTGCGAGACGCACTGTTGCGCTTGAAAGCGCGCGTTTGAGCGCGCTCGCCGTCGATCTCGGGGGCACATTCTTACGGACGGCCGTACTCCGCGACGACGGCGCGTTCGAGTCAATTAGCCGACGTCGCCTGAGTACGGTATTTGACGGTCGTTCTGCTGCGAACGTCTGGGCGGAAGTTATCGACGGCGTGACCGAAGCCGCTCACAGCTCGCTTGGGCGCGGCGCCCGACATATCGCGATTTCGTTTCCGGGGCCCGTTAGCGGCGCGGCACCACTGAGTGCGCCGACATTAACTGGTTCCGAGCCGGTGCCTTTGGACTTCGCCACGCAAATCGAACAACGCACCGGCAAACGGGTGCGGATCGTCAATGACGTGGCCGCTGCTGCCGCGTATATCGCAGCTACTACGAACGATAGCGCGTTTTTTGTTGTTACGGTTAGTAGTGGCATCGGCAGTCGCGTGTACCATCGAAATGCTCGTCAAACGCAAGTCGCGTACGATGGTGAAATCGGCCATTTGGTTGTGGACACCGGCCCGAATGCGCCGATCTGCGACTGCGGTGGTCGAGGTCACCTCGGGGCCATTGCATCGGGACGCGGCTTTGAACGTCTGGCTCGCGCCGCGGCCGAACGGCAGGCGACGGAATTCGCCGCCTCGATGTGCGGTCGCGCGGGTATTGCGCCCGAGGCCCTAACCAACGAGCGTGACTTAGTACCGGCCCTCCGAGCCGGCGACCCATGGGCTACAGCTCTATTGCGAGACTCGATTAGCCCGCTTTCACGGCTAGCGTTTCAGATAGTTGTGGCCTCGGGGCTTGAAAGAATTTATGTAGTTGGCGGATTTGCGTCGGCCCTTGGATCGTGTTATGTCGAGGCTTTTAACGCGGCGCTCGAATCATACGTTGACTCAGGCGCACTAAGAATAAAGGTGCGTGAACTGACGCGTCTACTTCAACCTGGCGCTGAGGCGGCGCTTCGCGGTGCCGCGCTAGCTCGTGACTGAGCTCGCTCTCGTGATGGCGGGGGGCCGGTCGACGCGTATGCGCGCTACGGCGGGTCCTGCGCACAAAGCCATGATCGAGATCGGAGAGATCTCACTGATTGAGCGTAACGTGCGTCAATTGCTCGGCTTCGGATTCCGAAAGTTGGGCGTTGTGGTTTCCAGCGCGGAAAAGGAACTGCACGAGTTCGTCGTCGAGCGCATTGCGCCGATCGCAGCCGAGTCGTCGGCGCAGTTATCGGTGTTCGTTGAGGCTGCGCCGCTCGGCAATATCGGATTTGCAGGGACGATCAAAGACGTCGACGACGTTCTCGTAACCTACGTCGACAACCTTACTGGGATCGATGCTAAAGCGCTTCTTGCGCACCACCGTCAGATGGCCTACGACCTAACCATTGCGGCTCACGTCGAATCTGTGCCGTTGTCTTACGGGGTGCTCCAGATTAGCCACGGTTTAATCGTCGAATATAATGAGAAGCCCGTGACCGACTTCGTGATATCTAGCGGCACATGCGTTGTTGGTCGACGTGCGCGCGATCTGATGCCCCAGGGAGTACGCGTCGATGCGCGCGAGCTCTTTCGCGTGTGTTCGAACGCCGGGGTTCGCATCGGCGCGTATTTGCATACCGCATTGTGGGTCGATGTGAACGATGCCGGCGCCACGCAACGTGCGTCGGACTTGATGAAGCTGCATCCGGAGTTCATGCGACCGGAGGCCGACTCTTGAAGCGGCGAATTCGCATCCTCTCAGTCGTTAACGGTGTTGCGTACGGCGGTGACGAACACCGGATGCTGTCGTTTGCCACGCACATCGACCGACGGCGCTTCGACCATTGTATCGCAGTAATTAAGTCGCCTGATGCCCGCATCGATGCATTGTACGGGTCACTTCGTCAAGAATATGACTCGGCACGGATTCCGCTCATCGATCTGGGTGTTAAGCGCCTCGGGAATGGAGTGAGCCGCAATATTCTCCGCCACTTACCGCGGAGCGCTATCGGATTCGCGACGGCCATTCATCGGCTTACTCGGCTCGTGCGCGAGCGCGACGTCGATATAGTGGACGGTCATATAGGGACCGGCAATCAGGCTGCGGTGGCCGTGGGGAGATTGACCGGCCGACCGGCATCGATAACCACCTATCATGGCGAGTTTTTTTCGCCGCAGGCGTTGTGGCATCTCGTACAACAGAGCACGCTCCGAGGCGCCAACGTTATCATCACCGACTCGGAGCAGCGAGCCGAGGCAATGCGGACGTTCCTGCGCCGTCAGCGGCAGCCGATAACAATTATTCCGAACGGTATCCCAGCCGAGCCGCCTCGGCGACCTGCTCGCGACGTCGCGGCGGAACTGGGGATACCCAATGACCCCGGATGCGTGGTCATAGGTCAAATAGCCGGGATGATTCCAGTAAAGGGATGGGCTACGCTGGTGGAGGCTGCGACGCTCGTGCTCGCCCGCGAACCGAAGGCCTTCTTCGTGTGCGTTGGTTACAGTCGTTCCGATCCAACCTTTAGCACGGCTTTGCGCGAGAGCGCCGAACGTCGAGGCGTCGCAAACCGGATGCGAATTCTTTCATACCCCGGGCACAACGCGGACGTTTGGCAATTATTCGATATCCACGTCCACGCCTCACATTTCGATTCGCTTCCGAATGCAATAATCGAAGGAATGGCGTACGGGAAACCGGCGGTCGTCACCGACGTGGGTGACTGTGCCCGAACGGTCATCGACGGGGTCTCCGGTTTTGTGGTTCCGCCACGCAATGCCCGTGCACTGGCGGACGCATTGCTCCGGTTGCTGTCGGACCCCGCTCTTCGCGACCGCTTCGGCCGTGAAGCACGAAACCGGTACGTTGCTCGCCATCGCCCCGAGCTCATGACTGAGGCGCTGGAAGCGCTCTTCGAGCGAATGGCGCATAGGCGCATGGCACATACATGAAAATTTTTGTCACCGGGGCGGGTGGTTTTATCGGGCGCGCGACCGTACGCATCCTCGCGCGAAGCGGCCACGAAGTTACCGCGCACGTAGCCCCTACCGAGGGCGAAATGCCGGCGCCTTCCGAGGCCACGGCGTGCGTTCATTTCGCGATCGAGAATGCGGCCGAGTTCGCAAATCGAATGGCGGCATGCGAGGTCGTCGTCCATTTGGCTGGCCCGGCAGCTGTCGCCGCGTCGTTCGGGGATCCGGAGGAGTATATGAGATCGCATGCCGTTGGTACGTGTGCGGTGATCTCCGCGATGCGCAGAGCCGGCGTACGGCGGCTCGTATATGTTTCTTCGGCCGAGATATACGGCCGCCGCGACGAGCCTCGAGTTCGGGAGGACATGACGCCAAGTCCGCGGTCGCCGTATGCAGCAGCGAAGGTGGGCGCCGAGGCGATCGTCGCTGCTGCTGCGCGAGGCGGACTGCTGCGTGCGGTCGTGCTCCGACCGTTTTCGGTCTACGGTCCGGGGCAGCGACACGCCTCGCTTCTCGCACGAATTATTGATCAGGCGCAGTCAGGCACCGATATCCAACTCCGCGATCTTACTCCGACGCGCGATTATTGCTTCGTCGACGACGTTGCGAACGCGATACGGAGTGCTTGCCATCACGCGGCCAGCGAAATCGCGATTTTCAACGTCGGCACCGGAATTGGGACCAGCGTCGGACAACTGGCGGCGATCGCTACTGAAGTTATGGGTACCTCTGCTCCGGTTATCGAGCTTGGCGCCGATCGAGGGGCGAGCGAAATCTTCCGCCTAATCGCAGACCCATCGCATGCACGTCTTGAGCTTGGATGGCAGGCGAGCGTTGACGTACGTACTGGGATCGCTAGAACGCTCGAGGCAGGCGCATTGGCATGACACAGACGTTGCTCGTCACGGGTGCGCAAGGATTCGTAGGACGATGGTTCATCGCAGAGGCGTTGCGCCGATGGCCGACATATCGAATCGTCGGCATAGGGCGCTCGGCGCGGCGTCCAACGGCCTTTACGCATGAGATTACGCTCGGGACGCATCGCGTCACAGCACCTCTTCCATCGGCGCTGAGTGGCGATTCCGATCGCTTTACCTATTGCATCGCCGATATTCGGAAGATCGAAACGCTGATACCTATTCTGCGAGAAACCTGCCCCACATACGTTGTTCACCTCGCCTCCGCGCTCCGCGACGATCCGCCACATATGCTGTTCCCCATCAACGTTGAAGGAACGATCTCGCTCCTGACTGCGATTGGGCAGGCTGACGTGACCCCACAGGCGATTGTCATCGGATCGAGCGGTTCAGTTTACGGTTCTGCGGCATCATTGCCGATCGGTGAAACCGATTGCTGCGCCCCGAACGATCTGTACGCAATCAGTAAGTACTGCGCTGAAATGGCGGCGACGTTGTTCGCTAGACAAACTGGACTGCCGATCATCTTGGCCCGGCTATTCAACATTGTGGGGCCCGGTCTCGATGAACGGCACGCCTGCGCGCGTTTCGCATCGCAATTCGCCGCAATCTCTGCCGGATTGGCTGAGCGATGCATTGCGATTGGCGATCTTTCAAACACGCGCGATTTTATCGATGTTCGCGACGTCGCGATAGCGATCGCGATCCTTTTGGAGCGCGGCGTGTCCGGTAGTACTTACAACGTAGCGAGTGGAAGGGAAACTGCGATGCAAACCATCTTTAGGACGCTTGAGGAACAAGCAAACCTCGAGGGAGAGGTTAGGATCAAGCAAAGCTATAGACGTTTCAGCGATTGCCCGCGAGCATATGCCGACATCAGCCGGCTGCTCGCCCTGGACTTTTACCCACGATGGACCCTCACGGAATCCTTACGTTCGCTCTATGCCTATTACGTCGGTTCGATTGCCGAGGTCGCCGGTCAAACGGTAGCTACAACCCCGGCGACAAGCGCCGCCGCCGTCGACGGGTGCCCCACCCATGGGTGAGCCGAGAGGGTGTTAGCGAGTCGATGGACGTCTCGAGTTCCGACGACATTTGCTGCGACGGTCTCATATGTTATGAACGCTTGGAGCGTTTCGGCGATGGCTTTAGGAACGCGCGTTGGCGACGGTGTCGCGTAAAATTGTCCGTCGTGCATGCGATGGGGGATTTCCAAGACGGCGTTTGCGTCGATGTTTGGTAGGTAATGAGCGTTGCGGCTTGTGAGGAAGAACGTCGCGCTGGAGGCGCCCAAACGGTTGGCGTCAATCCATGGTGCGACAGCGTGCTGGTACCATGGCGCGTGCCGTAGAGCGAGCGCGCGACGCACTGCCTCGCGATTTCCAGCGGAATACGCCTGCAGAGCAGCTACAGCCATTGAGGCGACGGTACGCCCACGCGGAGGCGAAGCACGCTGTTCTTCAAGAACGTCGGCGCGCGTTTCGTGTAGGCGTACATACGGTAATGGCACGGCCGACAAGCGGCGAATAAGCGAGGCGGTCGGAAAAACGTTTTCGGTGCGCGTTGTCGCATAGACATCCAACATGTCACTGCCGTCCAGTGCCTGAAGGCGCGTGAACCAACCAAGGTGGTTCACGCCGACGTAATCATACCGAAGGTGCGGTTCGTTTACGGCTTCGGAGATCTGCCGCAATACGACGGCCGGCAATTCGCAGAGCCCGGCGACTTTCAAGTTGGGGTACGTATCTTGCGCGCACCGCGCAAGTATTCCCAAAGGCGCCGTGAGGAGCCCGATCCTCGAAAGGGGACATCGGACTGCGATTTTTGCCAAGATCTCGCGCAATATGGGCCAGGTGCGCCAAGCGGCGGCGAGTCCTCCAGGACCAAGCCCTTCATCGCCCGGCACTCCAGCGGTTAACGGGAACGACTCATCATGGATTCGCGCCGCGAATCCGCCAACACGAATCTGGATGACTACGAGCGCAGCACCTTCCAGCGCAGCGTCGAGATCCGTCGTCGTCTCAATTGCGCCGCCAAGAGACGGCGCAAGCAGCACAGCAGCTCGCCGAACCGCCTGGAGACGATCGGTGTTGCGGCCGAACAAGACGAACCGTACGCCGGAATCAGCACCGAACCGCGAGTCGATGAGGAGATTGGGAGTACTCGGCGCACTGCCGCCAATGATGACCACTCTGGTCCGATCGCGAACGCCGTCGCTTCCCGTCATTTCTTACGAGTCAGGCGCAGCGAGGCAGCTTCCCTTTTTCGGCCCGGTGCGGGTACGCGCTGCTCGGCCGTAGCTCTGCATTCCAACGCTGTAGCGCTTCAACAGCGTGAATGTAGGTGTTAGCCGTTCTTGAAATTGTGGAATGCCCTAACGCCGTAGATATTTGTTGCGTTTTCTCCGACTATCAAACGCGACAACCGCGTTTCGTAATGAAGGTCGACAGGGAGTGGAAAGGTTTTTCATAATTTCTGCGCAACCGACTTAGAGTGCGTGGATGACGCCGTCCTAGCATCGCCTGGTTGTCTTGCCGGCATTGTATTTTCGACTTGGAGTTTAAAGATGCGCTCAACGCTCATGATAATCGTAGGCTGCGGCTCACTATTGGTTGGCTGTGGTAACCCTGGTCCAAATATGAGCACAGGAAGCGTTGCTGTTGCGCAACGATCAGCTATGGACGGTGCACAACGCAGCCAACCGATGTACAAATTACTCTACGCTTTTCCTAACCATACGGTCGGCTATCTGCCATACGGTTCGCTGATTGGGTTGCGCGGCTCCTTATACGGGACGACGTCAGACGGCGGATCGGAGTGCGGAAAGCTCGGTTGCGGAACGGTGTTTTCTTTATCACTCAAGCCGTCCGTCAAGGAGACGGTACTTCACTCTTTCGCAAACAGCCCAGACGGATGGACACCGTATTCGGGCGTCACGGCTCTGGGCGACACGATTTACGGGACTACCGTCAGAGGGGGGGACTACAATGGAGTCGTTTACAGCGTCGATCTGAAGTCCGGCCAAGAAACGGTACTACATCCGTTTCAAAGATCCCGTGATGGCCGTGGTCCGATCGGTGGCATGGCGGCAATCGGTAAGACCCTCTATGGAACGACGGGCGCAGGTTATGCCATACATGGAGCGGTGTTTTCTATAGACACCAGCGGTCATGAAGCTATAGTTTATCGTTTCAGAGGAAGACCGGACGGCGCAGTTCCGAACGGCGACCTCCTTGCAATCGGCAACGTGTTGTATGGAACAACCCGATTCGGCGGTTCTAACCCTGGAAAAATTTGCACGCAAAGCTCTAACAACATGGAGATCGGCTGCGGAACAGTCTTTTCGATTAGGCTGGGACCGTCAGGACCTCAGGAAAGAGTTTTATATAGGTTCCAAGCGGGCGCAAATGACGGAACAAACCCGCAGGGCGGACTGATCTCCGTGAACGGCCTCCTCTATGGAGTCACTCCGGGCGGGGGCGATAGCCGCTGCGGGAACGTGTTTTCTCTCAACCCCTCTACGGGACAAGAGATCGTGTTGTACAAATTTCAGGGTGGAAACGACGCTTGCGGTCCCGTTGGTAATCTTGCGCACTTTAACGGAGTGTTGTACGGCGCATCGCCGTTCGGTGGTCTTTATTTTTATGGCACCGTTTTTGCGTTGAAGCTCGACGGCTCTGGAGAGACTATCGTGCACAGCTTTTCGGCTGGCCGAAAGGACGGCGGTATCCCGGAGGCCGGCGTCGTGCTATCGAACGGGATTCTCTACGGCACAACCGGCTTCGGCGGCAATGGAACCTGCCTGAATGGCTGTGGCACGATCTACTCCGTCACCCCCTGAGTCTACCCCCAATTCGGCGCTGACGTTCCCGCGGTACTCGATGCGGCCGGACTATACCTCGAGATCGCCGGTACGCGGGTACATCACGAAACAGACGAAACGGTAGATATTACAAACATGAAACGCGCTTCGTTCCTTACGTCTGGACTTACGCTCGGGCTGGCGCCTGTATCTTCACTCGCACAAACCGCCAGTCCGGCGGCGAGTGCGAGCCCCGCTCCTCAGCCAAAACTGCGTCTTTATTCAGCCGATGACGTAAAGCGTGTGATCGCCGCGAACCGGAAGATCGTCTCGCCGTCGGGCGTGGAAGAACTGTTAGAGATCGACGTAAACGGCTGTGCGCAGTGGCTTTCAATCCGCGGACGAGACCGTCACAACCCAGTACTACTCTATCTCCACGGCGGTCCAGGCTCGCCGACGATGCTGGAAGCCTGGACGTTCCAAAGCCCGTGGGAAGACTACTTCACCGTCGTGCAGTGGGACCAACGGGGCGCGGGAAAAACGTATGCTTCGAACGACCCCGCGTCGATCTCTCCAACGATGACGGGGCAGCAGATGATTGCGGACACAGAGTACGTCGTTCGCTATTTGCTGGAGCGCCTCGGGAAAAAGAAACTGCTCGCGTTAGGGCATTCCTGGGGCTCGTATCTCGGCCTCGAGCTGGTCCGCCGCCACCCCGAGTTATTGCATGCGTATATTGGAACCGGTCAGATGATCAATTCGCAGCGCAGCGAGAAAGACGGGTACGATTTTGCGCTGCGCGAGTCAGCGCGCCACGACAACGGACCGGCGGTCGCGGCATTAGAGAAACTCGCTCCGTATCCGGGGCCAATCGGTAGCCTAACGGTGGATCGCATTAGTGCACAGCGTCAATGGGTAGTGTACTACGGCGGCCTCACGGGCGGCCGTTCGAGCTTCGACTACGACGCCGATGCATGGCGCTTCTCTCCGGAGTACACCGCCCGAGACATCGCGCTAACCGACGAAGGCGGCTTGTTTTCGCTCAACCATCTCGTTGGTGAGATCGAGCGGACGAATTTTGACACGCTCGTAGGCGTCGGCTGTCCCATCTTCATCTTTCAGGGGCGGCACGACTACGAGACATCTTACGCCGTCGCACGTCAATGGTTCGAGCAAGTACGCTCGCCAAGTAAGAAATTCGTCACTTTCGAAAATTCTTCGCACATGGCGCCGCTGGAACAGCCAGGTCAATATTTGCAATATTTAGTAGAGCTCGCACGGCCGCTGGCCGTGTCCGACGGAGATCGACCATTACACGGGTCGGCCGTGCTTTCGGCTGATTAGCTACAGCGGCGGGATACGCCAAGCGGTCATCGCATGTAGTTGCGAAACCGAGTCCCCCGGCGAGTTAGCGCTCAGAACGAAACGGTAGCGTTGAGCGCTTCTAAGGTGGTTGCCGTCAAGGGGTGGCTTGGCCCGAGTGCCTTCTCTCGAATTTGCAGCTCAAAGCCCGACGGCCCGTCCGCCCTAGGCGCACGCTCTACGGAAATACATTTGACGGTGGCAGCCCTGGGAAGCAGCGCGGCAGCGGTACGGTCTACGCGTTCCATCCGTCGAAGCTTTGTTGTATTGCGCTCTCGGCTTGCGCCGATTACCGCCAGCGGTCTCCGATCGCGGTGACGTACTGCTTCCAGACGTAACCCCAAGGAAGCACGAGCGGCACGACCACGACGCCGAGGGATATCCCTAAAAAGTTGTCCGCAAGGTCGGCATCGACGGAGTGTGCGAGGTACGCCGGCAGGTACGCTGCAAGTACCCAGATGAGCTTCCATAAGAACTCGAAGATCATCAGCGGCAACATGCGTACCGGATAACGAATGCCCAGCAGCGCGAGCAGAGTCAGCGCTCCGAAGAAGCTCATGCCGACGCCGTGCCAAAAATCCCAGGGATGCGTATGGTGCAGGATTGCTGGCCAGGTCTTCAACCCTTGCGCGATGCCTATTAATGCGTAGGCCGCTCGCAGTAGATAAAGCCGGTACAGCGGCAGCTCCAGCCGTGCAACGATCATATGAACGTTTTCGAGCCGCGGCGCGCGGTTCCGGCTATTCCTCTTCGTTTAAATATTAGGCCCCGACGTGTCAAAACCGGATTGGAGCTTCAACGTCCGTCTTATTAACTAGGACCGTGTTGAACTGCGACGAAAGCGGCATCGACGGAGGACGTTGCTATGAAAATTCGCCCGGAGTTACCACTGCGCTCATTTGCTGTTTGCGCAACTCTGGCTATGCTCGCGGGCTGCGGGGGATCACAAACGAATTCCATCGTGCCGAATGCGGGGCTTGCGCGACCTAGCAGCGAGTCATCGCCGAACGCGGCGGCGGCAAGAACGCAGGACCTCCTGTATGTCTCGCATCACGACGATGGCAGCGTCGACATCTACTCGTATCCGGACGGCATCTATCGCGGGCAGCTCAAGGGCGTACGGGCCTCCGGCTTATGCTCGGACAACGACGGCAACGTCTTCATCCCCGCCGGAACTTCCGTACTCGAATATGCACACGGCGAATCGCGGCCGATCGCGGTCTTGCGTGGCTCTCTGGGAGGCGCCGTCCAATCCTGCGCGGTCGACCCGACGACTGGGAACCTTGCCGTTTCCGGCGGCGACAACTCCAGGTCGGGTGTTGCAGTATATTCCCACGCGCAAGGCATTCCGAAAGTCTACAGCCTTCGCAGCCCTAACGGCGCCTATCTCTCCAGCGCGTACGACGATCAGGGCGATCTCTTCGTGGAGAGCGCTGCACGCGACGCAGTGAATGTCGTCGCTCTTCCCAAGGACGCCGAGCGCTTCACAAGCGTCGCGTGGACCGGAACGCAGCCGGCGGGTCTGGGCTCAGTTCAATGGGACGGCAAACATCTTGCATTTGTAGGCTCCGTCATGGGCTCGACGACGGTGTTCCGTTATAGCGTCCAGGAAGCTCGCGCTACGTTTGCCGACAAAGCTCTTCTTAAAGGACCAGACAGCGCCATCCAGTCTTGGATTCAAGGTGGCAGTATTGTGGTGCCAGGTTCGGCCGGCGTGAAAATCTACGATTACCCGGGCGGCGGCGTTCCGTCAGCGATCATCAAGGATGAGCGCGGCCTAGAAGCTGCCACGGTCAGCGTCGCTTTAAAAGCTGGTATCGACGTAACCACGTACCACTACGACAATCTTCGTACCGGTTGGGACAACGCCGAATCTCACTTGAAGTACAAAAACGTTGGCGGCGGATCGTTCGGCCTGCTGCAAAGCGTGGCGCTCGACGATCAAGTCGATGCGCAACCGTTAGTCGTTCGTAACCAAAAGGCGGCCAACGGCAAGTCTAAAGGTAAGCACGATACCGTATATGTAGCGACCGAAAGCAATACAGTCTACGCCATCGACGCAACGACCGGAGCAGTTCTGTATTCTACGAACTTAGGAACTCCGGTGCAAACGCCACTGGGTTGCAACAACAACGGACCAAACGTTGGAATCGACTCAACGCCGGTTATCGACCTTGCCGCCAACGCGATGTACGTCATAGCTTATACGAAGGTGGGATCCGCGCCGACCTATACGATTCACGAACTCGACTTATCGAACCTCACCGACATCGTGCCCCCCGTCGTAATTGCCGCCACCCACAAACTGAGCGACGGTAGCACGTACTCTTTCAACGCGACGTACGAACGGCAGCGACCCGCGCTGCTCGAATCCAACGGCAACATCTATGCCGGCTTCGGCAGTTTCTGTGACTTTGGCGCAAGTATTTCGCGCGGTTGGCTCCTCGGTTGGCAGGCTGGATCGCTCACGCCGCTCGCAGCGAATCGACTGAACGACTCCCTAGCTGGCCCCAACTTTCTACTATCGGCGATTTGGATGTCGGGATACGGCATGGCCGCGGATCCGACGGGAAACATCTACTTCGTAACCGGCAATTCGCAATCTGGGACATATGATGGCGCGAACGACGTTCAGGAGAGCGTCGTCAAAGTGAGCTCCGATCTGACGCAACTACTGAGCATTTTTACGCCGTCGGACGTCAATCGGCTCGACCAGGACGATACCGATTTTGGAGCCGGCGGTGTGCTTTTGTTGCCCACGCAAAACACATCGGCAACGCCGCTCGCCGCCGCAGCCGGTAAAGCGGGAACGATGTTTGTGATGAATCAGAACAGCTTGGGCGGATTCAGTACAAATTACAATAACGTTCTGGCACAGCAATCCGTCGGTGGATGCTGGTGCGGTTTCTCGTACTTCGGCGCGGGCAGCGACTCGCTGCCTCGCATCGTTGCAAGCGGCGGCAACGCCGTGACGGTCTGGAAAGTCAAAGGGTCGCAATCGGTAAAGCTGAGTGCTGCGGGAAGTTCGTCTGGCCTACCCAACGGGCAGGATCCCGGTTTCTTCACGGCCGTTTCTTCGAATGGAAGCCATTCGGGCGCGATCATCTGGGCCGTTACAAGGCCGACTCAAGTTCCCGGTTCCCTCGACCTCTTTGCGTTTAAGTCCGAACCTCAGGGCGGCCAGTTGCAAACACTCTACCAAGGAACCGCCGGGTATTGGGATTCCACGGGCGGTAACGCAAACATCGCCCCCGTCGTTGCCAACGGCAAAGTGTATGTCGCGAGCTACGAGCAGCTCGACATATTCGGAGTGGGCGGTAATAAAGGCACGCCGAAACGGCCACCAGGCCTCGGATCTCACAGAGCGATATCGGTACCGAACCAAATCACGGGAATGTTGCTTGAAGTCGGCGCTTCATTCTTGACGCTGCAATCGCGTACCGGTTCGTTCATCAAGGTCGACTACACGCCCGCGGTTCGACGCGAGCGAAGTGTCGATTTAGTTTCGGGACATCCGTTCACCGTCCGAGGGAAATTCGATGCTGCCGGCGTTCTGCATGCTATCGCAATCCTACGCGCAAAGCCCTCGGAGGCTACGTGGCCTTCGGACAAGCGTTAATCGGACCGTGTTAGAGTAAAACCTCGAGGCCGTCGTGTGCGATCTCGAAGCCGCGCTCGCGAACGCGTCGCGCGGCTTCCGAGGTCGGGTCGAGCATCGGATTCGAGTTGTTGAGATGCGTGAATATCACCCGAGTGCGAACCCCCTGGAGCCGATCCAAGGTGCCGTCCGAATCCCCCACGGGTAGATGTCCGAGATCTCGCGCGCTCTTGTCCATTAGGCCGGCTGCACGCATCTCGTCATCCGCGTAAAAAGAACCATCGAGTAGGGCCACGTCGGCTTGCGCGATGGCCGTGAAGAGGGCGTCGTCGATTGCTTCGTAGACCGGAGCGAAGAGCACCCGTCCGCCGCTACGCCGATCGCGAATATCATACGCTAGAACCGCGCCCTCGACCCGGGCGCGACCCGCGTAGCCGGGCATAAGGCCGGGTACCGAAAACGCGCGAACGTCGTAGAGGTCCCCGACTGGATCTTCCTCATTAACGGGCGCGCAACGCCTGTCGCACAACCACCGATGCGGCGGTGCTGCGAATGGTGCGAACGCGGGTTGAACGATTGCGAGGGCGCGCACGCTCTCGCTGGAGCGCAACGTAAAACTATGCGAACCACCTTGTCGCAACACGGCTAAACCGCCGATATGATCGACGTTTGCGTCGGTGAGAAGAGCACCCGCGATCGGCGTGTCGCGCTGTCCCTCGCCTCGATGGCGCGGTTGCAACCGCGCGAACTCCTCAATCTGCTGCGCGATGTCCGGCGAACAGTTGAGCAACGTCCACGCGCTACCGTCTTCGGAACCGATTGCGGCGCACGACTGCGTACGCCGCGGAGCACGTCCCTCTCGAACGGCGGTGCAATTGCGGCATGCACAATTCCACTGAGGAACGCCGCCACCGGCTGCCGATCCAAGGACGCGCAAAATCATCGGCGCGCTACGAGTGGTTCGTCTTTGGGTTCGCGGGCTTCGACTATGAGCGCGTGGTCGAGGCTTAAACGGCAAGCCGGATCCGTTGCAGCGGCGTCACCGGTTAATAAGAATGCTTGGCAACGGCATCCGCCCCAATCGCGTTCGCGCCGCTCGCACGAGCGGCAAGGTTCCGCCATCCACGCGGTGCCGCGATACGCGTTAAACGCTGCGGAGTCCGTCCAAATTAAGGATAACGGTCGTTCTCGCACGTTCTCAAACGAGAGCGTACGAATGGCCGTCGCCGCCGGGCACGGAAGCACCGTTCCGTTCGGGGTCACCGTAAGAAATTCGCGTCCCCAGCCATTCATACACGGTTTGGGATATTCACCGAAGTGATCTGCCGCGACGTAGGCAATCTCCATCTGCCCGCGCAGCCGCTCTCTTGCGGCGGCTACGATCTCGCTCCCGCGCAGCACCTGTTCGCGCGTCGGCATGAGCGCGGCTCTGTTTCGGTACGCCCAACCATAAAACTGAACGTTCGCAAGCTCCAACCGAGCGATTCCAAGGCGCTCGGCCAGTGCGATCGTCTCTGCTAACTGGTCGTGGTTGCGGCGGTGCAGAACGCAGTTCAGCGTAAGTGCAACGTCTCGGCTAGCGATTCGCTCCAAAGCGTCGAGCTTACGGGCGTGTACGTTCGTTCCGGCTATCTCGTCGGCCAACTCTTCGCTCGGCGCCTGCACGCTGATTTGGATGTGGTCGAGGCCGGCTGCCAGCAGATGGTCGAGCCGCTTCTCGTCGAGGAACGTCCCTTGCGTGATGAGATTCGTATACAAACCCGCACGCACCGCGTGCGTTACGATCTCGGCAAGGTCGCGTCGCAACGTTGGCTCACCACCGGAGAAGTGCGCTTGCACGACTCCAAGCGCTGCAGCCTCATCGAGGACGCGCTTCCAGTCATCGGTGTGCAGCTCGTCGCGATAACGGGCTAACTCGATCGGATTCGAACAGTACGGACAGGCTAGATTGCAGCGATAAGTCAGTTCACAAAGGATCGAAAGCGGGCGAGGTGATTCCGGCATCAGAGAGACCGTAACGATTGCCGCTGGACGAGACGGTCGAACAACGATCCGACGTCGGCGCGCGCATCATCCTCTCCAATTTCAAACGCTTGAACCAAACACGCGATGATGTCCGCAACGGTGCGCCGGCCGTCGATGAGGTCGAGCGCCGCCGCAGCGGTGGGATTCAAAAGCAGCGCACCTTCGGGAACCAGGAGCATGGCCGTACCGTCGGGCTCGTGACGCAGCCGTACACCCTTGCCGAATGTCGGGCGAGCATCAAGCTTCACGAAAGACTCCGCTTGCGATCGCCGTTGCATCGAGGATGCTCCACAACACGTCGCATTTGAAGCGCAGCGCGTCGACGCACGCGTCTTGAATCTGCGGTGTCGTCGCTTCGGCCATCACCCAGGCGAGTGCCGTTTCCGAGTCGCGTTTAGCGAGTGGGATTCTCTGCTCGAAATACACCAACCCCGAATGATCTATCCACGGATAGTTCGCCACGATCGCATCGATGCGATGCCGCATAGCTGAGGGCGCAAACATCTCGGTAAGTGAGGAAGCAACGCCTTCGATCCAAGGGCGCGACCGCGCGAAGTTTACGTACGCGTCGACCGCGAATCGGGTTCCGGGCGCTATCATGCGCTCGGATCGGACGTCTTCTTCGTCGAGTCCGACGGCGCGAGCCAGCGCCAGCCAGAGTCGCGTGCCGCCCTCTTCCCCCTCGCGCCCATCGTGATCCGTAATGCGAGAAATCCACAAACGCCGGTGTTGAGCGCTCGGCAGATTTGCGAGCAAGAGGGCGTCCTTGATCGGAATCGCCTTTTGATACGCGTAGCGATTGGCGACCCACGATCGCACCTGGTCGCGAGTCAACCCACCCGCAACCAGACGTTCGTGAAAGGGATGCTTGTCGTGATAGCGATCCTCGCCCACGGCTTTGAAACGCCTGGCAAGATCGCCGGTCGCTACGGAGTCTGGGGCCGTTCTAAATTTCCGGTCCCGGGGCAGTTACGTATGCCGTTACCTCGGCGCCGAGAGGACGCTCTTCGAAGTCGGGACGTTCCCAACGTTGACGCGGCTGTTTCATGCTCTCTCCTGTCCTTGGTGGTGGGTGTCTTTTGGACGCATGGGTGGTTGATCCCCGTCTTATTCCTCTCGAAAAGCTGCCAGCGGTTTACTTGCCTTTGTGCGAGGCTTGCGCTCGCTCTTCTTTGATCTCGTGCATCGCTTCCGACATCAGCGTCGCGGGAACGAAGCTCGGCGGAAACGAGCGCGGCGGGAATTCCTGGAATGTCGCGATGAACTTGCCAACCTCGTCCATCGCTCCGTACACGCTGCCGACGTGGTTGAGCTGCCAATCCCAGAACGTGTTGCTCGTGATATCGGCCCGCTCGTACGGATCCTGAAGGAGATTGAATATCTTCTGCAGGCGCAGCTGCGTAAACGGCTCGGCCCAAACTCCGAGCGTACCCTGCAATCGCTGCTCGGCGTAAACGTACTTGTAATCGCCTTGACGCACGGCCACCAGCAACCCGTCGTCGTCCGAATAGAAGAACGTGTTGCGAGCGCTCTTTACCGAGTCGTTTGAAACGCCGCCCTTAACGGTTTGCAGGAACTCCGACTGATCGTGTCCGTCGAGATGCACCTTGTAACTCTTACCGTTGGCTTTATAACCCTTTTTGAGCTTATCGATGATCTCCGGCTCGCCGGCGATCGAGACCAGCGTGGGGAGCCAGTCGTTGTGGCTCATCAGCTCGCACGTCACAGTGCCCGGCGCGATATGTCCCGGCCAGCGCACCACACACGGGACGCGGAACGCGCCTTCCCAGTTGGTGTTCTTTTCGGAACGGAAGTGCGTCATCGCACCGTCGGGCCAGCTATTCATGTGGGGGCCGTTGTCGCTGGTGTAGACGACTATCGTGTTATCGGCGATTTTCATCTCGTCTAGCGCTCGTAGCAGCGTGCCGATCGTATCGTCGTGCTCCATCATGCCGTCGATGTATTCGCTATCGCCGTGTTTGTAGCGACCGCGATGCTCGGGACGCACGTGCGTGCGCAGGTGCATGCGTGTCGAGTTGTACCACACGAAGAATGGTTTCTCGTCGGCGTGTTGGCGCTTCATGAAATCGATGGCGGCCGTCGAAGTCTCGTCGTCGATCGTCTCCATGCGCTTCTTGGTCAACGCGCCGGTATCTTTAATCGTCTGTTTGCCGATCTTTCCGAACCGCGGATCGATGGTTGAATCGTCCGTGTCGCTGGCCTTGCAATGAAGGACACCGCGCGGCCCGAACTTAGCGAAGTACGCCGGATCCTTCGGGTAATCCGGAAGCTCCGGTTCTTCTTCGGCGTTGAGGTGATACAGATTGCCGAGGAACTCGTCGAAGCCGTTTACCGTGGGCAGCGACTCGTTAAGATCCCCCACATGATTCTTTCCGAACTGACCGGTCGCGTAGCCGAGATTTTTCAACAGACCGCCGATCGAAGGATCGAGCTGGCTCATGCCCATTGGCGCGCCCGGATAGCCGACCTTCGTGAGTCCGCTGCGAATGCCGTGCTGGCCGGTTAAGAACGCGGCACGCCCCGCCGTGCAGCTCTGCTCTGCATAGTAGTGGAGAAATCGAATGCCTTCTTTTCCGATCCGGTCGATGTTGGGCGTTTCGTAGCCCATCAGACCGTCGGAGTACGCACTGATGTTGGTCACGCCGATATCGTCACCAAAGATGACGAGGATATTGGGTTGCTCGGGCTTGCCGCTCTTTGCCATGGACTTTGCCTTCCTGCCTAACGAGGTGGGCGAGTTCGTAACGGCTCCGCGACTTCTGGAGCGGGTGGTCTTTTCATCTCGAATCCCGCTCAGGAATATCACATGATTGCTCGCCTGCTTGGGATCGTAGATGGCGTTAACGCATCAAATCCCCCAATTGCTATTCAGAGGCACAGAATATCGCTTGGGTTTGATTGACTTCTGCCAGCATATAGCGATTGTCAAATAACAGGAGGCTGCGGCCCTCGTCACTCTGCGCGAGCTGCCGGGCTACATCAAGCGGCACATTCGTACCAAAGCTATTGTTCGCTCGGAGCGTCCTCAGAAGGTCTTCGTCCGAGACGAAGCGGTCCTTTCGGGTCGCCACTATCAGACTTGTCAGCGCTCGAGCGGATTTGGCGTGCTGCCCCCCGCACGGCGCGTAGGCTCTGCTGATTCGACTCGATCTCGCTGACGATGCTCGCCATCGTCGTCTAAATAGCGCTCGCTCGGTGTTCTGTGGCTGCCAGGCGTTGACCGCGAACGCGCACACGACGCCGAGAAATACGGCCACTACCTGTACCAGAGCGTCGCCGAAATCGAGCCGCAAGGGGCGGATGCGCATTTTGGTCCTCATAGGAGCGAACCTAGCATTACACTTCTACATTTCGCGCAATTGGATACCCGTCATTCGGTACTAAACGAGTCTCCATGGCAGGGGCAGGTTCTACTCGAGCAGGGATAGGATGTGGGGGCGCGGGATTCTGAGCCTGCCTAAGCGCGCATCCACTACACATAGTCCACCGGTAGGCACCGGCGGTTTGCCACAGGAAGAACTTATACGTGAAAACGCTGTTCCTTAGTCCCCCCTCTTTTGACGGCTTCGACGGCGGTGCCGGAGCGAGATATCAGGCAAAGCGCGAGGTGACCTCGTACTGGTATCCGACGTGGCTGGCTCAGCCGGCTGCCCTCGTCCCGGGGAGCACCCTAGTGGACGCGGCTCCGCACGAGCAGACTATCGATGACGTGCTGAAGATCGCCAAGGACCACGATCTCGTCATCATGCACACCAGCACGCCGTCGCTTCCCAACGACGTCGAGTGCGCCCGCCGGCTCAAGGAACAGAACCCCAACGTCAAAGTTGGCTTCATCGGTGCCCACGTCGCCGTACTCCCCGAGCAGACGTTGCGCGATCACGAGCTCATCGATTTCGTCTGTCGCAACGAGTTCGACTACACGTGTAAGGAACTCGCGGAGGGCCGCCCCTGGAACGAGATCCTCGGACTCTCGTATCGCGACGCCAACCGCGAACTTCAGCGCACCGAGGAGCGGCCTCAGATATCCGACTGGGACGCAATGCCGAGCGTGCTACCCATTTACGCAAAATTTCTCGACGTTAACAAGTATTACAACGGGTATCTTCTGCACCCGTACGTTTCGTGGTACACCGGTCGAGGCTGTACGGCAAAATGCACGTTCTGTCTTTGGCCGCAAACCATTGGCGGTCACGTCTTCCGGCACAAGAGTGCCGAAGCAGTTGGTCGCGACCTCGAGGAAGCCAAGTCGATCTTCGGCTCGACGGTCAAAGAGTACATGTTCGACGACGACACGCTGACAAACGAAAAAGACTATGCGATCGCGCTCAGCAAGCACATGAAGCGCTTGAACCTGAGCTGGGCTTGCAACGCTCGCGCACACGTCGACTACGATACGCTCAAGACGCTGCGCGATAACGGCTTACGCGTGCTGCTCGTCGGCTTTGAATCAGGTAACCAAGAGATTCTTTACCGGATTAAAAAAGGTCTCAAGTTAGAGATGGCGCGCGAGTTCATGAAGAATTGTCATAAGCTCGGAATCAAAGTGCACGGCACGTTCATCATCGGGCTGCCGGTCGACACGCCGGAGACGGTTCGCGAAACGATCGAGTTCGCCAAAGAACTCGACCCGCATACCATTCAGGTTTCGATCGCGTCGCCGTACCCGGGAACCGAACTCTACAGCCAGGCGATGGCAAATGGTTGGTTTGCGCGCGACGACTTAGTCTCCGGAAAAGGCATCCAGACGTCGACGTTGCGCTACGACACCCTCTCGACCGCGGAAATCGAAGACTCCGTGGAGCGGATGTATCGTGAGTTTTATTTCCGGCCGAAGAAAATTGCCAAGATCGTCGCAGAGATGGTTACGAGCCGGCACATGATGGTCCGCCGACTCCGCGAAGGCGGCGAATTTTTCAGCTATTTGCGAGCCAGACACGTACAAGTCGGCGAACGCCGGCTAGAAACGGCCGCATCGGAAGCCCACTAGCGTAGCGTTACGCCGGCCGCTCGAGCTGCTGGGCCGAAGCGAGCGTTTCGTCCAGCATATTGCGCTGGAAGGCGATCATGTCCGGTACGTGGGGAAACTTTGGATCGCTCCGGTGTGCGGTTAGGCGGTAGCGTCCGCCCTCGAGGGTCAGCGTTCCGGATTTCACCAATGCAGTAAGCGCGTTCGCGACGATCCCGTCCGGCGCGCCAATCACTTCAGGATCGACGAAGACATTGCCGGGCAGGGCATTGAGTTGCGCGCGCACCGCCCGGATAGCGTCTTCGGCTCCGAACGTTTCGGGCGCATCACATAAAAACGTGGCCAGCAATGCCGAGTTGGTAATCGGCCGCGCCGCGGCAACCGACACACCGAGATCTGCGATGCCGTCGTGGCGAATCGTGCGATAGAGCATCGAGAGCCGGCCGGTTCGAAATGGATCGTATGCGACGGCGCATATCCAGAGATCGGCGAAGGGCGCGAGCGCGCCCACGATCCCATTGCGCATAGAGTGCAGGCGACCGTCGCGGCTAAAGTCGCCCTCCGGCGTAATGTAGAATGTCGCGCCGCCCCGTACGCGCTCGACGATCGCCGCAATATCGCGTTCATTAACGGCCCGTAGATTCACGAGCACTTCGTGCCGGTACGGCGGTTTGAGTCTCGCGATCTTCATCCACGCCTGCGCCTTCGAAAAATTCTCAAGCTTCCACAAACCGCTCAGCGTCACGCCGTGCAAACCTAACTCTGCGACTGTTTCGGCCGGCAAGATCTCGTCGATCGTCAGATCGCCATGCGCGGCCTGCAATTCTTCCGCTAGGCTGATGAGCGGTCGCGAGAATAGGTGGTTTTCGACCGGCAGGACGCTCAAGCAATCCCACAACCAGCTGAGATTCATTCCTCGCGTGAAGCGGGCAGTAAACGGAAGCCGGGCTGCGATGAATCCCGTCTCGAACGTACGGCGAGAATTGCACATAACCAACGGTTTCCAGGGGTGCAAGAGAAACGTGCGGGCCGTGATCATTTCGCCTTCGTCCATGTGCTGGTGGTTCGTTATCAACACCGTTGCGCCGCGATCTGCAGGCAACCGGCCCCATTGGCGAACGCGAATTTTGAACTTCAGATACGTCTGGCGGATGACATACGTGGTCGCCAGCAAGGTCCAGTTCGGCTTCATGGTTTCACAGCGTTGACTTTGCGTACCGCGAGCACGGTGAGCGACCCCAGAAGAAAGCATGCACCCGCACTCGCGAACAGCCAGCGATAGCCTTCGCTCGGGTTTGCGCCGTGCGCAATGATGATCGCGCCGATCGCCGGAGCGATCACCATCGGTAGATTTGAGAGCGTGCCCCAAATGCCAAGGTCGCGAGCGACATCACCCAATTCAGGAACGGAGTCGAGCGCGAGCGCCCAACCAACCGCGAATACTCCTCCGTACCCGAGACCGAACAAGAGCGCGTACACGAACACGAATCGCAAATCGGGTGCTAGCGCGAAACCGAATGCCGCTGCCGTCATTGGCAATCCCGACAGACAAACGACCCAACGGCGATCGAACTTGTCGGAAACCACTCCGGCCACGATGCTCGACGCAACCGCGCCGACCATTGCAGCGGCGGCGATGAGGCCGGTGCTCACCGAGGCATTACGGACGCCAAGCACGTCGTGAAAGAAGTAGAGTACATAGGTGTTGAGGAGCGTCATTCCCATTACGATCCAGGCCCGCGCGACCAGCGTCACAAGCAGATCGTGCAAGTCGCGCACGCGTGCGATTTCGCGCCGCATGGTCGCGGCGAACGCGGGTGACGCCGGGACGACCAGCAACGTCAACCCGCTGACGATGACCCCGGCGGCGGCGGCTAATAAAGCTTCGCGCGGCGGCAAGAGGGCGGCCAGCAGAAGCCCCACGATCGTTCCAAGCAACGTCATTGCCCCGCGGTACCCCGCAGCCGTTCCCCAATGCCCTCGCGGAACGATCTCCGGCACGAGGACCTGATACACAACCGACCCACTCATCAAAGCCACGGTGGCGATGACGGTAGCGGCGCCGAAGTCGACAATCGTCGAGGCGTATGCCATCGCGAGGAGTGCGACGGCGTCGATTGCGAGCACGAGCGCCGTCTGACGGCGACGGTCGCCGCCACGCCGGCGAAGGCGGTCGGAAAATACCCCGGCGAGCGGCGGCACGATGGCGGTAGCAATTGCAACGACCGTCGACAGTACGGCTAGGACGTAGGTGTGGTTGGCGGGCGCCAACACAAGCAAAAACGCCGGCACGATGATCGACATCAGTGCAGCGTCCTGAAAGTGTACCCCAACCCACAGTGCGTTGATCGCTACGTGGTCGCGCCGTCGAAATCGTTCTACCGCCAAATCGGTGCGAGCCTTCTTCGTAAAAGCAAGCAAGGCCCGCTTCTCGCGGTCGACGAATCGAAACGCATGCCGCTGGAACGGCTGCTCGCCGCAGCTTTTGCGTTCGTCACAATTGCGGCAATCGCGTATACGCTCATCGCCATCGTTTGCATCGCGCGTTTCGGGCGAGAACCCCAGGCGCGAGAATCCGATCCGGCCCCGCCCGTCAGCTTGCTCGTTCCGCTATACGGTGCGGAATTCGATCTCGAAGCGAATCTGCACGCATTCGCTCAGCAGAACTATCCAGAGTTTCAACTCGTTCTCGGCGTCGCGCGATCCGACGATTCGGCGCTTGCGGTCGCGCGTCGCGTTGCGGCGGCGCTTCCCGATCGGAATATCGAAATCGACATCGGCGAAGCGGCCGGTGCTCGCAACCCAAAAATCGCAAACGTCATCTCGATGATGCGACTCGTTCGCCATCAAGTGCTGATTCTGGCCGACAGCGATACCCGCGTAACGCCCGACTACATCGGCTCCGTCACGGCACCGTTGCGAGATCCAGGGGTCGGCGTCGTGACGTGCCCGTTCGCAGGGGTTCCCGACCGCACGCTGTCTTCGAAGCTCGGCGCAATGTTCATGAACGAACAATTTATTCCATCCGTGCTCGTCAACCGGCTGTTCGGGCTGCCGCAACACTGCTTGGGTCCGACCAACGCGTTTCGCTCCGAGGTTCTCGCCAAAATCGGCGGCTTCGAAGCGTTGGCACCGCATCTAGCCGACGACTATATGCTCGGGAATTTCGTGGCAGCCGCAGGCTTGCGGGTCGTGATTTCGCGCCACGTCATACGCACGATCGTGTCGGATTCGACACTTGCGGTGTTATGGGATCACGAGTTGCGCTGGCATCGGACGATTCGCGGAGTACAGCCCGTTGGATACGCGGGAATGTTTCTCACCTATCCCTTGCCGCTAGCACTGATCGCCTTCCTACTCGCCCCGCAATGGGAAAGCGCAATCGTCGTAGCGACCGCCGCGCTGGCGCGAATCGCGTTACAGCGTGTGTCCGCGCGTGCACTCGGCATAGCGCCCGCTTCGCCGTGGCTCATTCTTCCGCGCGATCTCTTCGGGTTCGGCATATGGGCCTCGGGGCTCGTCGGGCGCGCGGTTCGCTGGCGTGGCGCCGAACTGCACATCGAATCGGGCGACGTGCTCGCCGAGCGATCGTAGGACAGAGAGGCGGAACGCACGCCGCCTCTCCTTGTCTTTGATTTAGAAGCGCTCGCCGACGAGCTCTTCGCTCTTTTTCCAGAGTGCCTCGGCAGCTTCCGGGTCGAGTGCATAGGCGCGAACGCCTTCGCTCAAGGGGCTGATTATCGCATCATCCGAAACGATCTCGCCGACGTGGGAATTTTCGCAATACCGCCCGCCGATCTCGTCTGCGGGGCCGACAGTTGCGGCCCAAACCGACGTTGCCGCGCCCTGCGGTATCGTCTTGAATTCGAACGGCGCCTTACCTTCGGCCGCCAGTTGTTGATTGATCTGATCGATCATCGCCGGCAACGCCGTCGCGTCTAAGTGACGGCCAAGCTCGGTCTGGATACCTCCGGGATGGACGGCTGCGGAACGAACTCCGCGTCCGTGGTGGCGTGCGTCAAATGCGACCGAAAAGAGTACGTTCGCTGTCTTCGATCGTCCATATGCGACGAACGGGTCGTACGGGGTTCGCTCGAAGTGGGGATCGTCCAAATCGACGTTCGCGAATCGGTGACCCGAAGAAGCGAGATTGATGAGCCGACCGCCCGCCCGAATAAGCGGAGCGATACGGTTTACGAACACAAAGTGACCGAGGTGGTTGGTGCCAAACTGTGTTTCGAAGCCGTCCGCGGTGTGGCCGAAGGGTGTGGCCATCACGCCCGCGTTTGCGATGACTACGTCGAAGGGATCGCCCTTAGCGAGCAGACGATCGGCGGCTGCGCGGACGCTCTTGAGGTTGGCAAGGTCGAGCTCTATGAGCTCGAAGCTGCCGCCATTCGCGGCTGCGTCGCTACGAACGATGGCCGTGGCTGCTTGGGCCTTGGCCAGATCCCGAGCCGCGCCGACCACCTGCGCTCCGCGAGCAGCCAGAGCTCGCGCCGTCTCGACGCCGAGTCCGGCCGAGACACCAGTGATCAGGACCCTTTGCCCGGAAAGGTCCGTGCCGGAGAGTACCTCATCCGTCGTTGAGGTGTAACCAAACATATCGTGCTCCTCGTCGTTATCAGTGTAAGCGGAGACAGTCTCCGGTACATAAGAAAACCGGAGAGTCTCTCCGGTTGCACAAAGAGCGAAAAATGACCACCAAACGATCGAAGGCCAACGCCGTTGCGGAGCCGGCGCGTAAGCCCCGAGCCGACGCCCAGCGTAACCGCCAGCGACTCCTCGCGGCCGCTAAGGAAGCCTTCACACGGTATGGCGCCGACGTCAGTCTCGACGACGTTGCAAAGCAGGCGGGTACGGGGCCGGGGACGTTGTACCGCCACTTTCCGACGCGCGATGCTCTTCTTTCGGAAGTCTATCGCGCCGAGGTCGAAAAACTGGCAAGCGCCGAGCGCGAATTCGCCGCGTCGATGCCGGCGATAGCGGCCTTGCGGGCATGGATGCTGCTCTTCGTCGACTACATTGCCACCAAGCAGCTGATCGCGCCGGCGTTGAACTCCCTGATTTCGGATACGTCGAAGCTGTACGAGTCTTCAGGCCCGAAGATCGTCGGCGCGTTGAACGCGTTGGTGGAACGCGCAATCCTTAGCGGAGACATCCGCGAGGACCTCGATCCGATGGATCTGCTCCGCGCATTGGTTGGCGTTTCGAACGTCGCGAGCGCGCCGGATTGGCCGCAGAGTGCTAAGAGACTCGTGGATATCTTAATCATCGGTTCGCGACCACAGACGTAAGATGGCTATTTGAAAACCTTCTAGCTGCCCGTCGATTGCGGCAGAATGTTGATTGCGCGTGCGGCGACGATCGCAATAACGAGCAACGAAATGATCGATTCGATCATAACGAACATTCTTGCACGCGTCGTTAGCGGTGACGTATCGGTCGGGCTAAATGCCGTGGCCGTCGTGAACGAGAGAAAGATGTAATCGAGGAAGTTCATCGGTTGGTCCGTCAGTTGCCGGTCGGAACGTGGAAAGTTGAACTCTCGCTCGCCGAGCACGTGATAGATGATCGCGAACACGACGATGTTTCCGACCCAAATCACCACCGCGGTTTCGATCAACCGGATCGGATCGATGGTCGAAGCTTGATAGACCACGAGATACACGACCTTGGCCAACGATGTCCCGACGCCGCCAGCCAAAACGAGCGCGCTCACCGCCATCACCGTTCGGGTCGCCTTTCGCTCGCCTCGAATCGTCCAGAAAAGCGAGGCCAGGAAGACGGCAAGGATGAGGAACCCGAACGACCACGTTACCTCCGGCGGCCCGAGCGTGTACCGGTTTCGCAAACTCAAGAAGAGAATGACGCACAACAACAACGTGCCGCTTTCGCCCCAGTCTCGCCGCGCCGCATGCGCTGCGGGCGGTAGTTCCGGCGTCATCGCTTGATGTCGTTTTCGAAAGCAAACACATGTGTTGAGTTGCTCACCGGCCGGAAAACGTCCTCGCCGCGCCGCCGGCGGTGGACTAAGAGCGGCAACGCATCAGAGCTGCGAGGCACATCGAACATAGCGACCACTATAAGAGCGAGAAAATTCAATCACCTTACCACATTCTTCGGGCACGCGGTCGATCATCGCCGCTCGAACCGCCAAGAGCCAAAACTTCGTCCGTTTCTCATATGTCTCCGTCGAGCGTACATCGAAGCCATTTGCGAGAAACACGCGCTCCGCCGCCTGCCGATTACGCTCGTCGTAGAAAAACATCTGATGCTCCAGACGAGCGAATTGCGCGCCCTCCGGTAAGCGCAAGCGAAGGCTTGCGATCAGCTCATCGCGCTGCCGAACGTTCTCCCGTTCCAGGCGCCGCCGTTCGCTCGCGCTGGCTACGTAACGCAGCACGTAGAATGCGGCATACGCCGCCGCGGCCCCAAAGAACGGGAGGACGTCGTTAAATGCGCTTACTGCGTTACATTTCCGTGGATCTTGTTGTGGACGCTTCCCGGCTTCACAACGATCGGCTTGCCCGAGTTCGGTAGGCTGCCACCACCGCGGTTGAGGCCAATCCAGTTATCGATCAGCGACGTATAACTGCTCCCATTACCAAGCTGAACGCCGTTGCCGTTGTTGCCGCTGATGATGTTCTTCCGCGGCTTCTTTGAATCGGTGGTCGGTCCGCCAAAATAATTATGGCTCGCGTATTTTCCAACGAAGATTCCGCCCTTGCGATTGCCCAGTGCGACCGTCGCAAGAACGTTTGCACCGATAACGCCATTGAAAATCTCGTTATCGTGCGCGCCCTGGAAAATATCGATGCCGTACCCGAGGTTCCCCGAAAACGTATTCTGAGGAATAACCGAATGGTAGTAGTCGCCGATCGTATTGCCGTGCGCCGTTCCATCGAGACGCAGTCCATCGCCGCCGTTCGGAAGCAGCGATTGTCCGTTCGTGCTCAAGCCCATAATGTTTGGGCCGACCAATACGCCTGACGCGTCGCCGCCGATTTCCAGACCGTTCTTCATGTTGCCCGACAGGACGTTTGTCCGTACCGTTTGGCCGCCGCCGGTCGAGGTGATCAAGACGCCGTCGTTGCCGTTGGGAGCCGCGCCCTTAAAGGCCAGCAGCCCACCGAACGTGTTGAACGTGATGAAGCCGGCGGCCGTATCGGCGACCTCTATGCCGTTCTTGATGTTGCCGGCCGATACGTTACCGAGGGGAATCACTCCGCCGACTTGCGTGTTTTGAGACGACCCGTCGATTAGAATGCCGTCGCCGCCGTTGGCGATGATGGTCGTATTATTCGCACCAACGCCAAAAAAGTCGCCTTGTACGGTGACATCGTCGGAGCTGCTAATCCGAACGCCGTTCCCGCGATTACCGCTCACGACGTTATAAAAGACGAACGGATTCGTCACGAACTTGCAGCCGATTAACGAGTTCTTGGAGGCGTCATCGATTCGCACTCCGTCGCCGCCGTTGGCGATGGTGCCGTCGCCGTTCTCGGTCGTGCCGACAAAGTTGCCGTTCAAGACGTTGCTTTCAGAGTGGCTGTCGATGAGGATGCCGTCGGCAACGTTTCCGGAGACCAAGTTCCCGTCCGGAGGCACGACGAACACGGCCGGGTCTTTGCCCTTGTTCCCGGTCGGATTGTTTACATCGCCGGTCGCGCTGTCGGTGAAGCGGCGTCCGCCGATCTCGTTGTCGTTCGAACCGCCGGTTAGCCAAATCCCATTGGCACCGTTCGCGATGGCGCTCTTGCCCTTGTCATTGGTACCGATCCAATTGTCGGCAACCGTGTTGCTCGACGATCCGTGAAGGCTTACGCCGTTGCCGGTGTTGCCTGAAATAATATTGCCGACCGCACCGGATGCTCCCGAAACGTTTCGCCCAATGCGATCGCTTGAGGATTGGGATGTGACATAAATACCGTCGCCAGCATTGCCTTCCGCCGCGCCTTTCAAGTCTAACCCGACGTAGTCGAAGTTCACTTCGATCGAGCTCGCCTCAAGCGTAATGCCGTTCCCGCCAGCACCGGTGACCGCTAGCGCCAGCAGTTTCGAATTGTCCGACCCGGCTGCGAAGTCGAACCCGGCGTGGCCGTTGGCAGAGACCTCTACGACCGGATGCCCGGCATAATTTGGCGCAGTCGTTCCGTCGAACGTAACGCGCGTGAGAATCTTTGGAAGGTCGCTCGCGAGTCGTATGATGCCTCGCACCGAGAACGAGATTTGTACGTTGCGAGCTTGATGAGAATTGGCGCGCTCGATTGCATCGCGCAACGAACCCGGACCCGAGTCGTGAAGGTTTTTTACGATGATGATGCCGTGGACGGCCGGGCTGTCGGCAGGGGCGGCAAGCGCGCTCGGTACGAGTCCGGCATTCGAGCCGTGCGAACCGCACGACGCCAGCATAACGGCGCTGGACGTCGCGAAAACTGCCGCCATACAAACGCGACGAAACTGTCCACTATTGCCGAACATCGTTTCTCCCTCAAACGCAGTGCAAGAACGCACGATAGACAGCTACGTCTGATCGAACGAACGTGACGCTTGCCTCGGCTCTCGAGGACGGTAGCGCCTGCTCCTCGCGGAGTTTAGCTCGGAGGGTTCACTTATATGCCGGTGTGGTACGTACTGCGGCGAAGCGAGCGGCTACCCACGGCGCGACGTCGCCGATCGACTGCAACAGCACCGACCCGTGATCGGCGCCCGGATAACTCAACGTCGAGACGCTCGTGCCGCGTGCGCGATACAGGTTCTGCACTTCCATCGTGCTCGCCGCGGAAATTTGGTTGTCGTCGCCACCCTGCACCAGCAAGGCCGGCACGGATATGCGCAAGTTCGCCGCATCGTTGGCGACCAGATCTTCGTGCAGTGCGGCGAAGTCGCTATCGGCGGAAAAGCGTGCGGCCGCGCGCGGGACGATCGCGTTCCACTCGGCGTCGTGCGCGAGTTCGGAAAAGCAACGACTTTCGAGTTGCGGCAACAGACGGGCGGCTTGCGGTTCGAACATCCGGCTGGGAACGATGCGCGAATCGATAGTCGCGAACCCTTCGACCATCAACGCCAGCACCATGAATCCATAGTTTGGATCCTCGTTGAATTGCTCGCCGGTTTGCACGTCTTGCGGAAACGCGAACGGCGCGTACGACACGACGCCTACCAGCCGTTGCGCGGGCACCAAGCGCTGCCCCAGCGCGGCCGCGGCAAGCGCCATCGCGCCGCCTTCGGAGTGCCCCATCGCTATCCAGTCGACCCCGATCTGCGGTTCGAGATTCCGCGCCGCCAGCACCATGTCGGCGACGTCGCGCGCCAACGACGGCGCTACCATGTACGGATGCACCCCCGGCGTGCCGTTGCCGCGATAGTCGGTTTGCGCGACCGCGTAGCCTCGTGACACGAATGCATCGAGCATACGCTGCTCGATGTTCGGCACTTCGGTTCGCGATGGCGCGCACTGCGGGCCGTTTCCGGTGGTTCCATGCGCCCAACTGATGAGCGGCCAACCACCAACCGGCGGCAATCCTTGCGGGATTGCGACCGTGCCTGACACTGCGAGCATGCTGCCGTCAGGCGCCGACACCTCGTACAGCACGCGCTCGTTGCGAGCGGCGGACGGCAGTGCCGATCCACCGGAAAACGCCTCCGACCGTATCACCGTTCCCGGGCCGCCAGGCGGCAGCTGCGCCGGCGGCGTGTAAAATGCCGTCAGCGATACGGACGCCGCGAGAACCGCGCCTAACAACACAATCGCCGTTCCCTCACAGCGTCAAAAACGTGCATCGATGGGCCGGCGTGACGACGCGCGCCTCGGTGCCGAGGTGGACGATCGGCCTTAAGCTTGAGCAGGCTCCGGCTGCGCCACTTTGAGAACACGTACCCATGAGCCCGTTGTCGAGACGCCACTTCCTTTCGACCGCAGCCGCGGTGGCGGTCGCATCCCGGGTTGACTGGGTGCGTCCGGCGCTCGCGCGGACCACGGCCTCGAAGCTCACCGATATCGACCATGTCGTTATCCTGATGCAAGAAAACCGTTCGTTCGATCATTATTTCGGAACGATGTCCGGCGTTCGCGGTTACGACGACGCCGCGGCCACGATACTCCCGACGGGACGCCCCGTATTCTACCAACCGGATGCGCTCAACACCGACGGTTACGTGTTGCCGTTTCACCTCGATACGAAAACTACGAGCGCGCAACGCTTGCACGATCTCAGTCATGCGTGGACGACGTTGCACCATTCTTGGAACGATGGAAAGTTCGACGGATGGGTGAGCTCGCACCGTGCGAGCGACGGAAAAAGTGGCCCCTTAACCATGGGGTATCACCGGCGTCAAGACATTCCGTTCTACTATGCGCTGGCCGACGCGTTCACAATTTGTGACGGCTATCACGCATCGGTGATGGGCCCGACCGATCCGAACCGTTACTATTGGATGACCGCATCGATCGATGCGAACGGCGAACACGGCGGTCCCGTTACGAACAACCGTGAGAAACGGTACACGTGGGAGACGTACGCGCAACGGCTCGAGAACGCCGGAATCAGTTGGCGCATCTATCGGCCTGAAAGCACGCTGGAGTTTCCTGTAGGACTCGACGTCATCATGAACTTTCCGGCGTTCGCGGATGCGACGCCGACCTCGCCGTATTACGAAAACGCCGTCAAACTGCGCGGCGTGGATGCCCTCCTCTCGGACATTCGAACTGCCAACTTGCCCCAAGTGACGTGGATCGTGCCGCCCTACGAGCTGTGCGAACATCCCGATATGCTGCCGGCTGCCGGTGAGAACTACGTCCGTCAAATCTTGGAAGCGTTTTGGTCGAATCCACGGTTGTGGTCGCGCACCGCATTCGTTATGGTGTACGACGAGAATGACGGGCTATTCGATCACGTCGTCCCGCCGACGCCGCCGCCTGGAACGGCCGGCGAATACGTGCACGGCGCGCCGATCGGGCTCGGTTTTCGCGTGCCCTGCCTGGTGATCTCACCGTTTTCGCGCGGCGGGTTCGCGTATGGCGGAACGCTCGATCACACATCCTGCCTCCGTCTCATCGAAGCGCGCTTCGGTGTCGAAGTTCCCAACCTCAGCCGCTGGCGCCGAGAAACGACCGGCGACCTCACGAAGGCATTCGGATTTGGGACGCCTTCGGACGTCTCGGTTCCCAATCTCCCGGCGACAGCTGCGGCGTTGGCCACCGTCGAGCGGCAAGTCGCGCTGTTGCCTCGCCCGGCCGTTCCGAAGGTGCAGACGATGCCCCGCCAGGAAACGGCGGCATTCTTCCGTCGCCGTCGCGCCTAGTCCCAGGACAATCGTCGTAGCCGCGCGCAACGCACCACGATGGAAAGCGATCTTCCCACGCAGTTTCCCGATACTCCCGACGAGATCGACGAGAACGGTGACGACCGCGACGCGCTCGATGACGAAGGCGACGACGGCGATCCAGTCTCGGACGAACGCATCCACTAACATTTTCACCGCTTGTCCGTTTCGCTCGTACTCGAACGTCTCTTAGGTATCTCAACCAAATGGAGGCTCTACAACATGAGCGAATATCTGTTCCTATATCGCGGCGGTAGACAACCCGAGGATCCCGCCGAAGGTCAAAAAGTGATGCAAGCCTGGGTTGCCTGGATGAAGTCCCTGACGGACGCAGGCAAGCTCAAGGATCCCGGACAGCCGCTCGAGCCGCAAGGCAAAGTCGTTCGGAACGCATCCGGTACCGTGACCGACGGACCGTACGCCGAAGCCAAGGATCTGGTGGGCGGCTTCACGCTGGTCGACGCACAAAGCCTCGACGAAGCGTGCAAATTAGCATCCGGCTGTCCGATCTTCGACGCGGGCGGCACGATCGAAGTTCGCCCGATTCTCAACATGGGCATGTGACGTGAACTCCGGCGACCTAACGTACCGCAACGAAGCGGGACGCATGGTCGCCGCTCTCACGCGCGTGTTCGGAATACACAATCTCGAGTTGGCAGAAGACGTCGTGCAAGACGCCTTCTGCCGCGCGCTCGAAACGTGGAAGTATCGCGGGGTCCCAAACGATCCCGCGGCCTGGCTCATGCGCGTCGCGCGCAACCGCGCGCTCGACGTCGTACGCCGCGAACGCACCGCACGAACGTTTGCGCCCGATCTCGGCCGTTTGCTCGCGACCGAGTGGACGGTCTCCGGCGTGGTCGCCGAACTGTTCGACGAAACCGCGATCGCCGACGATCAACTGCGCATGATGTTCTCGTGTTGTCATCCGAAACTACCGCAATCGACGCAGGCGATGCTCGTCTTGCAGTTGCTCTGCGGGTTCGGAGCGCGCGAGATTGCAGCCGGCTTCGTCACCGAACGTTCCGCAGTCGAACGACGGCTGTCGCGTGCCAAGCGAACCCTCACGAACGGCGGCCCCCTATTCGATATTGCCGATCGCAACGATTTCGAGCGGCGGCTTCCCGCCGTGCTCGATGCCATCTACCTGTTGTTCAACGAAGGTTATCACGGATCGTCGCAACACGCCGTTCGCAGTGAATTGTGCGCCGAAGCACTGCGGCTAGCGCGCCTCATCGCGCAACATCCGATAGGAAGTTCGCCCACGACGCACGCCTTTTGTGCCTCGATGTGTTTGCACGCAGCGCGATTACCCGAACGAGTCGACGACGGCGGTAACTTGCGTTCGCTCCGCGATCACGACCGTTCGCGCTGGAACTCTGGCCTCATCAACGAAGGCCGCGCGTGGCTGGAACGCTCGGCGAGCGGCGACGGCATTACTCGCTATCATCTCGAGGCCGCAATCGCCTGGCAGCACGCCGCGTCTGCGCGTTTTGACGACACCGACTGGAGCGCTATTGCCGGTTTATACGATGCGCTGCTACGAATCGTGCCGTCACCGGTCGTGGCCCTCAATCGCGCGATCGCGATCGGCCAACGGGACGGTCCCGTCGCAGGTGTAACAGCCGTCGCTGCGCTGGAGGGCGACGCCCGGCTCGAACGCTACCCCTTCTTCCACGCCGCTCTCGGTGAGTTTCTCTTCGACGAAGGGCGTGCGGACGAGGCACTCGCGCGATTCGAGCGCGCATTATCGCTCGCTAGAAATGTTGACGAGCAAAATTATCTGCGGCGGCGTCGCAACGCCTTAGCGTCGTCGCCGGTTAGCGCGCCGTGAACACGTCCGTTCCGAACGGCGCGATCTCCGGTTGCCCGGCATAACCCAGCGGCGATAATCCAAAGATCGTCTCGATCGTCCGTAGCAGCGAATAGTGGTTGTACGGTATCGATGACACCGTGCCGGGCTTGATAAATGGCGAAAGCGCAACCGCTCCGATGTAACCGCCACCCGGACCTAGGATGCCGGCATGCTCCACGTTCGGCGCACGTTCGTTACAGCACGCACTGGAGTCGCCGCTGGCGCCTCGAGTAGTGGGTTCGTCGGGGTCGGTACGCGAGACGATTTCGCTCTCATCGAACGTGATTACGAGCAATCCGTCCTTTTTGAAGGCGGGAGATGCTTGAATCAGCGGAACCCAATGTTTCAAAAAAAGGTCAGCCGAAATTAGTCCGCCGGGTTTTCCGTCAGCGCACGGCGCGTCGTGTCCGTCGTTGCACAGGTTGGGAACGATGTAGGTCAGGTTCGGCGTCGTATCGATCGATTGCAGGTCGGCGCCGAGATGAGCGAGGGTTACGACTTTCGCGTCGCATGCCGCCGCATCGTCGACGATCGAATGAAAATAGACGAACGGGTCGTGGCGCGATGCGTACGCGTCTCCGTTTGGAACGCGATCGTTCGGCGCCTCGGCACGCTGCGTATGATCTGGCTGCCCCAGTTGCGGACGGCCGCAGGTTGCGGTCTCGCGCTGCGGATCGTTACCCATGTCTTCCATGTAGCCTTTCCAGGTGAGGTGCGCGTCGTCCAATTGATCTGCGACGGTTTTCACGCTGGGTGGAAATACGCAACCCGATCCGAGTAGTTGATCGTACTCACCGACCTGGTTGCCGGTGAAGTTCGAGTACGTTTGACAATCGTATTGTGTATCGTGGTTCGGCGCCTGACCGCTAATCATCGAAAGATAATTATCGTTGCTCAAATGCCCGGTACCGAAGTACTGCAACAGAATCGCGCCTTGTTTCGGCAACGCCAACGACAAATACGGCGAGGGCGAGTTCTGACCGAACGTCGTCGCTACGCCTTCATTTTCCAAAACGATGACGAACACGTGTCGGACCGGCGGCAGTGGAGCGGCCGACGAGGGCGCCGCCGCGATCATCATACATGCGGCAAGCGACGCCGCAGCAATATGCGCTAACTTCATAGGCTCGCCTTCGGCGCTCGCGCCTGGCGCTACCTTGCTGGAAGCTTCCGCAAAGGCGCAGCGGTCGTGCGCCTTGGGACGCACGTGATACACGCGTACGACCAAGAGACGACCGCCACAACCCCGCCGGCGCCAACCCTCCGGTTACAACTAACCTACCGGAACCGCTGCCGTCGGATCGACCTGCGCAATGAAAGGGAGACCATTACGCAGGTCGATTTCCAAGAGATCCTCGACCCATAAAAGATGACCTAGGTCATCTTTTTCTTCCCGGCGAGGTTAGGGCTTGCTGACGATTTTCCTTGCGGAGCTGGGGGGCACGGCAATCGTCCACTATCCTCCCACCTCCGTACTCTCGGCCGTCGCGCTTTCCCGCATAATCGTCCAGCCGACGCCGGCCACCGTATGAGAAGCGCGGCTACAGGAAACGGTTTGCCCTCGTCGTAGCCGCACGCCAACGCAAGGAGATTTACGATGCGTAATTTTTGTCTTTCCCTTTGGCTGTCGCTAATGGCGCTGGCCACCCCGCTTTCCGCCGGCGCACAGGTTGAAACGACGCCGATTCCCGCAGCGGTAAAGCCGAATTTCTCGTCGATGAACTTTTTGGTTGGAACGTGGCGCTGCAGCACGAAAAGCTCGCGACGTCCATTAGCGTACATAACGACGTCGACCTACGTGCGCGACGCTTCCGGCTATTGGTTGGAAGAGACGACGATCGTCAAGCCGCCGGCGTGGGAACCCACGGCGCTTCGCACCTACGACAAGATTACATACGATGCCGACAGTAAGCGTTGGATCGACGTTAGTTACGGCGATCAGGGTGCGTACGGATTCACGACGTCGCCGGGCTGGAACGGAAGTTCGATCGTGTGGCACGACGCCGCGTTCGTACCCGGGGCGTCGATGAGTTCGAGCAGCGACACGACACTGACCAAAGAGTCGCCGTCCAAGTTCACCACGTCGTCGTCGTTCGTCGAAACCGGCAGCGGGCGCACCATCACCGTGAACGGTATCTGCACGAAGCGGTGACGCCGTGACGGAACGCTCGCCGCTGGATCGGCGAACGTTTCTGAGCGTAACCGCAGGCGGACTGCTCGCCGGTCCGCTGTTGCCGAATGCTGCATCGGCGTTCGATTGCGACGCCGGCGTGCGCCTGTTACACGTACCACTCGAGGTCGTTCCACAACCCGAAGCCATCTCGTTTCGCGTCGCATATCCCGGTAAGGCCCCGATCGAACTTCGCGGACATTTCTGGTATAACGCGCCCGCCCGCCACGCCGGCCGGCGCCTGCCGGCGATCGTCGAACTCAATCCGTATCGGCGTCGCGACGGCATGTTGTACGTCGATAGCATGATGTATCCGTGGTTCGCATTCAAGGAATATTTGTGCTTCCGAATCGACTTACAAGGGTCGGGCGATTCGGACGGCTTGTTGTACGACGAATATTCCGACGAAGAGCTCGCCTACTGCGTGCAAGTAGTCGAGCAGATCGCACGGCTTCCGCTATGCGACGGCAACGTCGCGATGATGGGCAAATCGTGGAGCGCGATCAACGCGCTGATGGTCGCCGCGCGCGACGACGTGCCGAAAGCGTTGCGCACCGTCCTCTTTTGTTGCGGTACCGACGATCGGTTTAACGACGACGTACATTATAAGGGCGGCACTATGATGTACGACAACGTTAGTTGGGCCGAATCGATGTGGGGATGGATGCCGATGCCGCCGGATCCCGCCGTCGTCGGCGATCGTTGGCAATCGATGTGGCGCGATCGAATCGACGCGTCAAACTTTTGGTTCGACCGTTGGGCGCAGCATCAGACGCGCGATGCGTATTGGCGCGCTACGAGCGTCCGCGATCGCATGTCGAATGTCCACATACCAGTATACGTGCTTTCCGGCTGGCAAGACGGTTATAAAAACCCCGCCGTCCGCATCGTGACGGCGCTCGGCGAGCGCGGCGTTCCTGTCGAAGGCACGATCGGACCGTGGGGTCATAAATACCCCTTCGACGGTTTTCCCGGACCGCGAATCGAATGGTTGGACTACATCGTCACGCATTGGTGGGACCGTTGGCTCAAAGGGCGCACGCCGGAAGCGACGACGCAACGCCCGCAGTTGTTGATTTGGATGGGCGAGTCGCGCGGACCACGGCGCACTCCGGATTATCGCGAGCGCGGCCGATGGGTGGCCGAAGATTGGCGTTGGCAGCAACGCATTCTTCCGCTCGAACTCGCGCTGCTTTCCGGCGCGCGCCTGACGGTACGATCGACGGTTCCGCCGCGATCCGAAGAGCGTTGGTTGCAGGCGTCATCCCAAACGCTCGTAGGGACCGACGTTCTCGAAACGAGCTCGTGGGGCGAGTGCAGCAACCCCGACCTTCCCGGCGACCAGCGCGCGAACGATCGCGCGTCCCTCACCTTCGACACGCCCGCCTTGGCGACCGACGTTGCATGTTTTGGACGTCCGTTGGTGCGACTCGTGATGCGATGTACGAGACCCCTCGGGTCGATCGCCGTCCGCTTGTGTGAAATCGAGCCATTGACCGGGCGCTCGCATATGATCACCTGGAATCTATGGAATCTCGCGTACCGCAACGGCGAGCTCCAACCGCCGGCCGACGTGCCGGTCGGCACGCCCTTTTCGGTAGAGCTGCCGCTCGACGTCATCGGGCACGTTTTTCTGCGCGGATGGCGGATTCGTCTTGCGATCTCGCCCGCATTTACGCCGGCGATGTGGGCCGATGCGCGGCCGTTCGAGATCGGCGTTCTGGCCGGCGCGAATGCAAGCGCTTTGGTGCTGCCGTTGCGAGAGGCACGCGCCGCCGACGCAGCGATCGCGAAGCGCTTTGCAGCTTCCGAAACATCTTACGTCGATCCGGCGACGTACGCTCCGATTCTCAAGACCGTACGCGAAGAATCCAACATACGGACGGCGCACACCGCCGGCAGCGGCGCCACAGCACGGGTCGTGGTGCACAAACTGCTCGACTCCGGCAGCTACGTGTACGGCGGCCTTCTCGACGGATTGCTGGTCGACGAACGCGCCGAAGAAGGCTTCACGATAACTAGGGGCAACCCGCTCAGCGCAGTTGCTACGTCGCGTTACGATTCGCGACTGCAGCGCGGTTCGTGGGATGTCCGCGCGGTCACGGCCACCGAAGTGCGTGCGGCGGGAACGCCGTCGCACCCCGAGTTTCGGTATCGCGCCACCATCGATGCCTATTCCGGCGGTGAACCCTTCGCGCACCGCGAGATCGAAGGGCGCATTCCTCGCCGATGGATTTGAGAGCTCTTCTACTGTAATAAGCGATGGGTGATCGCGCGTACGCGCTGCCAAGCTCCCCGAGCGAACTCCGACTGATCGCCGGCGTACACGCGTCTTCCATCGACGAACGCCGCTTGAATCCATCGATCTTCGGATCGATACACTAACGCATTGGTCGCCGGCGACCACGGATCGATGCGCGTCGCGTCGAGCACGATATAGTCTGCCCGGTTACCCGCCGTTAAGTCGCCGCTCGCGACTCGTAATACGTTAGCACCTTCGCGCGTAGCCATTGCGAACGACGCGGATGCACCGAGCGCGCTCCCATCGGTGTACAAAATCTTCTGCAGCAGCGACGCAGAACGCATCTCGTCGATCAGCGATGGTTTGACATCGGCATCCGTGCCGAGCGCGATCGGAACGCCACGCGCGCGCAATCCAACGACGTCACAGATTCCGTCGCCGAGATATTGGTTCGTCATCGGGTTGTGCACGACGCGCGCTCGTCGCCGTGCGAGCAGATCCTTTTCTTCATCGCTGATGTAAATTGCATGCACCGCAACCGTTCTTTCGTCGAGGGCGCCGAGCCGATCGAGGAGCATCACCGGCGTCGCACCGTGTTCGGCGATCGTGCGCTCGCCCTCATATGATGCTTCGGCAACGTGCACGTGAAGCATACAATCGCGCTCCCGCGCGAACGTGGCTGCCGCGCGAATCATCGCCGGCGATGCCGCGTGCAGCGAGTGCGGCGCGACGCACACGTTCGCATCCGGAAAATGGGCAGCCAGTTCGGCCGTGCGCGCCGCCGCGTCGTCGATCGATTCGCGAAACTGGGGTGGCGCCGACGGAGCGTCCATCCACGTGCGGGCGAAAACGAGCCGGATTCCGGCGTCAGCGGCGGCGCGGATCGCCGCTTCGGCACGCTCGTTCCCCTCACCGTTGAGGTAAAAGAATTCGGCAACCGTCGTTATTCCGGCGGACAACATCTCCGAAAACGCGGCCACGAACGTCCAATAGACGTCGTCGGGCGTCAGCTGTGGAACGACGCGATACAGCGCCTCGCTCCGCCAGCGTTCGAAGGTCCAATCATCGGCCCAACCGCGCAAGAGAATCTGGTACGCATGGCTGTGTCCGTTGACGAATCCGGGAACGACCAAACGATCGGCCGGAAACGATCGAGTCGGAAGGTCGCCGGCGGTATCGCGGAGGTCGCGAAAGTTTCCGGCGTCGACGATCGCGCCGTCGCGCACCGCAAAGCCGTAATCGTCGCGCGTTTCGCCGCCGACCAGCGCCCGGGCGCACTGCACCAACTCGCTTACGCTCACGGGCCGCTCACGATCGCACCGTTCTTGACGACGCAGGCTGCGAGATTTCCACCGAACTGCCAGCCGAACTCATCGGGCGATCCGATCTGCAACGCAACGAGATCGGCTACGCTTCCGGGACGAATCGTTCCGGCATCTTCGCGCAACGAGGTGGCCGCTGCACGTGTGACGCCGTACAGCGCTTCAGCTGCCGACAGTCCGAAGAGCTTACGGCCAAAATATGCGACCGTTTGAATGTTGAAGCACGGCGACGTCCCGGGATTATAGTCGCTCGCCAGCGCGACGCTGCCGCCCCCATCTAACAACGCACGCACCGGCGCGCGCCGCGGAAGATCGAGGTACGCAATCGTCGCCGGACAGGCGACGGTGACGATGCCGCGGCCGGCGATCGACGCGACGTCACCGTCGGTGATGAAGTTGCAATGGTCGACGGCATCGACCCCGCACTCTACGGCCATCGCCGCGGCGCCGCCGTAGGACATTTCGTCGCAGTGAACCCGCAGGCGCAAACCGTTTTCGCGCGCGGCCTGCAAATATCGACGCGTCTGCTCTGGCGAAAAGAAACCGGGCTCGCAGAACGCATCCGCATATTTAGCACCGTGCCCGGCCGCGACCGGGAGTAACTGATCGATCAGATAGTCGATGAACGCATCGTTCCCTTCGCGTTCGAACTCCGGCGGGAGCGCGTGGGCGCCAAGCACGGTCGACACCAACGACGGGACGCCGACATCGGCGCGATGCTGGTCGATCAAGTCGAGCAGCGCCGCTTCGCCTGGTTTGTGCAACGCGTAGCCGCTCTTTACTTCGAGCGTCGTCGTTCCGTGCAGCAACATGGTGTGCAAGCGTGGGCCGAGCAACTCGCGATAGAAGCGCTGCGGATCGAGCAACGCCTCGCGCGTGCGCTCGACCGTGTACGCCATTCCAAGCGGTGCCGGCAATCCGGATACTCGCGCGGCAAAGTCAGGTTCGCGGTCGCCGCTAAAAAATGGATGGGCGTGCGCGTCGACCATGCCCGGCACCACCACGCTCCGGCCCAAATCGAGTACATCGACCGAGCGCCGGTCGCGCGTAATCTCGACGGCCGGACCGACGGCCACGACGCGTCCGTTCTCGATCGCGATCGCACCGTCGTCGATCGTGCCCAACCCGTCGAAGTCGATGCGCGATTGCGGCGCGTCGGTATCGCATGTAACGATCGTCCGCGCACGGACGATCAGAGCCGCCAATCGATGCCTTTTGCGTCTGCGGTCACGATGGCTTCTTCGTATCCGGCGTCCGCATGGCGCACGACGCCCATACCGCAATCCGTCGTCAACACGCAGCCCAGACGCTCGCGCGTTTCATCCGTCCCATCGGCGACCACCACCATGCCGGCGTGCAGGCTATATCCGATACCGACGCCGCCGCCATGGTGGAAACTCACCCAGTGTGCGCCGGCGGCGGTATTCAACAGCGCGTTGAGTATCGGCCAATCGGCGATGGCATCGCTACCGTCTTTCATCGCTTCGGTTTCGCGATATGGAGAGGCGACGCTACCGGTGTCCAAGTGATCGCGACCGATGACGATCGGTGCTTTGACGGCGCCGGTACGAACCAGCTCGTTGAACGCAAGCCCGGCTTTGGCGCGATCGCCGAAAGCCAACCAGCAAATACGCGCCGGTAAACCCTGAAACGCGATACGTTCCTGAGCGAGACCAATCCAACGCGCCAGCGACTCGTCGTCTGGAAACAAGCGTAGCAACTCTTCGTCGCAGCGCGCGATATCGTCGGGATCGCCGGAGAGCGCCGCGAACCGAAACGGACCGGATCCGCGACAGAATAACGGCCGGACGAAGGCCGGCACGAATCCGGGAAACGCGAACGCTCGCTCGAAGCCGCCGCGCTGCGCTTGCGCGCGAATGTTGTTGCCGTAGTCGAACGTGACCGAACCGTTGTCTTGAAAACGAACCATCGCTTCGACGTGTGCGACGCAACTTTCCAACGCGCGCCGTTCGTATTCCACCGGATCGGCGGTCCGCAGGGCAGCGGCTTCGTCTAACGTCAGACCGGCCGGAACGTAGCCATTCAGCAGGTCGTGCGCCGACGTCTGATCGGTCACCGCGTCTGGGCGCAATCCGGCGTCGAACAGTGCAGAAAACTCGACCGCCGCATTGCCTTCGTAACCAATCGAAATTGCTTGTCCTGCATTTCGAGCAACCAGCGCTTCTCGAAGCGCTTCGTCGCGCGACGCGACCACGCGATCGAGGTAGCGCAACTCGCGACGGCGCTCGAGACGGCTGCGGTCGACATCGACCACGAGTGCGACGCCTCCGTTCATCGTGATCGCTAACGGTTGCGCGCCGCCCATACCGCCAACGCCGGCCGTCAGCGCGATACGCCCGCGCAAGGTTCCGTCAAAGTGCTGGCGGGCGAGCTCGGCAAACGTCTCGTAGGTTCCTTGCACGATGCCTTGCGTGCCGATATAGATCCACGAACCCGCAGTCATTTGCCCGTACATCGTCAGGCCTTGTGCCTCGAGTTCGCGAAACGTCTTCCAGTTGGCCCAGTTAGGAACGAGATTCGAGTTGGCGATGATGACGCGGGGTGCGCGTGCGTGCGTCTTCCACACCGCGACGGGCTTGCCGCTTTGCACCACGAGCGTTTCGTCGGATTCCAAACGGCGCAGCGTGCGAACGATCGCGTCGAACGCCTCCCACGAACGCGCCGCCCGGCCGTTGCCGCCGTACACGACGAGATCGTCGGGGCGTTCTGCCACTTCCGGATCCAGATTATTTTCGAGCATTCGCAACGCGGCTTCTTGCGGCCAGCCTTTACACCGTAATTCCGTACCGCGCGCTGCGCGAACTCGACGCGAGTTTACCGTGGTCGCCATAATAGGCGAGCGTTCCATCAGGGGATGGTCGATGCCTTGAGCGAAGGCTCGCCGATGAACATCCGCGTCATTGTTTTTCTGAGCGCAGCCATCGTTTTTTTCGGCCGCACATGCGTCTTCGCCGGAACGACCGGATCCATAACCGGCATCGTCACCACCCCCACCGGCGCAGCGGTCGGCGCCGTACGCGTGACCGCCGTTAGCCCTTCGCAGAGCAGCAGCGTTACGACCGATGCATCCGGTCACTTTACGATGCTCTCACTCGCTCCGGATACGTACACCATTACGATCGTCAAAGCCGGATTCCAAACCGTCACGACGACCGGTATTTCGGTCTTCGCCGATCAATCACAAGCGTTGCGCTTGAGCATACAGACCGCGCTCAAGACAATTGCGACGGTCACCACGCGCTCGTCGATGGACGTCGTTAAACCCGGAACCACCAGCGATGTGTATTCCGTGAACTCCGCCGTTAGCCAAGCGGTACAAGGCGTCGGCGGCGGCGGTAATTTGAACAACGCCTATTCGGCCATCGCGACGGTCCCCGGCGCGTTCGTTCCGCCGAACCAGCAAGGCTGGGATCAAGTGGTGTATATTCGCGGCGGAAGTTACGACCAGATTGGCTACGAGTTCGACGGCGTACCCGTCAACCGATCGTTCGACAACTATCCGGGCGGCACAGCCGGCACCCTCGGACAGCAAGAGCTGCAGGTGTACGCCGGCGGGGGCACGGCCGGAGAAAGTGCCAGCGGCCTGGCCGGCTTTATCAACCAAGTCATCAAGACCGGAACGTTTCCCGGTTACGCCAACGTGAGCGCCGGCATCGGCTCGCCGACGTTCTACCACGATGTAGAAATCGAAGCCGGCGGAGCAACGCCCGACCGCCTATTCTCCTATTACGTCGGCATCGGCGGCTACAATCAGGATTACCGCTATCTCGATCAGTTCAACGGTTCGAATTTAGGCGATGTTTGGGGCTATTCGATTATCGCCGACAACACGGCCCACTTGTATTTTGGCGGCGTGTTCCCAACGTGCGGATACACCGCGCCGCAAGATTCGGGCTATTATCAGGGCCCGAACGAATCGCCGGTGTACAATCCGTTCGATCTGCGTCAGGGACAGCGCGGATACGTCGGAAAGCCCCAGGGTATCTCTGAAAATCCCGGCTGCTATCAAACGGTCACCCCGGCGTACGCTAGCTACAACTGGATCGCCGATCGCGAAAACGTTGCAAATTTCCACATCGGCATTCCGCATAAGCGTGACGCCGGCCGCGACGACGTCCAGATCCTCTACAACGTCACCGCGATGCAGAGCTCGTTCTACAGTTCTCAGAACGACTTGGGGCCGCACCTCGTGCAGCAGTTGAACGAAGTCGTCTACGGTCGCAACATTCCGCAAGTATGGGGCGACTTTTTGACGTGGCCCACCGGCACGTACTTCGGCGAGAGCCCCGGCAAGGTGTCGCCGACCGCCTACTACATGCCCAGTTCGCCCAGCGGCCGCTGCGCGAACATTACGCCGTATCGAGTCCCCGGACGTGCGCCGGCGATTCCGAGCGCGTGCGCCGGCGGTGACTACTCGGCGGTTCCAAACGACGCACAGGATGCGTTTTGGAACAACGCCTCTATCTTCAAGCTGCAATACCAGCACAATATCGGTTCGAACGCGTATCTGCGCCTGTACGGCTACTCGTTTTACTCCGACTGGTTGCAGACTAGTCCGCTCAGTTATGCGTCCGAACTCTACGGCTTCGGTGTAACAAGCTACGACTACGAACTAGAATCGCACACCCGCGGCATCGCCATGGAGTTCGCCGACCAGATCGACCCGAAATCGCTGCTAACCTTTAACGCCAACTTTACGACCGCGAGCACCAACCGGTATAACAACACCAACTTCAATAATCTCTTGGGTACCGACGCGACGAACCTCACCAACGGTACAGAGTGTTTCAGCAAAATAACGGGCAACGTGAGGCCGTGTAATAGCCCGAGGACGAGCGGCACCTTCGGTAATCCGGAGCCGACACCAGCAATTCCCGGCGCGCAATGGGAAATCACGAATACGGGCGACTCCGGTTTCGTCAATAACGTTACACCCAGCTTCACTGCCATCGCCCTGCAAGACGAATGGAGCCCGACCGACAAACTCATCGTCAATCTGGGCTTGCGCGACGAAATATACGCGTACGATCTCGCAAACACGTCGAGCAACGGCCAAAACTTCTGGTTCCTCGCCGGGCAGCGCGAGTTTTGTTATAACCCGGTCACCCTGCAACCGTATCTTCATGCCGTGCCGCCCGCCAGTGGACGCCCGAACAATCCATTCATTACCTTCAATTGCCCGGTCGATGATTCGATCCCGGCCCATCCCGTGCAGACCGTTCACCCCGACGGCAAAGACGGGCATCTGCTGCTGAGCAATCAATACGATCCGCACGTTTCCGACAACGCCTTTACACCGCAGTTGGGAGCGACGTACACCATCAACAACGACACCGTGCTACGCCTTTCGGCCGGCCGCTTCGCTCAAGAGCCGGAGACCTATCAAGTGCAATATAACGCCAAGGACAGTAACCTCGCGTACGACTTGTTCCAAGCGTTTTGGCAATATGGCTACACGACACCACGGCACGATCCGGCCGTGCAGTATTCGAACAACTTCGACGCATCGCTCGAGAAGCGACTCAAGGGCACAGATATGTCGTTCAAGCTCTCGCCGTTTTATCGCTACGCGACCAACCAAGTCTATAGCGTTTCTCTACCGTTCGGTCTGAGCGGTGGCCTCAACAGTGGCATCGAGCGAGTCGACGGCGTCGAGTTCGAATTTACGAAAGGCGATTTCAATAAAGACGGGCTCGCGTTTATCCTCTCCTACACGTATACGAACGCGGCAGAAAAATGGGCCAACTATCCGGGCACATCCATCAACCCGATCGACCCGTACAATCAAGACATCGCGAACTTCAACGGCCTGACGAAGGGCGGCGGCGGTTCGCGTTGCTACGAAAACGATAAGCACGGAAACGTCTATCCCGATCCGAGTTGCGCGCAGCTCAAGCCCGGATACAATCCGGCGATTCTCAACCCGTATTACGGGATGAAGCAGCAACCGCTTCTCGACCGCAACGGATGGTATCCGGTCGGACTCGACTACGGCTATCTCTCTCCGAGCGTGCTGAGCGCGGTGGTCAATTATAAACACCATAAGTTTTCGATCACGCCGGCACTCACGTTCAACGAGGGCCAGCCCTACGGAAATCCCGCCGATACGATGGGCATCGATCCCCGCACGTGCACGGCCAACTCATCGAAAATCGTCGACTCTCCCATCCATAGCAGCAACCCGCTACAGGCGGATTATACGAGCTGCGGACTTGCTGCAACGCAAAACGGCACGTCCGCCGGCGTTCTCTACATTCCCAATCCGCAGACCGCAAAGTTCGATTCGTTCGGTGCGTTCCGGCAGCCGTCGCAGTTGAACCTGAGCATGTCGATGGGATATCAGATCACGCCGAGGATCAAGGCCAACTTGCTACTGGCAAACCTTGCGAACGCGTGTTTCGGCGGTTCGTCGGAACCGTGGACCAAACAGTTTCCGCCCAACTCATACACGTGTGGATACATTTCAAACTATTATTACGTGTCGAACTTCTACAACGGTACGTCGCCCAACGACCGGGGCGCGAACGGCGTGGCGCTCAATCCCGCGTTTTCGCAATCGTATATTCCGGCGTATGCGGACGCGAATTCCTTCGTACTGCCCGGACCCTTCAACGCCTATTTGACGGTGGATATCAAGATCTAGGCGGGTTCGACCGACGATGTTAAGGCGCAGCCGCTGGCTGAAACGGCCGCTGCTACCAGCGATCCAGAAGCGATAAGCCGGCGCGCAGATACGATATCGGGCGCCGGCGAACGGTCCTCGGTCCACGGTGCGATCGTCTGTCGCGCGACGTCGTAGGCGGCCTGCGTTCCCGCGCCCGATTTCAGCGGCCGGCGGAAATCGGTCGCCGTCACCGCACCGAGCAACTCGCACGCCAGCGCGCCTTCGACGTTGTCGAGCACGCGAATCAAATTGTTTGCCGACGTCATGCCCATGCTGACGTGGTCTTCCTGACCGGCCGATGTGGGTATCGAATCGACACTGGACGGCCACGCTAGCCCTTTGTTGTCGTTGACGAGCGCCGCGGCCGCGTACTGCACGATCATCAGGCCCGACTGCAATCCCGAACGACCGGTCAGGAACAACGGAAGGTCGCGGTCCTCGGCATTAAGCAGCAGATACAGACGGCGCTCGGCGATCGACGCGATCTCGGAAATCGCCATCTTCAGGTAATCGAGTGTGAGCGCGACCGGCTCGCCGTGAAAGTTGCCGCCGGATATGAACACGCCGTCTTCCGGAAAAACCAACGGATTGTCGGTAACCGAGTTCGCCTCAATATAGGTGACGTTTCGTGCGTGTGCGATCGCATCGCGCACGGCGCCATGCACCACCGGAATGCAGCGGAACGAGTACGGGTCCTGAACCCGTCCGCACTCGGCATGCGACTGCACGATCTGCGAGCCGGCCAGTAGCGCTCGTAGGTTGCGTGCGACGGCGAGTTGGCCCGGATGGGGACGCAACGCGTTCAAGCGCCGGTCGAAGACGCGTTCCGTTCCGAGATAGGCTTCGAGCGACATCGCAGAAATCACGTCGGCGGCGGCAGCGAGACGCTCGGCCCGCAAGACGCCTAAGGCCGCGACCGCGGTCATGACTTGGGTGCCGTTGATGAGCGCTAGGCCCTCTTTAGGACCGAGCGTCACCGGGCTCAGACCGGCGCGCTCGAGTGCGACCACGCTCGGCAATCGCTCGCCTTCGAAATACGCTTCGCCTTCGCCGATCAGCACCAACGCCATGTGTGCCAGTGGTGCCAAATCACCGCTAGCGCCGACGGAGCCCTGACATGGAACGACCGCGGTGACGTCGCGATTCAACGACTCGACGATCAAGTCCAGCGTCGCGGGCGCGACACCCGAATAACCGGCCGATAACGAGTTCGCGCGTAGCGCGCTGGCCGCGCGAACGATGCGGGGATCGAGCGGCGCTCCGGTGCCAGCGGCGTGGCTTCGAACCAGGTTCAGCTGGAGCTGAGCGGCATCGCTGGGGGCGACCGGAACGTGCGCCAGCCGGCCGAAGCCGGTCGTGACACCGTAAATCGCTTCTCCACTGGCAAATCGCTCGTCGACGAACTCGCGCGCACGAAGGACAGCCGCCCGCGCCGGTTCGGAGATTCGGACGAGCGACCCATCGGCAATGGCTTCAATCGACTCGAGCGAACAGTTCCGGCCGTTGAGTTCGACCATTCCACTCCGGCGCGCGACGCTCACGTGTTAGAGATTTCTCCAATCGGCCGCGGCCGGTTTGACGAATGGCGGTCCGTTCTGAATGACGATGCTCTCGTGGTCGCGCAAAACGATCGTGCGCGGATCGCTGCCATGCCAGCTTTTCCCGTCGACCCAAATCGACAACCGGTTTCCGTGCGGCGCGGTAAGGCCGGCGGCGCGCGTCCAACTGAGCTCGCGGCCCCAGATATCGAAGAACTGCCCGAGCGTGTAGTTTTTTATCACGGGCGCTTCGATGTGGATATAGCCGTTGCTATCATGCGTATGGATCCAATAGAGGCAACCCGCCGTCTCGGACATCCCGATACTCGCGGGCACCGTGATCCGCTTTCCGCGATCGTAGAGCTGCAGTTGCGCGTGCACGTGTTCGGCGACACCTTCGGTTGGGTTGCAATCGACTCCGTCGATCGGCAAACTGCCATAAAAGTTTTGTGCGACGAGCATCGCGACGATTCCAAGGATCGGCATGAACGCGGACCTTCGACCTGCATAGTGGATAACCCAACCGGAGCCGGTGCATAAGGCAGAATTCTTGTGGAGAGGCTGTTCATTTCCCGAAATCCAGATTGCCGGTCACCATACCGAGTGCTACGATACCTTCACTTCGGATTACGAAGCGCGACACACGTAAAAGTCGCGAGTGTCCGTGCATCAAGACGTTGCGCATAGCACGTTGCGGTCGCGGCGCTCGAACCGCCGGCCGGAACGCCTCATCGTTCTCCCACCCGAGAGCGACGGCACCGAACTCGGTGTGAGGTTACGTCGGAACCCGCCACGACGAACGTTTGGGCGGGTTTCGTTATGTCTCGGGGCCCGCTCGGTACTTCTCGGCGATTTCACGGCTCAACGCCGCCGTGCGTTCGCGCGCCGCAGGCGGATCGAGCACTTCGGCTTGCGCGCCCCAACCGAGGACCCATCGCACGAACTCGTCGACGTCGCTCACGCGGTACACGATTTCCACTCCGCCGTCCTCGCGGCGCTCGACGTGCCGATCGGGCAGTACGCGCGCCGCGATCGCGGCTTTCGCGATGCGGGGCGCGAACGCGACGCGCACATCCAGGACGGGTCCGCCGGCGAAAACGCCGCTGATCGAGCGGGCTGCGAACTCCTCGATTCGAAAATCGGCGGGTCGCACGAACGTCGACGCAAGCACGTCTACGTCACCCATGCTGTCGATTGCGAAGGTTCGCGTATCCCGCCGACCGCGGTCGTGACCGACGCAATACACGCGTCCGCCGTTCACGACGAATCCGTACGGGTCGATGGTGCGAACGCTGGCCTTACCGTCTTTGTCTCGATATGAAAATCGCACCGCCCGCGAGGCTCGCTCGGCAAACGACAAGAACGCGAAAAAGCGATCGAGGCGCTCGTCGAGTTCGATCGCGGGAAGGCGAAACGCCACCGGCGACTGCGTGGCGACGTGCGCTTCGGCAGTGCGTCCGGCCGTACCGACGAGTTTATCGGTGGCCTCATCGATCGACGAACCAATCGTTCCGCCGATGCTCGCACCCAGCGAGCGCAGCGCGACCAAGCCGAAGAGTTCGCCGCTCGAGAGATCCATTCGTTTGAGGCTGTAGCCGCCGGCAAATCGGTAGGCGTTCGCCGATCGATCGAAATACCAAGGGAACCCGGCGTCCGACAAGATGGAGAGGTAGCGTCGCAGACTGCGCGTGCTTGGAGCGCGAGCTCCCTCGGCGACGCGCTCTTTGAGCGCCTCAAACGAATGACGCCCTTCGTCGATTGCGTTGAGCAATCGAACGAGTAAGACGATTTTCGATTCGGCGGCTTCCACGCGTCGTTATTGCGGCTTCGGAAAGCAGCCGTCGGGAGCGTTAATCGGCGGGGCCTGCGGTATCGGCGGCGTCGCCGTGACGCCGATCTCGACCGGAAAAAACGAACCGCCGTCCGTCATAGTGAGCACCGTCGACGTCGTCTGCGCGTTGGGCGCTAACGCAATCGCCGCGACGAGATACGGAACCGGGCGTCGTACGCAACCTAGCTCCACCAGATTGCCATCGACCAAAAAACTCGCGCGATCGATCCCGACAATCGGCCGGAAATACACGTACGCCGTTGCCGGCTGGGCCGCCGGATTGGACAGCCCGATATCGATGCGATGTAGCACGCCGTAATCGCCGTAATCGCGACCGTCGGCCGCCGGGTCGACGTTTTGCGGCGCAGGTTCGCGATCGCCGATTGTGACCGTCGCGTCGGGTCCGCCGGCAGCATATTGCAACGTCGAGTTTCCGTACGTGCCGAGCACGAAGGTACCGCTGCGGTGATGTCCGTCGCGCGGCAACGGCGCGAGCGATAGGGCGCTGCGCGCGTCGTCGACCGGCCCGATCGAAGCGACCGTTACGGTTACCGGGCCGCCGGAAATGACGTTGAAATCGATGCTGCCCGCGACGCCTTGCCTGGCCGTCAGTGACTCGTCGCGCAATACGAACGGGCGGTCGGCCGACACGTCCGCAACGATGCCTTCATTATGCGGCTGAACGTCGAGCACGGTGCGTGAAACCGAGTGGCCCACCGACATGACGTCGATATTGGGGCCGGCTGCCGCATCGATGATCTGCACGCTGGCCGGGGTTTGCGATGTCGTCGACAGGAGCACGACGATGCGGTGCGGATCGAGCGCGTCGTCGTGGTAGTAATATAAACGCGTCGGACGTCCGCTTTGGACTTGCCCGGAAAAGAGAACGCCGTTACCGAGCACGTGCTCGGGATCGTCGTCGTAGAATAGCACGTCGGGCGAGAACGACGGAACGGCGACGTTTTGTACGGCGACTTGTGTGCTGCCCGCAACGTCGAAATAGCGCGGATCGCCGCCGACCGTTACCGGCACCGAATACGTCGCTTGCGCACCCGGCTGCATCGATTGTGTTGCGGGTTGCGGGTCACCGACGGCCGTGCGCGCTCCGTATTGCGGGGGCGTCAGCCGTAGCACGACGGCGCGAATGGTCGACGCCAACCACGCGTCGCCGGCCGGTGTACCGGTTACTTGGAGATTTGTTTGCGACACGATCGTTCCGGCATCGAACGCGACGCGAACCGGAACGTCGGCGACGCCGCCACCGGCATCGACAACGTGTACGATATCGCTTCCCGTTGCTTGCGTCGCGGTGACGACGATCGATCCGGTTGCCGGATCGACCGCAACGGTGACCAGCCGCTGCTCGGCCGTTGCGCTCACCTGCCCGCTCGCGCCGGAAACCTGGAGCGTGCGCTGCTGCGCCGGGTTGAGTCGCAACGTCGCGGGCGACACAGAAAGCACGCTTGGGCTGGCCGACGGCGATGGGATCGGTGCCGTTTGGTCAGGTGACGGTGGAACCGGCTGCGCGACCAGGAGTCCGGCCAGTAGAGCGTGGAGCATCGCTATCTATCCGCCATCGCCCAAGAGGCCTCATGCAGAAATCGACGCCGGCTCCAAAACGCTTCCTCGAAGACTTCACCGTGGGCGAGGTCTTTGAAACCGCGTCGATCGACGTGAACGCTGCCGAAATCCTGGCCTTCGCCGAGTCGTTCGACCCGCAACCGTTTCATCTCGACGAAGCGGCGGCGCGGGCCGGCTTTTTCGGCGGACTGGTCGCCAGTGGCTGGCACACGGGCGCCCTGACGATGCGCCTCTTTGTTGAGAGCGGCGTTATGCGCGAGATCGGCGTCATCGGTTTCGGCGTCGACGAACTGCGCTGGCTCGCGCCGGTGACGCCCGGGGACGAGCTGCACCTGCGCGGCGAGGTCGTCGAAGTACGCCCGCGACCACATCGTCCCGCCCGTGGAATCGTGCGTATACGCATCGAGACCGTCAATCAACACGGATTGACGGTCATGACGCAGATTCCCAACTTGGTCGTTCCGGCACGGCCGGAACTCCCCGTAGCGGACGGCTAGTTAACGGCGGCTTCGGTCGGCGGAGCCGCCGGCGGTTCGACCGACGGAATCTTGGTGTACTTCATCTTCTCGGGAGCATCCGGGTCGACGTCTCCCAGAATATGATCGCCGGATTTGAAAGTGCCCTTGAGCATTTCCTCGGCCAGCTCGTCTTCTACATTCCGCTGAATCGCGCGGCGCAACGGACGCGCGCCGAACTGAGGATCCCAACCCTTCTTCGCCAGAAGAATCTTCGCAGCTTCGGTGACCTTGAGCTCCATTTCTTGGGCTCGGACTTCGCGAATGACCTTATTGAGTTCCAGCGTAACGATCTGCTCGATCTCGTCGCGCGTAAGCTGATGAAAAACGACGATCTCGTCGACGCGATTGAGGAACTCAGGACGGAACGTCGACTTGACCTCTTCCAGCACCTTATTCTTCATACGTTCGTACGCTTTGGCTTCGTCGTCGGCGGTGCTCTTCTGCGGTCTAAATCCAATGTCGGACGTGGTCGTCATGCCCGTCGCGCCGACGTTGGATGTCATCACGATCACGCAATTTTTAAAGTCGACTTGGCGTCCTTGCGAATCGGTCAAACGTCCATCGTCCAGGACTTGCAGAAGCAAGTTGAAGACGTCCGGGTGTGCCTTTTCGATTTCGTCGAGCAGTACGACCGCGTACGGGCGTCGACGAACGGCTTCGGTAAGCTGTCCACCTTCCTCGTAGCCGACGTATCCCGGGGGTGCTCCGACCAAACGGCTGACCGAGTATTTCTCCATGTACTCAGACATGTCGATACGAATCATCGACTCTTCGTCGTCGAACAATAGGGCAGCGACGCTGCGTGCAACTTCCGTTTTGCCGACGCCGGTCGGTCCGAGGAAGATAAACGATCCGATCGGCCGCGACGGACTCTTCAATCCGGCGCGCGAGCGGCGTATCGCCCGCGTCACGACCTCGATCGCTTCGTCTTGACCGATCACGCGCTCGTGTAGCAAGTCTTTCATTTTGAGCAACTTGGCCGTTTCGGCCTCGGCCAAACGGCTGACCGGAATACGCGTCCACGCGGACACGATCTCGGCGATGTTATCGGCGGTAACTTTCAGTACGCGATCGGTCGCGGCTTTGCGCTCTTGCCAATCGGTTTCGAGGCGAGACTTCTCCAGTCGAAGCTTTTCTTCTTTATCGCGAATCGATGCGGCCTTGTCGAACTCTTGGTTCCGGACGACCGATTCTTTTTCGGCGATGACGCGACGCAACTGCGCGTCGATCTCGCGGACCTCCGGCGACGGCAACGTCGCTTGCAATCGCACGCGCGAGCTGGCTTCGTCGATGAGGTCGACGGCTTTGTCGGGCAGAAAGCGATCGGTGATATAGCGGTCGCCTAGCTTCACGGCAGCAACGAGCGCTTCGTCGGTGATTTGCACTTTGTGGTGCGCTTCGTAACGCTCGCGCAGGCCTTTGAGAATTTCGACCGCCTCTTCCAGCGTCGGTTCGCCGACCATGATTGGCTGGAAGCGACGTTCCAGCGCCGAGTCTTTCTCGATATGCTTGCGGAACTCGTTGAGCGTCGTCGCGCCGATGCACTGCAGTTCGCCGCGCGCCAACGCCGGCTTGATGATGTTGCTCGCGTCGATCGCGCCTTCGGCCGCGCCGGCGCCGACCAGCGTGTGCAGCTCGTCGATGAACAGAATGATCTCGCCGGCAGCGCCGCGGATCTCGTCCATCACGCGCTTCATGCGCTCTTCGAACTCGCCGCGATACTTCGTGCCGGCGACGAGGCCGGCCAAATCCAGCGTGATCACGCGTTTATCGCGTAACGGCTCTGGGATATCGCCCTTAATTACCCGTTGCGCTAGGCCTTCGGCAATCGCCGTTTTGCCGACGCCTGGTTCCCCGATGAGCGCCGGATTATTCTTGGTGCGACGCGAGAGAATTTGAATGACGCGTTCGATCTCGTTGTTACGTCCGATGACCGGATCGAGCTTGTTCTCGCGCGCTAACGTCGTCAGATCGCGCCCGTACGCGTCGAGCGTCGGCGTCTTGCTCTTGCCTTTGGGCGCCGGCGGCTGGCCTTCGGCACCCAGCAGGGACGTAGTTTGAACGCGTACCTTTGCGGGGTCCACGCCCAGATTCGTCAGCACGCGGGCCGCGACGCCTTCGCCTTCGCGAATCAGACCGAGCAACAAGTGCTCGGTGCCGATGTAATTGTGGTTGAGCTGGCGTGCCTCTTCGAAAGCGAGTTCGATCACGCGCTTCGCGCGCGGCGTGAAGACCATTTCTTGTTGGACGGTCTGGCCGCCGCGTCCGACGATGGCTTCCACTTCCTGGCGAACTTTGGATAAATTGACCCCGAGGGACTCGAGGACTTTCGCGGCTAGGCTCTCACCTTCGGAGATGATTCCGAGCAGAATGTGCTCGGTTCCGATGTAGTTGTTTCCTAGGCGTTGGGCTTCTTCTTGAGCGAGGACGATACTACGGCGTGCTCGCTCGGTGAAGGGCTCCCACATTGACATCGACTCTGGTTTTCCTTTCGGGGCGTCGACAAATATAACTCAGAAGCGCGCTTGCAAGTTTCGCCGCCTCCTACCTATGCCGCATCTAAGGGGTTTACCCTTCGGTCGAGGGAATCCGACATACATGCCTACCGTCGAGCAAGTACGCGAAGCGCTATCCCACGTCAACGACCCCGAACTGAACCTTGGAGTTCTCGACCTCGGGCTGATCTACGACATCAGCGTCGAGGGCGAAAGCGGCGAACACGTCAACGTCGTCATGACGCTGACGTCGCCGATGTGCCCGGTCGGGCCGATGTTCAAAAAGTCGGTCGAAGATCACGCGCTCGCGGTCGAGGGCGTCAAGACCGCGAATGTGGATATCACCTTCACCCCGCCTTGGGATCCGAAAACGATGGCATCCGAAGACGTGAAGGTGTTACTCGGTATCTGGTAAGCTGACCGCCTCCGCAGCACAACCAGGCGACGGGGGACTCGTCGAATACGGCACCCGCCGTTGGCTCATCGTCGTCGGCGTCATGGGCGCGACGCTGCTGCAAGTGCTCGACGCGACGATCGTCAACGTCGCGCTGCCCACCATCCAAGGTAACGTCGGAGCCAATTTCGACGAGGGCGCATGGATCGTCACCGGCTATATCATCGCCGCCGTCATCGTTATTCCACTAACACCGTGGCTGCAACAGCTGATGGGACGCCGTCAGTATTATGTGGCGGCCATCATCGGATTTACGGTCGCGTCTGCACTGTGCGGCATTTCGACCTCGCTCGGTGAGCTCGTCACGTTCCGCGTGCTGCAAGGCTTGTGCGGTGGCGGCCTCATCGCGACCGGTCAAGCAATCATGCGGGATACCTTCCCGGCGAAACAACTCGGACTCAGCCAGGCGCTTACTTCTATTGGTGCGATTATCGGCCCATCGATCGGCCCCACCCTCGGCGGCGTGCTGACCGACCAGTTGTCGTGGAACTGGGTTTTCTATATCAACATCGTGCCTGGAATCGTGGCGGCCGTCCTGTGCGCGACGCTGTTGCGCAACCCGAAGCGTACGGGCCGCCCCAGCGTCGACGGCGTCGGCTTAGCGCTGATGGCGACCGGCCTTGCGTCACTGCAATACGTCCTCGACGAAGGCGAGCGGTACGACTGGTTCGGCGACCGCAACATCCTAGCCACGGCGGTGCTCTCGGTTTCGTCGCTCGTCGCGTTCGCGTGGTGGGAACTGCGCGCGGTGCGAAATCCGATCGTGGACTTGCGCATTTTGATTCGCAATCGGACGGTGACGGTGGGATGCGTGCTCGCAATGACGTTAGCGTTCGCCCTTTTCGGCGGCGTGATCTTGGCCCCGCAATTCCAGCAATCGCTGCTCAACTTCACGGCGACGCTGTCCGGCGAGTCGATCCTGGTTCGCGCTGCCGCGATTATGGTGATGACGCCGATTACGCTGTTCTTGCTCGGGCGTCTGCACGTTAAAGCGACGATCTTATTAGGCATCGGCTACCTGATCGTGGCGCTGGCGAATTTCGGCACGGCAAACGTCCTGACGACGGGCAGCGACTTTGGTACCTTCGTCTTCCCGCTGCTACTAGGCGGCATCGGATTCGGGATGATTTTCGTTCCGCTGTCGGTCACGGTTTTGAGCAGCGTCACAGGCGCGGACACGCAAAAAGCGACGTCTCTCATGAACGTATGCCAGCAACTCGGTGGATCGATTTCGACGGCTACGTTGGTGACGATATTGGATCGGCGGACGGCATTTCACTTCGATCATTTAGCAGCGAGCGTTACGCTCGGACGTCCTGCCGTTACGCAGGCGCTTCAACGCGGCGCCAGCCACGTCGCGATCGGCGAACTCATTCGTCAGCAAGCGTCGTCGATGGCCTTCGCCGACGCTTTTTTCGGTCTTGGTGTGGTAACGCTGGTGCTTACGCCCTTCGTGCTGTTGCTCCGGCAAGCAAAGGCGCCCGCCGGAGCACACCACGCAGTAGCGTTAGAGTGACGCCGCCTTCTGCGGTACGATTTTCTTCGGAATACCCTTGAACGCCGGATCGCCCAGCTGCCAGAGTAAGAACGAATACTCGTCGGTAAGCAGCTGTTCGCTCTGGTTACGCGACGAAGCCATGAAACCGTGGCCGGCATCGTAATCGACGCGCAGTAGAATTGGACGGCCGCTCGTCGAGGCTTGCTGCAAACGCGCCGCAAACTTGCCGAGTTCCCACGACGAAACGCGCGGATCGTTGTAGCCGGTGATCAACATCACGCCCGGGTACGCAGTACCGTCGACCACGTGCTGATAGGCGTCCATCGCGTGCAGCGCGTGGAAGCCCGCTTCGTTCGTTACCGTGCCGAACTCAGGAATGTTGGGCGGCCCGTTGGGCGTGAACTCGGAACGCATCGCGTTGCTGACGCCCACCACGTCGAGCGCTGCCGCGAAGAGGTCCGGGCGCGACGTAATCGCGCGGCCGATCGAGATGCCGCCGGCACTTGTACCTTGTCCGCCCAGATGCGCTTTTGACGTGAACTTATGCTGGACGAGCCACTCGCCGCACGCTACGAAGTCTTCCCACGTATGGTTTTTGGTGGCGATCATGCCGGCCCGGTGCCATGCATCGCCGTACCAGCCACCGCCGCGCGAATGACACGTTGCGGCGACGCCGCCGCGTTCGATCCACGCGATTCCGGTCGCGCTGAAACCCGGATCCTCGGTGATGCCATAGGCGCCGTAGCCTTCGAGATTGACCGGATGCGAGCCGTCGAGCTTGAGGTTCTTCCGGTACACGATCGACATTGGGACGAGCGTCCCATCGGAGCTACGCGCTTGCACTTCTTGCGACGTATAGGCCGACACATCGATGTTGGCGCGAGGTTTGATGCCGGTGTTGGCCACTTGGCCGGCGGCGTTCACATGATAGTACAGAAGCGAGTGCAGCCAGCCGGTCAAACCGAACAAGGCGCCCGGCGTCTGCGGATCGGTGGCCATAACGTTGACCGCCCCGGCGAACGGCAAACGAACGTTGCTGTGCTTTCCTGGGGTTCCGTCGGCTGCCAACGCCAGGCGATCGATCTTCGCGAAACCGCCGGTGCGCGAACGAACGTACAGCCCGTCTCCGGCGACGGAAATCTGCAGCACGATCGACTTGCCTGCGGGGACGATCACTTTCGCGCTCGCCACGTTTGGGGCGTCGAGCGACATCGCGAGCACCTTGTACGTAGGCGCGTTGTGGTGCGTCATCAAGTAGAGCGTCGAGCCTTTGAGATCCGTGGAGACGACGTCGTCGTCGTCCGACACGATCTTCGTCCACGCGATCGTGCTGTTAAGCGGCGGTGCCGATAGCGACCCCGTCGAGTAGATCGTTTGTTCGTTCTTCACGCCGTGAACCACGAGGCCAAGCATGTGCCGTGACACCGGCGAGTACACCACGATCGGAAAGTCCGTCTTCTCGAACGGGACGCTCGGATTCACACCATAACCGAAAATCGGCACGTCTTGGTCGGGATTGCGTCCTAGTACGTGGAGATAGTTCACGGCCCGGGTCTCTTTATCGGTCGCGGGGTCGCCGGGCTTGAGCTCCGGAAAGCGCACGTAGTAGAACGACTTTCCGTCCGGAAGCCAACTGGTAACGCCGACGAAGTACGCGCGCGAGATTTGATCCGGAAGCGTTTGACCGGTTGCCGAATCGACGACGTGAATCACCGACGCCTCCGAGCCGCCTTCCGAGATTCCGTACGCTACTTTGCTGCCGTCCAGCGACGGCGCGTAGTAGTTTATGGAATAGTGTTTGCCGGTCGTTGCCAACGCAGCCGTATCGACCAATACCCGTTCCGCGCCGCCGCTCGCGTCGCGTACGTACAGCTTCGGCGTGCTCTCGCCCGGTTTCAACTTTTCGTAAAAGTAGTGCGATCCAGCCACCTGGACGCTCGAAACCGAAGCCACGACGTTGTCGAGCTGCTTGATACGTTGGAACAATCGCTGCCGCGGCGCGCCGAGCATGTCGAGAACCGAGCGCGTATATGCGTTCTGGGTCTTGAAGAACTCGACCGTCGTCGGATTGTTCATGTCTTCGAAGTACCGGAACGGGTCGGTCACGTTCGTGCCGAAAAAGTTTTCCGTCACCGGGCTCGACGCCGGCAGCGGGGGTGGGGTTGGAAACACCGTTGCGGTCCGCCCCGGACCGCCGACGGCGATCGCCGCCAAGATCAGACTAAGCGACGCGATCAACCAACGCGACATGAAAAAACCTCCCGAAAGGCAGTACGGCTCTTATCGCGCCATTACGACGTCCCGCCGCCGGGCGCCTCGAAATGTGCTGTGGCGAAAGGCGCTTTCAAGGCTTCGTACAAACGCCGACCGTTGATGAGCCAGCGAGAACGATACGAAGAATTACGGAGAAAGCGCGAACTGGCCGAAGCTCCGGGGGGCGCAACCGCGATCGCCCGCCAGCACGAGCGCGGAAAGCGCACGGCTCGCGAACGGGTAGCGGCGCTGGTCGACGAAGGGTCGTTCACGGAATTCGACCGGTTCGTAACGCACCGTACCAACGGGTTCGGTCTCGAAGAGAAAGAATTTCTCGGCGACGGCGTGCTCACCGGATATGCCACCATCGACGGGCGGCCGGTCTTTCTGTTTTCGCAAGATTTTACCGTTCTGGGCGGTTCGTTGGGCGAGGCCTATGCCGAAAAAATCTGCAAAGTAATGGATCTGGCCGTACGAACCGGCACGCCGATCATCGGCATCAACGATTCGGGCGGCGCGCGCATTCAAGAGGGCGTCGTTTCGTTAGGCGGTTACGCGGAAATCTTTTGGCGCAACGTCGCGGCCAGCGGCGTCGTTCCGCAAATCAGCTTGATCGCGGGCCCGTGCGCCGGCGGGGCGGTGTACTCGCCGGCCATCACCGACTTCATCTTGATGACCGATAAGATATCGCAAATGTTCATCACCGGGCCGGAGATCATTAAAACGGTTACCGGCGAAGACGTGACGTTCGAAGAGCTCGGCGGTGCGACGACGCATGCTTCGCGAAGCGGCGTGGCGCATTTGGTCGCCGCAGACGAAGACGACTTGACCGATCTCACGCGCACGCTGTTATCGTACGTTCCGCAAAACAATCTGGAAGAACCGCCGCGCGTGCCGACCGGCGACGATCCGCACCGGTCGTGCGACTCCCTCGACGGCGTCATCCCGGACTCTCCGAACAAGCCCTACGATATGCTGGACGTCGTTCGCACGGTACTCGACGACGAGGATTTTTTTGAAATTCAACCGTCGTACGCACGCAATATCGTCATCGGTTTCGGCCGCGTTGATGGCCGCACGGTCGGCATCGTCGCAAACCAGCCGAACGTGATGGCCGGGGTGTTGGACATTTCGTCATCGGTCAAAGCCGCACGGTTCGTGCGCTTTTGTGACGCGTTCAACATTCCGCTCGTCACGTTCGTCGACGTTCCCGGATTTCTGCCGGGGACGAGCCAAGAATACGGCGGCATCATCTTGCACGGTGCGAAGCTGTTGTACGCGTTCGCCGAAGCGACGGTTCCGAAGATTACGGTCATCACGCGCAAGGCCTACGGAGGAGCCTACGACGTCATGGCCAGCAAACACATTCGCGCCGACGTCAACGTCGCGTGGCCGTCCGCCGAAATCGCAGTCATGGGCGCCGAGGGTGCGGTCAAAACGATCTTCCGGCGCGAGCTGGCGTCTGCAGATGACAAAGACGCAAGGCTGCGCGAGCTTCTCGATGAGTATACGACGCGTTTTGCCAATCCATACATCGCCGCGCAGCGCGGCTACGTCGACGACGTCATCGAGGCATCGCAAACCCGGAGCGTGATCGCCACGTCGCTCGAGATGCTGGCCACCAAGCGCGTCGATCGACCGAAACGCAAACACGGCAACATCCCGCTCTAGGGCTCGTGCAGAAGGACGCCCGCGCCTCCGATGGTATCTAGCGCAGGTGAAGCTTCTCGAAGGTAAGCGCGCGCTGGTCACGGGCGTCGCCAATCGTTGGTCGATCGCCACCGGCATCGCCCAAAAATTGCATGAGTATGGAGCACAAATCGCGCTCGCGTATCAGGGAGAGCGCCTGCGCGGATCGGTCGAAAAGGTCGCCGCCGAACTCGAAGGCACCCGTTTGGTCGAATGCGACGTGTCGTCCGACGAATCGCTGGCCGCGGCTCGCGACGATCTCGCCGCAAACTTTGGCCCGATCGACGTTCTCGTCCATTCGATCGCGTATGCCAACAAAGAAGATTTGAGCGGCAAGGTGTTCGATACGTCGCGTTCGGGTTTCGGGCTCTCGCTCGACGTATCGGCTTTTTCACTGATCGCGCTGGTCGATGCACTGCGAAATGGGCTGAACGACGGCGCGTCGGTTATGGCGCTAACGTACCTCGGTTCGACGCAGATCGTTCCAAATTATAACCTGATGGGCATTTCAAAAGCCGCACTCGAGGCGACCGTTCGCTACTTGGCGTTCGACCTCGGGGATCGCGGCATCCGCGTCAACGCGATCTCGGCCGGTCCGATCTCGACGGCCAGTTCACGGCAAGTCGGAGGCTTCTCGCGCATTCTCGACGTGGTGCCGAAGGTCGCGCCGTTGCGCCGCAACGTCACGCCCGGCGACATCGGTGACGTCGCCGTCTACTTGGCATCGCCGCTTTCGTCGGCGATTACTGCCGACGTGCATTTCGTCGACGCCGGCTACCACGCCATGGGTATGTATCCGCCGGACTTCGGCGGTTGAGCGAAGTCGACGGCGCGGTATTGGCGGCAATCGCCGTCGCATTGTCGGCGGGGCGCGTGGAGTCGCAACCGCCGGTCGAAACACAGCCGGCATGGACGATCGCGATGCGCCGTCCCGAATTATCGCTCGACGAGATAGCCGCGTTGCGGCGAGGAACGCGCCGCTAACGATGTTCTCCAAAATTGTTATCGCCAACCGCGGCGAGATTGCGGTGCGCGTGATTCGCACGACGCGCGAAATGGGCATCGCGACCGTCGCGGTGTATTCCGAAGCCGATCGCGACGCGTTACACGTTCGAATGGCCGACGAGGCCTACCTCATCGGTCCGGCATCGCCATCGCTGAGCTATCTCGACTCCAGCAAACTCATCGACGTCGCGCTGCGCTCCGGCGCGCAAGCGATTCATCCCGGTTACGGCTTCCTTGCCGAAAATGCCGCGTTCGCTCGCGCCGTCGTCGCCGCCGGGTTGGTTTGGATCGGGCCGCACGCCGATGCGATCGACGTGATGGGCGACAAAATTCGCGCGCGCCAAGCGATGCAACGAGCCGGAGTGCCGTTCGTACCGGGGGGTACCGAGCCGATCGAAGATGCACGTGCGGCACGAGAGGCCGCGCTCTCGATCGGTTTGCCATTGGCACTCAAAGCGTCCGGCGGGGGCGGAGGGAAGGGCCTAAAAGTTGCGTTCACACTCGACCAAGTCGAGTCGGCCTTCACCACCGCTCGGAAAGAAGCCGAAGCGTACTTCAAAAGCGACGTCATTTATGCCGAACGCTATTTAGCGCACCCGAAACACGTCGAGATTCAAATCCTCGCCGACAAGCACGGAAACGTCGTTCACGTCGGCGAGCGCGACTGCTCGCTGCAGCGGCGTCACCAGAAAGTCTGGGAAGAAGCGCCGGGCGTGGTTCCGGACCGAGCCCGTCGCGGTATGCGCGAGGCCGCGGTTCGCGCGGCCACCGCGATCGGATACGATTCGGCCGGCACGATCGAATGTTTGGTCGAAAACGGCGAGTTCTATTTTCTCGAAATGAACACTCGGATTCAAGTCGAGCACACCGTGTCGGAAATGATTTCGGGCCTCGACCTGATTCGCGAGCAGATTCGAGTGGCCGCCGGCGAGCCGTTAGGCTTCAACCAAGACGATATTCACTTCAACGGTTGCGCCATCGAAGGCCGCGTTAACGCCGAAGATCCCGCTCGAGAGTTTCGTCCGGCTCCCGGAACGATCTCCGAATATCGCGAACCGGGCGGCCCGGGTGTGCGCGTCGACTCCGCTGCATATCCGGGCTGGACGATCCCAACCGATTACGATTCGCTCGTCGCAAAGCTGGTGGTGTGGGCGCCGACGCGCGATCGTGCCATCGCGCGCTTTCGCCGTGCGATCGACGAATATACCGTGCGCGGCGTTCCGACGACCCTTCCGCTGCTGCGGGCGTTATGCGACGAGTCGCACGTTCTTGACGGAAGCTACGATACGACCACGCTCGAGACGTTCGCTCGCACGATCGCCGAGCCGCTGGACGGTCCGGTGCAATCCCCGGCAACGCCGGAACCGCCGGATCGCAGCATCGTTCGCGTCGAAGTCGACGACCGCTTGTATAGGGTGCGGCTTATCGACCTTCCGATCGCGTCTGCGCCTGTGGGCGGCGCGCAACCCGCGCGTCGTTCGACGCAACGCCGCACCCGATCGGCTTCTGCCGGGGCCACTGGAAATGACGTCGTTTCTCCGATGCACGGCATCGTCGTCGAGCTGCGCCCCTCGCAGGGCGATTCTGTGGAGCAAGGCGATGTGGTCGCGATCGTCGAGGCCATGAAGATGATGAACGAGATTCGAGCGCACAGAAGCGGGACGGTGACGGCCACCCATGCGCCGGCCGGAACCACCGTCGAAACCGGCAGCTCGCTGCTGACCATCGAATAAGGCCGCATGGCACGCGACTGCACTAGTTCGGGGATTCCGATCCAGACGTCATACGATGCGCCCATCGGCAAAGCGCTAGAGCTGGGCGAACCGGGCGCGTTCCCGTTTGCTCGCGGGATCTATCCGACGATGTACCGCGGGCGCCTGTGGACGATGCGCCAATACGCAGGTTTCGCAACGGCGGCCGAGTCGAACGCGCGGTATCGCTATCTGTTAGACCGGGGACAGACCGGTCTATCGGTGGCTTTCGATCTTCCGACGCAACTCGGCTACGACTCCGATGCTCCGCAATCGCGCGGCGAAGTCGGCAAGGCGGGTGTCGCCATCGATTCGATCGACGATATGGAAACGCTGTTCGACGGCATTCCATTGGATCGCGTTACGGTTTCGATGACGATCAATGCGCCGGCGACGATTCTGTTTGCGTTCCTGCTCGCGACCGCGCGACGCCGCGGCATCCCGTTCGACCGTTTGGGTGGAACGATTCAGAACGACGTACTCAAAGAATACGTCGCCCGTGGCACGTACATCTATCCGCCGGTTCCGTCGATGCGACTGATCACCGACGTCATGGCCTACTGCGCGCGCGAAGTACCGCAATGGAACGCTATTTCCGTCTCTGGCTATCACATTCGCGAAGCCGGCTCGACCGCTGTCGAAGAAATTGCGTTCGCGCTGTCTAACGGTAAGGCATATCTGCAGGCCGCGCGCGACGCCGGCATCGACTTGGATTCGATCGCACCGCGCATCTCGTTCTTTTGGAACGCCCATAACGATTTCTTTGAAGAGATCGCGAAATTTCGCGCCGCCCGCTTGATCTGGGCGCACGTCACGCGCGACGAGTTCGGTTGTCGCGACCCGCGCTCGCAGGCGCTTCGGTTCCACACGCAGACCGGCGGGTCGACGCTCACCGCCCAAGAACCCGACAACAACGTCGTGCGGGTGACGCTGCAGGCGCTCGCAGCGGTGCTGGGCGGAACGCAGTCTCTGCATACCAATGGAAAGGACGAAGCGCTCGCGTTGCCCACCGCAGCCAGCGCAAAGGTCGCGCTGCGTACCCAACAGATCGTCGGGTACGAATCGGGGGTCACCGATGTCGCCGATCCGCTGGCCGGCTCGTTTTACGTCGAGTCCTTGACGAGCGAAATGGTCGAGCGCACCCGCGCCTTGATGGCGGAGGTCGACGCGCTGGGTGGCAGCATCGCCGCCATCGAGAGCGGCTGGATGCAGTCGCGCATTGCCGAGTCGGCGTATCGGGCGCAGCAAGCCGTCGAGAGCGGCGATTCGGTCGTCGTCGGCGTGAATACATTCGTCGAACCCGACCAGTCCGATACGGGTATTCCGCTGCAACGGATCGATGCATCGGTCGAACGCGAACAGGTCGAGCGCGTACGACGGAGCCGCGAGGGACGCAATGCGGCCGATGTCACGACCCAGCTCGAGCACATTCGGGCGACCGCGTCGGGCAGCGGCAACTTGATGCCGGCCTTTATCGAAGCCGCCGATGCCGGCGCCACGCTCGGCGAAATTTGCGGTGTGTTGCGCGACGTGTTCGGCGTGTACCGCGCGAAGGAGGTCGTCGCCTGATGCAAATCGACCACATCGGCATCGTCGTAGCCGATCTCGACGAAGCGGTCCGCCTCTACACGCAGACGCTCGGCTTCGAACAATGCTACCGCGAGACGGTGATCGATCAAGGCGTCGAGGTCGTCGGTTTATCGGCGGGCGATGCGATCGTGGAACTGTTGCGACCGCTGCAGCCGGATTCGCCGTTGCTGCGCTTTCTCGGACAAGCGCGAACGAAAATTCACCACACGGCGTATCGCGTTCCGGACCTGCCGGCGAAACTCGCCGAGCTAAAGGCGCGAGGCGTTGCGTTGATCGACGAAACGCCGCGACGAGGTGCGCACGGAAACGCGATCGCGTTTCTGCATCCAAAGTCGACAAATGGCGTATTGGTCGAACTCTGTCAGCGCATTTCGCACGACTGAAAGGGCTTTTAACCCCGCTCTAACGGCGAACTAATCGTATCCCGCGCGTACCTCGACCCATTTTGGGTGACAATATCCGTGAGGTACATGCATCAATGACTAAAAACTGGTTTCTCAGTCTGCTAGCGGCGTCGATCGGAGTGACGTCGTCCCTCGCAGCGATTCCGGCAAGCGCGCAAGCAGTCTATGCGCCGCCCGGAATTTCTCCGCTCACCCCTGTCGTGGCGGCAATGGAACCCGCCGGTTGCCCGCTCTACGGCAACGGACAGTGGTCGTTCATCAATAACACGTGGACATGGTGCCCGCCGGTCGCGGTCGCATATGCTCCGCCGGTCGGCCAAGCGGCCTTGTCCGGCTATTATGGCATGGGCACGATCGCACCGCCGAACACCATCGCGGTAGCGGCCCCGCAACCGTTCGCGTATGCGCCGTACTACAACCAGCAGCCGATCGGGTATCAAACGCCCTACGGCTATGGTTCGTATAATTCGCCGTACCCGTACGCAGCATACGGGTCCCCGTACCCCTACGGTACCCCGGTAGCATACGTCCCGCCGGTTATCCCTCAGGGGTATGGTTACGGATCACCCTATCAGTACGGTCAGCCGGCTAGCCCGTATGCCTATGGCTACGGCACGCCGTACACCTATGGCGCCGGTTACGGATCGCCGTACGGCAATCCGAACCAGTACGGTTACGGCGTCCCCTACGGATACCAGTCGGCCTACGGCTACGGTTCGCCGTATCAGTACGGCCAGCAATACGGCTACGGCTACGGCACGCAGTACGGCTCCGGTTACGGCAGCCCGTACGGCTACGGCTCCAGCCCCTACGGCTACGGCTCCAGCCCCTACGGCCAGGTCGGCTACAGCCCGTACGGTTACGGCAGCTCGCTAACCGGCAGCCCGATTCTCGACATGGTGCTCGGAGTAGCAGCCTCGTCGCTGATCTCGTCGGCCTTCGCACCCTCGTACGGCTACGGCGCCAGCCCCTACGGCTACGGTTACGGCGCAAGCCCGTACGGCTACGGCTCAAGCCCTTACGGTCAGGTCGGGTATAGCCCGTACGGTTACGGTGGCTACCAGTCGGGATACGGTTACGGTAGCGGCGGCACGTACTACGGCGGTAACACCTATAACATCTACAAGTACTATGGAAACGGTAAAGGCAACGGCAACGGCAACGGTAACGGCAACGGTAACGGCGGCAACAAGAACAACCAAGTCGTTCACCAGGAACTCCGCAACGAACACCGTTGGATTACCCAAGACCAGAACCGTATCGCTCAGCTGAAAGCCGAAGGTGGCCATCAAGCCGAGATCAAGAAACTCAGACAAAACATCCATCGTCAAGAAAACCGTATGGGAAATCAGCGCGGCGGTAAGGACGACGTTCGCCAAGCACCGAGAATGGCGCACACCAACGCGCAACCGGTCCGCAATGCGATCGCACAACACGTCGCCACTCAGCGCGCGGTAGCACAGCACATGGCCGATCAGAGAATCGCGACGCAGCACGTGGCCGCTCAGCGTATCGCCACTGCCCAGCATATCGCCGCTCAGCGTATCGCTGCTGCCCAGCATGTCGCCGCTCAGCATATCGCTACACTGCGCCAAGCGAACGTGACGCACGTACAAGCTCCGCACGTAGCTACCGCCGCCCGAGCGAATGCTTCGTCTACCTCTTCGATCCGCAACGAACAAGCGGTGCAGACGCAGCGGAACGCGGTTCAGGCTCGCGCGCCTCAGCAAGAGCAGAACGCCTACCAGACGCGCGCGTATCAACAGCAAAACAACGCGTACCAGACGCGTGCGTACCAACAGCAACAGCAGAACAACGCGTACCAGACGCGCGCATATCAACAACAAAACAATGCCTACCAGACGCGCGCGTATCAACAACAAAACAACGCGTACCAGACGCGTACGTACCAACAGCAACAGCAGAACAATGCCTACCAGACGCGCGCGAATCAGCAGCAAAACAACGCGTACCAGACGCGCGCGTATCAACAGCAACAATATCAGCCCCGGGCATACCCGCAGCAAAACAATCAGCAGCCCCGGGCCCAGCAGAACCAGAACTACCAGGCCCGGCCTCCCGAGCAGCGAGCGGCACCTCCCGCCAGCCGTTCGGGCGGTAACAACGGTGGTTCGGGTAACGGGAACGGCGGCGGCGGCGACCACCATCACCCGCCGGCCTAAGCCGAACCAGCAACCTGCCTTCCAGTTCTCCACCTCCTCTCTGCGCCTCCCGGACAAGTCCGGGGGGCGCGTCGCTCGTCAGCCCGCTCCAAGCCGGGTCGATTACACTACGCGACGAAGGAGTGAGCCGCTTTGATTTCGGGTCCACGCGAGCGGCGCCGGCGAGAGATTGCCGGCTCGACCATCGCCTCCATTCTGGTGCACGTTCTCGTGCTGGCGTTGCTGTTTGCGTTCGTAAAATCGATCGTGATGACGCCGGCCGGTAGTGGCGAACGCGTATCCGAAACGACCTCGCTTTCGCTCGAGCATCAGATACGCCAGAAGACCAAGCCGCACAATAAGGCCCACCCAAAACATCGAATCACGTCGCCGCCCCTACCGGCGTTGCACGAGCTGTCGCGTGAGAATCCGAACGCACCCTCGCAACCGCCACCGCAGCACGTCGCCATCAACGTCCCTCGAACGACTGCCGTTTCGAAGCTGCAGCACGATCGCACGGCCTTCGCGGCGGAGGTGGCACAGCTGAACAAGGGCAACGACCCGCACGCAATTCCGACCATCGATCCCGCGGCGCGCGGATCGGCCACCAAAGACTACGCATTTCAGGCCGGCGCAAGCCAGGGCTCAGATCACGGAAACGGCATCATCACGCCGGTGCGAAGCTGGCAGGCGGGCGGCAAGGACTGCTATTTCGCGCGCTACGAGTACACGTACCCGACCGGCGCAATGGAAGACGGTACGATCGTGTGGCCCATCTGCTACGACCCAGGCTCCGATCCGTTCCATTTACCACCGCATCCGATGGAGTTTCCACTGCCGATGTTAGGATTCGTCCTCCCGGCCGGTACGGAATTACCGCCGTTGGAGAAAGACGCCTACCAACGGTACGAAGCCCAAGTCGCACATTAATGGTGCACGAGCGGCGTTTGGGCCAACCCATTGATAACGAACTGCACCGCTAGCGCGGCGAGAATTATTCCGAGTAATCGGCTCGCAACGTGGACACCGGTGGTCGTTACCAGCTTCAACAAGAGCGTCGATCCGCGCATGCAAATCCAGGTCACGAACAACGCTGCCGCATAGGCCCCCGCGACGATCGTCAGGTTCGCGCGGTCGCCATGCGCGAGACTAACAAGAAGCAATACTGTCGCGATCGTTCCGGGGCCGGCGATCATTGGAATGGCCAGTGGGAAAACGGCCGGATTCTCGACCTCGGCGGCTTCGCGTTCCTCGGCTTCGGTTCGCTTGGCTCCGGTGGGACGGGCAAACAACATATCGATCGCGATCAAGAACAGCAATACACCGCCGGCAATCGTAAACGCCGGCAACGTGATGCCGAGATAGCCCAAGATTTCTCGACCCACGAAACCCATCAGCGCCATGACGACTGCGGCGACGATGACGGCTTGATCGATGATTTGGTTGCGGCGCTTCGCCGGCATGCGCGCGGTCGCGCCCAGCGTCATGGGAATCATGCCGAGGGGATCGATAATCGTAATTGCAGTGGCGAATGCCGTCGCCGCGAACCGGACGTCCATCGAGTCCATCATACCAGCGCCGTCACGAACGTGGCAATGTCAGAGATTCGGCGCTATGCCGACGTCGACTTCGGTTTCGAAGGTGCGCCGCCACGGCAACGAGATATCGATCGCCGCGATGTGATATCCGGGATCCAGTTGTTGAAGGATTGCCGCGGCTCTATTCCATAGCAACGCGCGGTTCCGGCTCGCCACGACGGCGGCATCGGCCGGCGTCAGTAAGGTGTGGTCGGCGATACCCCGTTGGTCGAGCCACGCGTTGAGTTGCGGGCGCACGTCGTCGTGATAGGCGTAATCGTCGACGAATCGCATGAACGTAAACGTGCGATGCGCGAGCGAGTCGTACGTGTGCATGCGCCGTCCGGCACCGGCGGCAACGGATTCGGCTAATGCGGTGCCGACGGTGTTGGCATTCGTATTCCAAGAAGCGTACGCGTCGAGTCGAGCGGCCAAACCGCTCGTTAGCACTCGATCGGCGAAGCCGGCTTGCGAAGCATAGGAGTCGAAAAATCCAAGATCTGCAAGGGCGACGCTGCGTCCGGTCCCAATATCGGCTCGCATCGCGGATGCAAAGGCGTCGTCCTGCGCGGTACTCGTTTGAGGGACTCGAACGGCCAAGACGATATCCGGATCCCTATCGACCAGCTGCCCACCACATAACGCGATCAAGCCGTCGATGGCGACCGATATGGGAGCGAATTCCAGCGGATCGACAAATTCATCTCCACCGGGACGCGAGTACCGTACTTGTACGCGAGGTGCCCAACGTGCGTCGCGCGCGAACGTGCCCGCAAGTAACGCCATTCCCAATTCGTCGGCGCCCGGCTCGATGGCCGGCGCCGGACTGGCCGCAACCGCGGCCGCCTCTTGCTGTAAGAGCTTTACTTCGGCGACGTGCAAGCCGACCGGACCGGCATCGTCTTGCCCCAGCGCGAGTCGATCGAGCGTTCCGGAAGCGCGCATCGCAATCAAGTGCCGGTCGACGTCGAGATTACGGCGGCGCGTCGCGAGGTATGCATCGAACGTTGCCGGATTCAACGAGGCGCGCAAGGCGGCCGCGGTCGCTTCTTCATTCGGCAGCAACGGGTCGTGCAAGTTGGCATACTCTTGCAACGCTTGCCATTCGGGATACGCGGCGAAATACGAGGTTCCGGCCGGGACACCGGTCGGTGCCAGTCGCATGACCGTTCCGAACGCCACAATCCACGCGTCCGGGCGACGATGACGGACCGTTTGCAATACGGCGAGCCGTTGTAGCGCACCGGCGTACGACGGACCCGGCACACGGGACGCGACGAGCCCTCCATAGGCCAGCATGTCGGACGAAACGACGTATGCGCCGATAGTCGGATCGTTCGAACGAGCCGTCAACCAATCAACGACACCGTCGGCATCGCCGGGCTGCAGATAATTGCCGAGTATCGTGCGCGGCGGCGTCGTTACGGTGACGCCGGCGATGCGTCCGAGAAGCGCCGGAAGTTGCGCGCTAACCGGGCGATCGTCGAGTGGCACGAACGCGATCGTCGCCAACAACGACAGCGCGTGCAACACGTTCACAGCAGCGGGCGCAACATGCCGCCGCTGCGTTTCAGCAGTTCCGCAGCGGCGACGGGATCGACGCCCCGGCGTTCGCAAACGATCGCGATCTTCACGCGTCCATCGCTACGGTCGAGCGCCCCGATCGCTCGTTCGCGGTCGACCTCGGCGATCGATTCCACCAATCGGATCGCGCGCTCGCGCAACTTGCGATTAGCAACGACGACGTCGACCATTTTATTGCCGAAGACTTTACCGAGCCGCACCATGATGGCGGTCGAGAGTGTGTTCAGCACGATCTTCTGCGACGTTCCAGCTTTTAAGCGCGTCGACCCGGTCAACGCCTCGGGACCGGTTGCAAGTTCGATCGTCTCGTTCGCGACGTCGGCCAACGGACTGCCTGCAGCGTTAACGATGGCAACGGTATACGCGCCGGCCGCCGTCGCCGCCGCCACCGCACCGATCACAAACGGCGCCGTGCCGCCGGCAGATATTCCATACACGGCGTCGCCGGCGGTCACGCAATCGCCTACCACTCGTTCGCCGCCGGCTCGATCGTCTTCGGCTCCTTCGATCGCATGCGTCAGCGCGGCGGTGCCTCCGGCGATATGCGCAGCGACCAGCTCGTCACCGGCGCGAAAGGTCGGGTATAGTTCGGCTGCGTCGAGAACGCCGAGGCGGCCGCTGGTTCCGGCCCCCACATAATGCAGCCGCCCGCCTTGGCGCAACCGCTGCACGGTGCGCTCGACGACGCCGGCAATCGTTGCGGCGTGGGCCGCAACGGCGTCGGCGGCGCGCTGTTGATCGGCGACCAACAGCCGAACCAATTCGCCGGTAGAAACGACATCGAGTCGAGCGGTTTGCGGGTGTTCGCCCTCGGTCGCCGGCAGGTCGACGCTCAATCGAGCGACATTCCGGCCATACGCAATGCGCCTTCATGCGCGGAGTGCGCCGCGCGCAACGTGTGCAGTTGCGGGAGTTCGTTGCCTAATCGCGTTTCCAGTAGATACGTCAACGTGCTCGGCGTTCGTAACAAGCCGCCGTGCAACACCAGCGGCGTCTCGTCGCCGGCATCGATCGCACGGACGACCGCGCGCACCAGGTCGAACAAATCGCGTGCAGCCGCCTGTACGATCGTTAATGCACTGCGCTCGCCGTCATCGGCGCACCGCAGAATCGCGGGAGCGACGCCGGCGATCGCGGAGACCGGAGACGCATCGCCGTACGCAAACGCAAGAAGTCCATCTCGGTCGCTCGCGCCCGTGTATTCGCGAACGGCCGCGACGGTGCGATCCGACGCCCCCCGGCCATCCAACGCGCGCAACGCTAAACGGAGACCGGCAGAACCGATCGCGTACCCGGACCCCTCATCGCCGATGGCATATCCGCCGCCTCCGCATCGCGAACTGCGGCCGGCATTTTCACCGTACGCGCTCGAACCCGTCCCTGCGATGAGCACGACTCCCCGCTCTCGCACTTCCGCGGCGTATAACGCCAGTCGCGCGTCGTCGATCACTTGAATGCGCGCGTTAGCGAAGCGATGTTGCAGCGCATCGCGCAACGCGCCCGCGATCTCGGAGCGTGCGGCGCCGGCGCAGCCGACCACGATCGAGCGCGGTTGCTCGGAGCGGAGCGCCGCGACGATCGCGTCGCCGATGGTCGCAGCCGCCGCATCCAGTCCTACCGACGTCGGATTGGCCGCTGCAGTTTCTACTCGATTGCGCGCGTCGCCGATGCCGGCCACCGCAATCGTACGGCTGCCGCCCGCGTCGACGCCTACGTCGACCGGCATTCGCATTCCATACGCGCCATCAACTCCGATAACCGGTGCGGTGCGATCGCACCCAAGACCGTTGCCTCGCGCGCGCCGGTCGCCGCCGGGACGTTGGCCGGCCGGCCCCGCAGCGTTTCATAACCCAAAATCGCAAAGGCGATCGCTTCTTTAGCATCGCTCGACACCGCATGATCGTCGGACGTATCGACGCGGGCGTGTGGAGCGAAGCGCCGCAAGCGCGCCATCAAATCCGGATTACGCGAGCCACCGCCGCTGACGATGACGCGCGGAGCCGCGAACGCCGTTGCGGCGATTGCGTCCGCGACCGTCCGGGCGGTCAATTCGGCCAGGGTCGCGGCGCCGTCGGCATCGGCGAGTGCCCTCAAGCGCGCGTCGTGCTTCGCCAAGAATCGTTCGGCGAAGTATTCGCGACCGGTGCTCTTGGGTGGAGGTAGCGCGAAATACGCATCGGCCGACATCGCGGCGAGCAACTCCCGGTCGACCGTTCCTCGCGCCGCCAGCACCCCATCGCGATCCATCGTGAGTTGGCCATTCGAGCGAGAACGCACGAAGGCATCCAGCAGAATGTTTCCCGGGCCGGTGTCGTACGCGCAGGATACCGAGCCACTGCCGCGCGCGAGCACCGTCACGTTTGCGATCCCGCCGATGTTGATCGCAACGCGATCTTCGAGCGGATGTGAAAATAACAACGCGTCGACGTAGGGCACCAGCGGAGCGCCATGACCTCCGGCGGCGCAGTCGGCACCGCGAAAATCGAAGCACACTGTAGCGCCGATGCGGTCGCGCACGACGTACGGATCGCCGATTTGCACCGTCGATGCGTTGGCGCCGTCGTGCCAAATGGTCTGGCCGTGCGACGCGACGAAGTCGATGCGGCCTTCTGCAACCTTCTCCGCAGCATCGGCCAGGGCGTCCCCGAGCCGGCGGTGCAGTGATGCCGCCGTCGAGACGTTCGCGACGTTCGGCGGCAAGGCGTCGCGCAATTGCGCGTACAGCTCTTTTCCGAACGGCACGGTTACGAACCGCTTGAGTTCTACGGCGTAGCCCGGACCGGACGGTACTAGCTCGATCAGCGCGGCATCGATTCCGTCCAACGACGTTCCGCTCATCAATCCGATGACCCTCACGCGAGACCCAACGCACGCATGGCCGCCTCGAAAAATGCCGCTCGCAACGGCCGGGTATCGGAGCGACCAAAATACACGGAGTTCGTGAGGAGTACCGCGGCGACGTCGACGATCGGGTCGGCCCAGACGCACGTTCCGACGAATCCCGTATGCCCGAAGCTTTCGCGATGCATGAAACGTCCGCACGAATTATCATCCCGCGTCTTGAGGGCCCAACCCAATCCCCGCCGCAACACCGGATCGAAAGCCTGCTCGGAGATCGCTTCGCGCGCCAACGCGGCGCTTATTCCGCGCGCTCCCCGATTGTTGCGTGGCGCTAGATACATTTCGGCCAGCCCCGCAACGTCCGCAGCGGTTCCGAAAAGACCCGCGTGCCCTACGACGCCGCCCATTAAATGCGCTTTTTCGTCGTGCACCGTTCCTTGCACGCGGCCGCGCCACGCATCGCTCTCGGTCGCCGGTATTGCCGATCGATCTCTCAACCGCACTCCATAGCGCAACGTCTCGGAATCGAATCGCTCGCGCATCATCGTCGCTAAGTTGCGGCCCGTGGCGCGCTCTAGAATCGTCCCGAGCGCGATGAATCCTAGGTCGCTATACGTGACCCGTTCGCCCGGCGTATCGTCGAGCTCCCGATTCAGGGCGAACCGCTCGACGTTCTCATCGAGGATCGTGCGATAGTCGGCGCCCGAGTGCATCCCCGAATTGTGCGCCAGCAACATCCGCAGCGTAATCGTGGCGTGGCCGGTGCCCGACCATTCGGGTACGAGCCTCGTTAACGGTGTGTCGAGCGCCAGAATCGATTCGTCGACCAGCGTGAGTGCGACCGTCGCGACGAACGGCTTGGTCAAGGACGCCAGATCGAAACGCGAATCGACGCAAACGTCGCGCGCGAGTTCGTCCGCTCGGGTCGTTCCGACGGCGCGCTCGTACACGGGCCGGCCGCGATGTTCGATGCGTGCGACGGCGCCGGTATATTGCGCGGCGGTCGCGGCATCCAGCACGGCATCGACGCCGGCAAACGCGGCGCGCGTCACCACGACAGATCGACCGGCAAACGGCCCTCCGGCAAGACGTTTGCGAAGAGCACGTCGGCGAGTCCGCCGATCGCCGCAGCGTCGTCCCCATAACACGCCACCACGTGTCGTGCGTGCGTAAAGAGCGGCACGTCGAACGGCTCGAGCGCCGATACGACGAGCGCATCCGGGTAGCGCGCGACGATCGATCCGATGGCGTCGGCCTGGCGGTCGTACAGATGCGCGCGACGCGCGAGCACGATGGGACGGCGACCGGTACGCGCGAGCAGCGCAAACGCTCCGTCGAGCGCTCCGGGCTGCGGATCGATCGGCAACGCGACATACGCGAGTGCCGGCGCTTCCGCCGACAACGACGGACGGCGCACGTCGTCGGGAACCACGCCGTCGGCCGTCGTTCCCTCGAACGAGAGCACCGCACAAGTCAGCGGATCGGCGTGTGCCAGCCCACGCACGAGTGTAACGGCGCGGCGCGCGATTTCACGGCCGACACCAGGATGCGGCGGAAACTCGTGGACTGCTAATGCATCACTCGAGGTCGAGCGCACGCGCACGATCCGTTCGTACGCATCGCTCAGACGTTGGAGGGTCAGGCGTTCTTCTGCAACGGCCTGCACGATTGCATCGACGGCCGATTCGGCAGCGTCCCACGGCCGGCTTACGATCACTGCATCGGCACCGGCCAGCAACGCCGACACCGCCGCCTGCGACGAGTCGCCGGCGCCGGCCATCGTCAGACAATCGGTGATTGCGATACCGGTAAAGCCGAGTCCGCGCAGCACGCCGCCGGCGATCCTTTCGGACGCACTCGCGACGCGGTTTTCGTCCAGCGCTCGCACGACGACGTGCGCGAGCATGATCGCCGGCGCTTCGGCGGCGACCCGTGCGAACGGAGCGAGATCGCGCCGCTGCAGCGTCTCGGCATCCGCCTCGACCACCGGCACCGTTTCGTGCGAATCTTCGGTCGTGTCGCCGTGACCCGGAAAGTGTTTGTAGCACGGCACGATACCGCCGCGTTCCAAACCACGCGCGAAGGCGAATGCCAGCTCGCCGACGCGTGCCGGATCCGAGCCGAAAGATCGCGTGCCGATTGCCGTATTCCGCGCTTGCAACGCAAGATCGAGGACCGGTGCGAAATCCATCGTGCAGCCGGCCCGGCGCAGATCGAACGCCACTTGTTCGCCGGCTCGCACGGCAAGTTCGAGATCGCCCACCGCTCCGAGTGCCATCATCGACGGCATCGGCTCAACGCCGCGACGCAATCGGACGACGCGTCCGCCTTCTTGATCGATCGCGATAACGGGAGGCGGCCCCGGCGCGCACCGCTCTCGAAGCCCGGCGGTCAACTGGTGCACGTCGTCGATCGACGGATCGTCGCGACCGAACAGCACGTATCCGCCAAACGACGGGACGCTCGAGCTTTCGACGATGCGATCGATTCCGGCGAAGACGACGCCGCGCGCGAGTTCCGCGATGCCGGTCATGATATCGCGGCGCCGCTCGCGCGATCGTATCGCACGACAAAACGTTCCGGTAAGTCGACCTCTACCTCGTCGCCTGGAGCGGCGGACGACTCGGACGCAACACGCGCAGCGACGATTCCCCGCTGCGTTTGGACCGTCACGTATGCATCCGCTCCGGTGCGTTCGCGCCGTACGACACGTCCGTGTAAGGCACCGCCCGCGCCCACCACCACGCGCTCCGGACGGATACCGACGATCGGCTCGCCGTCGAGCAAATTCATCGGCCGCGATCCGATCGCGCGCGCCGCTGCGAGGCTGCGCGGCGCGTCGTACACGCGCTGCGGATCGCCCGAGTCCTCGATGCGCCCGTCGATCAGCACCGCCAGCGAATCCGCAACGGCTAACGCTTCCTCGTGATCGTGCGTCACGTAGATCAACGGTCCGGCGAAGCGCTGCCGGATACCGATGACTTCATCGCGCACCGAACGTCGCAATACCGGGTCCAAATGCGCGAGAGGTTCGTCCATCAGCAGAACGACGGGATCCGAAAGCAACGCGCGCGCCATTGAGACGCGCTGGCGTTCGCCGCCCGACAGTTCGCGCGGCTTGCGACGGCGCAGATGTCCGACGTGCAACGCTTCTGCAACGTCCGCCGTGTCGGTTTCGCTCTTTTTCGAATGCGAACCGAATCGAAGATTCGCTTCGACCGTCATGTGCGCGAACAACGCATCTTCTTGAAAAACGACGGCGATGCGGCGACGCTGCGGCGGCACGCCTAGGAGGCTGCGTCCGTCGAGATTGATATCGCCGCTGCGAATCGACAGCAGGCCGGCGATCGCGCGTAGCAGCGTGGTCTTACCTGCTCCGGATGGTCCGACGATCGCTAAGGTGTGTCCCGACGGGACGGCGGCCGAGACGCGATCGAGCGCGGCCGGGCGGTTCGCGCCGTAACCGGCGACGACGTGGAGAATACCGAGGGACACTCAGCCGACGATCGAGGCGTACTCGCGCCTGGCCGACTCGTCACCGGCATGAATGCGTTGCACGGCGTCGCGAACGGCGGTTACCGCGGCGTCATCGGCCACCTTCCCAGCCAAGACGAGACGCACGGCCATGAGTGCTAAGTCGGGCGTTCGCTCGCCAAGCAGGCGTATGCCCTCTAAGAAGGGCGCAGCCGGGCCGGAGGGCGGCAGTTTTGCCAATTGTTCGACGACCGATGCCTTCGCCGGCCGGCCGTCGAGAAGATAGCCGTCGAGCAACTCGAAATCCATGCCATGGGCTTCGTCGTCCGCGCTGCCGTGCTCTGCGTGCTGACTCTAGGAATCATTGCCGCCGCTCCATCGAGCGATCTCGGCCGGTTCCTCGATCGCATGCGCTCTGCGGCCGGTCCGGTGTGGAACGCACACTTCGTCTCGGTTTCGCGTTTGAACCTCGAAGGGCAAAGCACCGTCGTCGCCAGCGAAAGCCGCGGACTGGCGTTCGTATTGCGGCGGTGCAACGGCGAACTGTGTGCCGGGTCGTATTTCGACGGCGCGCACCTCTACGCGATCAACATCAACGATAGTGCCGTCCGCAGCGGCGACCCCGAGCCGTACCTTCGATCGCTGCGATTGATCGCATCGCTCAGCTTTCTTTCGCCATCGTTCTCGTCGCAACAAAACGGCCGCATCGTGGATGGCGGGATGGCCGCCTATCGCGGGGTACGATATCGAACGTTTTACATTACCGATACGATCGCGATACCGCTGCGGTTATACGTCGACCCGCACGACGCACTGATTCGATACGCTCGCGATCTGAACGGTGACGATACCTTCGAGTATCGCGACTACCGTCGAGCCGACGGATTCGACGTTCCCTATGAAGTGCTGCACAACGGCGTCGTGCTCGAACGCTACGACGACCGCACTGCCGTCGCGTCGGCATTCCACGCTCCGCACGGCTTGCTGCCGCGCTTCGCCGGATCGCCCGCACCGATCAAGACCGATCCCGCACACGTCACGCCGGTCGTCGACTGCACGGTTGCGGGCGTTCCGATTCACTGCTTGATCGATACGGGCAACTCGGGGATGTCGATCAGCACCGAACTAGCGGCACGCCTCGGCGCCGACGTGTTGGGCACGTATAACGTACGCGGGTTGGGCGAGTATGCCACCCAGGTGGTGCGAGCCGGCCCGCTACAGGTCGGAAATGCGACCTTTCCCGAGGCCTATTACGTCGTACTGAACGACATTTCGCGCTATGGCTACGACGTCGTTCTCGGGGCGGACTTCGTGGGATCCAGCGGCTTGACGATCGACGCTCACGATCACACCGTGTCGCTTGGAAAGGCGGTTCCAGCCAACTCGATCTCGATACCGTTATCGTTCGAAAATTTCGTGCCGGTCGTGAACGTACGCTTGGGCGACGTCGACGCCCGCCTAGCGGTCGACACCGGCGATGAGTCAAATATCAACTTGTCGTACGGCTTTTACACGTCGCATTCGACGCTGTTTTCGGTCACCGAACGCAAGCTCGTTAGTGGCATCGGCGGCGAGAGCGTCGAGCTCATGGGCAATATCCCGCAGGTCACGATCGGCGCGTATCAGACCGGGCGGCAAACGATCGGCACCACGCAGATGCTGCACGGCACGGCGCTCGGGCATCTAGGCGCGGCGTTCTTGCAGCAATTCACGGTGCAGTTTGATTACGACGCCGGCGAATTGCACTTGCTCCCGAATCCGCCGCCCGGCTAGCGATCTAGGGGCCTCCGGTGCGTTCGACGATCCAATGGGCGATCGTCGCCTCCACAAAAGCGGCTCGGTCCCGGTGCGGCGTGTGCCCGCATTTTGCGAGGACGAGCGAGTCGGCGCCGCGATGGCGACGAACGATCGCGTCGACCTGGCGCAACGTTCCGTACTCGTCATCGCGCCCTTGCAGCAGGAGCATAGGGGCCGTTATCCGGTCGACCGCCGGTTCGATGTTCCAACTTGTGAACTCGGGCGAAAGCCAGACGTCGTTCCAACCGTAAAACGTGCTGTCGGCGTTGGAATGGTGGCGGCCGAGTCGGTCGCGCAGCGGTCCGTATTCGTATTGCGATCGAATCGCCGCGATACTGCGAACCGAAGTTTGTTCAACGAAGACGTGCGGTGCCTCGAGAACCAGGCCGGCGACGCCGCGCGGATATTCCGCAGCATAGAGCAGCGCGATCGATGCGCCGTCGCTGTGGCCGATCAACACCGTCGACTCGATCCGTAACGCGTCGAGCAGCGCTGGTAAAGCCTGCAACGCCTCCTCGTGCATGTACTCCGGGCGGCGCGCTCGGTCGAGCACGGTTGAAAAGCCGTTGCCGTATCGAGAGTACATCAGCCCTGGGGACTTGGTGCGCGCGCAAACGTTCGACGGAAAGTCGCGCCACGTGGAAATCGACCCGAGGCCCTCGTGGAGAAATACGAGCGTTGGCTTAGAACGATCGCCGTTTATGAGCGCGTATTCGAGGTCGACGCCGCCGATGCTCGCCGTCGAACGGGGTAGCATCGCGGTTATTTCGTGCGGACCGCCATCATGCTCCAGGCCGGAAGCGTGATCGTAAAACTCCCATTCCATGCTGCGAGCACCTTGGTTACCGGCTTTTTCCACACGTTCTTCTTCGACGCGTCGTACAGCGCTTTGTCGTACAACACCGTCGTGCCACCGGATCCGGAACTCACACCGTCGATCGACACCGGAACTTGAATCGAGGATCCTTTGTCGAGATTGAAGAGCATGAGAGCATATCCGCCGTCGTAGGTGGAGGCAAAGGCGCGCACGTGCGGAGCCGACGCGATCTTCACTCCGAGCATCCGTTCGCCGTTGCGAATGAAGTTGGAAGCGACTTGGAACGCGCGCGCGGTCGGAAGCACGGTCCCGCGTGGAACGTCCGTGCCGGAGCAACCCTCTTGCACGGTGCCGTCCGAAAAGAGCATGTAACCGCCGAAATCTTGCCATCCATACAGGCTCGAATCGAAGTCGCCGCCGCCGCCTTCGGCATTGCAGCCGCCGTAACCAAGCCACCACGTCGCGCGGGCAACGCCGTTTTCGAGCAGCTCTCCAATAACCTGTCCGGCGTACAGCGCCTGCGTGATCGACATCGTCTGCTTGCCGGGCGTCCCGTACGTCGAGCCGATTTCACCCACGTAGATCGGCGTGTTAGCGCGGCCGGCGGCCTTTAGCTCGCTCTTCAAGGCGCCGAGGTATTTGTTAAGGCCGGGCGCCGCTTTTTCGATAAGAAATTGATCGTCGACCGTCGTCCCTTGCGGATAGTAGTGCAGCTCGACGCAGTCGTACTTTGCATTTGCGAGTACCGTAGAATCCCAACCCGCCGTTTCGGGATCGACGTCGACGCAGACGTCGATCGGGGATTTCGATGCGGCCTTCATTTGCGGATAGAAATCGCTCGCAACGTTCTGCGCGTACTGCGATGGATCGTGTGGCTGGGTGTGCAAATCGGTTTCCCACGAACCATATTGTTCGTTGCCTATCGACCACCACTTGATCCCAAGGTTCTTGGTGTTATTCGCGTACTTCACCCAGCCGGCCGCTTCGCTTGGATCGGCGCCGGCATCGCACGACGGATTCGAGCCGTAGTTGACGGTGATGGCAACGTCGAGATTCGCCCGGTTGACGATATCGTGCAAGAAGCTATCGAACGTCGTGTTCGGATTGACGTAACCGGAATTGCACGATCCGCTCCCGAGCGAGTTCGTTTGCCAATGATAGATGTCCGACTCGGATCCGCCAGGCCAGCGCGTGGCCGTCATTCCGGCGGTCTTGAAGCCCGGCGCCAAGTTCGACTGTGTGACATCGTACCAGGTCGCCATATTGGCGCCCAAAACGAGCGACGACACGACCGCTCCACGATTCGATGGATCGACGGTTATCGCGGCCGATGCTTTCGACGTAAACTCAACGATCTGTGGCGTGACGGGTAGAGTGCCGTTCACCGCGGCAGTTTTTCCCGAACACGCTGCCAGGCCGGCGACCAACAGCACGGAAACCTTCGCAAGCATACGCATATAGTTCTTATACCGCCCGCTCCTCAAATCGTCAATGTAACCAAGCGCTGGGCCGCGCTCATGCTTTCTCGTCCAGGCTGCGATATAATGCGGCACAGACGAACGTATGAACTCTTGGCTCGTGTCATTAACGGTAGGCGCCCTCGCCGTGGCGGCGGGCGCCCCGACACGGCCGGTCGCAGACATCGCACAAGACGCTCCCGCTACGTACACCTTTCATATGGGAATCCAAATGGCGATGCGCCATTTTCCGTGGTTCCATTTTCATATGGAAGGCACCGGCGACTATACGCGTGGCGACCGGTACGTCGTTCATCTGACCCAAACTCCGGCGCTGTTTTCAAAGATGCGCGACATCGATCTGTCGATGATCGACCCGGCAATGTGGCCGAAGCGATATCGATACGCACGTCAATCCGACACGAGCGGGACCACAGTCTATGCGTTGAGCGCACTCGACGATCCGTCGATGCGCGGCGCCACGGTCGGCTTGGGACCGAATGGAAGCGCGCGCTGGGTCGACGCGCACTATTCCGACGGCATGCACGTGCACATGTCGCTCACCAACGATAGCGTCGACGGTTACGTCTTGCCGGTCTCACTCACCGCGGACGTCGACTACCCGCACATGCCGATGTCGGCCAACGCGTCTTTTACGAACTACATCTTTCCGACGGCCCCGCCACCGGCTCCCTAATCGCTCGGCTACGCGGCTACGCTTCGCTCGACGTCACGACTGGGTCGTTCCATCCTCCGGGGGGCGCGAGCGACTGCTCGGCCTCGGGTCCCCAGGTACCGGGTTTATAGGCATTTACCGCCGTGGCGTCTCCCAGAATCGGGTCGACGATGCGCCACGCTTCTTCCACGTAGTCCTCGCGCGCGAACATCGTCTGATCGCCGATCATCGCGTCGCCTAAGACGCGCTCGTACGCATCTTCTTCTTCGGCGGTCGGACGGCGGCTGACCATCATCTCCATCGGGCGGGCCGCATCGTCGTGCTCCGATAACGCGGTGACGCCCATCGCGAACTGCACGTCCGGGCTCAAGCGCAACCGAACGTAGTTGTAGTCGGCCGCCACCGTAAAGATATGTGGCGCCTTGCGCAGCCGGATCAAAATTTCCAACGCCGTGACCGGAAGATTCTTGCCGGCGCGGATGTAGAACGGCACGCCGCTCCAACGGAACGTGTTGACGAACAGCCGCACCGCGGCGAACGTCTCCGTCGTCGAGTTGTGAGCGACCCCCGGCTCGTGCTGGTAGCCGTCGAACTGGCCTCGGATCACATCTTCGGGACGCAGTGAGGGGACCGATTCCAGCACTTTGACTTTTTCGTTTCGCACCGACTCGCTGTCGGTTCGCGTCATCGGCTCCATCGCAACGTTGCACAGCACTTGAAAGATATGGTTTTGAATGACGTCGCGGATCGTGCCGGTCGCGTCGTAGAACGCGCCGCGTCCCTGGATGCCGAAGTCTTCGGCCATCGTGATCTGCACGCTCTCGACGAAGTCGCGGTTCCAGAACGACTCCAGCAACGGATTCGAGAAACGAAAAAAGAGCATGTTGCGAACGGGTCGCTTTTCGAGATAGTGATCGATCCGAAAGATCGAATTTTCGTCGAAATAGCGATGCAACACCAGGTTGAGTTGCTGAGCCGACGCTAGGTCGTGTCCGAACGGTTTTTCGACGATGACCCGAGCGCCGGTCGAACAACCAGCCTTGGCTAAGCCTTCGGCAACCGTCTCGAACATGGACGGTGGAATCGCGAGATAATGTGCCGGATGCACCGACGACCCGAGCTGGCGCTTCAGCTCGGCGAACGTTTCGGAGTCCCCGTAATCGCCGTCGACGTAACGCAGCAATGCGCACAGTTTGGCGAACGCATCGGGATTGACGCCGCCGTGCTCTTCGAGACTATCTTTAGCGCGCGCTTTGAGCTGGTCGAGGTTCCAGCCCGCCTTCGCGACGCCGATGACCGGCACGTCGAGCTTGCCGCGCACGATCATCGCCTGCAGCGACGGAAAGATCTTCTTGTACGCGAGATCTCCCGTTGCGCCGAAGAAGACCAGCGCGTCCGAATGTACTTGACTCATTTCTGTTCCAGGTGCCCGCCGAACTCGAAGCGCATGGCCGACAGCAACTTGTTTTGAAAGTCGGCATCTCCGCGCGAAGAAAATCGTTCGAATAGCGCGGACGCCAGGACCGGAACGGGAACCGCTTCGTCGATGGCCGCTTTGATCGTCCAGCGTCCTTCGCCAGAATCCGAGACTCGGCCGCCGAACTTCGAAAGCGCCGGATCGCCGTGCAGCGCCGAGGCCGTGAGGTCGAGGAGCCACGATGCAATCACGCTTCCGCGCCGCCAAACCTCGGTGATATCCGGCAGATCGAGCTCGTATTTATAGAGATCGGGATCGCGCAGCGGCGTCGTCTCGGCGTTAACTTCTTGCTTCTGATTACCGACGTTGGCAGACTTCAATATGCCGAGGCCCTCAGCGTAGGCTGCCATGATTCCGTATTCGATACCGTTGTGCACCATCTTGACGAAGTGACCGGCGCCGTTCGCGCCGCAGTGCAGATAGCCGAGTTCGGCGCTAGTCGGCGCACCGTCGCGTCCCGGCGTGCGATCGATCGAGCCAATACCCGGAGCCAGCGTTTTAAAGATCGGATCGAGGCGCTGCACGGCCTTGTCGGGACCACCGATCATCATGCAGTATCCGCGATCGAGCCCCCACACGCCGCCGCTCGTTCCGACATCGATGTAATCGATGCCGGCCTCCGCTAATGCTCGCGCACGCCGGATATCGTCGACATAATATGAGTTTCCACCGTCGATCAACGCGTCGCCGCGCTGCAGTAGCGGCCGCAACTCACCGATCGAGTCGTCGACGACGCCGGCCGGTACCATGAGCCACACGGAGCGTGGAGCGTCGAGCTGCTTGACGAACGACTCGACCGAGTCGGCGCCTTTAGCGCCATCTTTTGCCAGCGCGGCGACGGCATCGGCGTTACGATCGTAGACCACGCAAGTATGTCCGTCGCGCATCAAGCGGCGAACCATGTTAGCACCCATTCGGCCGAGGCCGATCATACCGAGTTGCATGTTACGACTTCTCCTTGAGACGGCGGTACTGCCGGATAAGCGCGTTGGTGGAACTGTCGTGTGTAAGGTTTGGCTCGGTCGCCGCAGTCAGCTCCGGGATGATGTTTTTCGCTAACACTTTGCCCAGTTCGACGCCCCATTGATCGAATGAGTCGATGTGCCAAATCGCGCCCTGCGTGAAAACGTTGTGCTCGTACAGAGCCACCAATTTGCCCAATGCTCTCGGATCGAGCCGTTCGAGGAGTAGGGTGTTCGTCGGCCGGTTGCCTTCGAACACGCGATGCGGCACCAGCCATTCAGGCGAGCCTTCGGCGCGAACTTCGTCGGGGGTCTTGCCGAATGCCAGCGCCTGTCCTTGCGCGAATACGTTCGACATCAAGATATCGTGATGCTCGCCGAGCGGGTTGAGGGTCTTTCCGAATCCGATGAGATCGCACGGAATCAGCCGCGTTCCTTGATGGATCAGTTGATAGAACGAGTGCTGTCCGTTCGTTCCGGGCTCGCCCCAATACACCGGACCGGTGTTGGCATCGACGGGAACGCCTTCGAGGGTCACATGCTTGCCGTTGCTCTCCATTGTGAGCTGTTGCAAGTACGCCGGAAAGCGCTTCAAGTATTGCTCGTACGGCAATACCGCGACGGTCTGCGCGTCGAAAAAGTCGTTGTACCAAACCGACAATAGACCCAATAGCACCGGTAAATTGCGCTCGAACGGCGCCGTGCGGAAATGTTCGTCGATTTCGTGGAAGCCGGCAAGCATATCCGTAAAGTTGTCGGGGCCGATGGCCAACATGGTCGTCAGGCCGATCGCCGAGTCCATCGAATAGCGGCCGCCGACCCAGTCCCAAAACTCGAACATGTTAGCGGTGTCGATGCCGAACTGAGCAACGCCGGGTCCGTTAGTGGACACGGCAACGAAATGTTTGGCGACCGACGACTCGTCGCCCAGCGCTTTAACCGACCAGTCGCGGGCGGTGTGCGCGTTCGTCATCGTTTCCAGCGTCGTGAACGTCTTCGAGGAGATCACGAAGAGCGTCTCGGCCGGATCGAGATGGCGAACGGCTTCGGCGAAATCGGTGCCATCGACGTTAGAGACGAAGCGGAACATCATATCGCGACGGCTATAGTGTTTGAGCGCCTCGTAGGCCATGACGGGTCCGAGATCGGAACCGCCGATGCCGACGTTCACGACGTTGACGATGCGCTTACCAGTATGGCCGAGCCATTTGCCGTCGCGAATCCGGTTCGAAAAATCGGCCATTTTGTCGAGCACGGCGTGCACGGCGGGAACGACGTTTTCGCCATCCGTTAGAATTTGCTCGTCTTTGGGAGCACGCAAGGCGACGTGCAAAACCGCACGCCGCTCGGAAACGTTTATCTTTTCTCCGGCAAACATGGCGTCGATGCGCTCGCGCAAGCCGCACGCCTCGGCCAGTTTCAGGAGCAACGAGATCGTCGTATCGTCGATGCGATTTTTGGAATAATCAAGATAGATGCCGGCGGCCTCAAGCGTCAATCGCTCGCCGCGCTGCGGATCGCCGGTGAAAAGCTCGCGTAGATGCTTGCCGGCGATCGCAGCATGGTGATCGCTGAGCGCGGTCCAAGCCGCGGATTCGGCTTGCGACCGCGTCGACGTGGTCATGATCGTGCCTACCTCTTCTTTTTACGTTGCTAGGTACATCGTGCGCTCGGGGATATCGAGCGTAAAGACTTTATCGCTCCAAAAATTGTTACCGACGTTGCAGTCGTACACGAGATCTTCGAAGACTACGGTGGGATTGTGTAACACAGCGCCGGACGCCGCACTCAGAGCGAGCGATGGGATTGTGGTTTCGATCCCGTCGCCGAGCGGCGTTTTGACATGTCGCAGTCCCGGTGCGTTTAGGTTCACACCCATCTTTTTGGCGAACCGGCGGTCGATAAGAATTTGCGGGAATCCGGTGTTGACGACGCACGTACCGGTTTGCCCGTTGCCGAGATCGAATTGGGCAAACAGGCCAAGCGCGATGCCGAGTTCGTCTTGCAACACCAGCGGTACGCGAATCGCCGCTCTGCGCCGTTCCGGAAAACTCATCGCGTCTTCGATCGTAATCTGGTTGGCATGATAATCGAACGTCGCGGTTACCGTGCGGAACGCGGTCGCCGAAACGATTCCTTGATTGGGACTTCCATCCAGCCCGTCCCAGATGCCGACGGTCGGATTGTCGAGCTTATACTCGCCGAGCGCGAGCGATACCACCGTGCCGATCGGCAGGTCGACCCGCTGACCTGTAAGGCTCAAGGTGACGTATTTTCCGTAGAGGTTGATTTCGCGCGTACCGAGATGGCGAGAGAGCACGTCGACGCCCGCCCCAAGGTCGACCAGCATCGGCGCAGCTTGGTTGTTGACGGTGGCTTGCACGGTCAACGCGCCCCCCGTCATCGTAAATGGAATGTGCTCGATGGCCCGCGCGGTCCATGGAACCGCGGCAGCCACTGCGCACGCAAAAAAGGCCGTGAGCCGAAGAACTACCCATCGCATGGGCGGCTGCTTCGCTTATCGGCCCGACCGCTCCGCCCCAAGATACGCAAAGAGAGGCTACCGCATCGCGGTAACCTCTCTTCCCCATTCACGCTAGTCTCTCGCTAGGTCGCGTCGCGTACATTCCTCTTGGCCTCATCGTAGCTGGCCTGTGTCGATTCCTTCACCTGATTCGCCACCGAACCGACTTTCTCGCCTGGCGTCATCTGATCGCCTGCAACGTCGCGTTTTACTTGTTCCGCTTCGGCGTTACTCCGATGCGTCGCCTCAGCGATCGCGTCCTTAACGTCCTTCACTCCCTTGACGATCTCGTCTTTTAATCCCATTCGTTCCACCTTCCACTCGGCTCGGTCGTACGTTGCCTCAATCGTTGTGTAACTGTCGTACCCGCCGACCCACGATCTCAACCGTTACGGCGAATGCTGAGGATTAACCGACAATACGTGCTTAACGTTATGGAGTCGCCGATCATCCGCTCTCCGTAACCGACATCATCAGATTACACTCGCGGCAAACCGGCACGAGCTTATCTTGCGCGCGCCGGACATTCCAATCCATCGGCCCGTCCCACACGCCTTCGGTCTCTCCCCACGAGCCGCTTTCGCCCCACGATGGAGCGTCGGCAGTTGAAGAACAATTCTTTTTGCCGGCGTGCGGGGTTGCCTTACAGCCCGAAACGTCGCATCCGCAGTGTACAGTCGGCATGAAAGCCCTCCTATTTCGACGAGGCACGTTAATGCGGTTTGCGTTCGTCGTCGAACTGCTGTTGCTCTGCTGGGCGCCGCGGCCCGCAGATCTTCGTTCGTGGATGATGTCCGGCGTTGCCGGTGGCAGGACACCTCCGAGGCCGTCCTACCCGGACGGTTGGCCATTCAATCGCTGTGACGTAAACGCTGGTAGCAGCAACACTATGGTATGATGGACGTAGCGTATTCATCCTAAACCGAAGTCTCGCTTATAAAGCGAAAGGAGTCCACGTGCCTCGAGGCCGTCTCAGCAAGAATAATTTTTACGTGGAACGCCGCCCCGGCGGGGATTACACCGCCCGGCGTGGCGGCTCGGAGCGAGCCAGTTACATCGGCGAAACGCAAGGAGAGGCTGCGCGCAAAGCGCACGCCGGCGACCCGAATGCCGAAGTGTTTGGCTTACGCCTTCGCGCCCGCAACGGCGAACCGGCCGGAATATGGCGTAAATTGTTCTGAGCCTACAGCGGCCCGCTTAGCCGCATTCGCAACGCGTGCGTAACGAACCGAGTAGTAGTTTTGGGGCGACGTCCCTCCCCCTTTAGCGGTTAATCGCCTTCCGAAAGCCAAACAAGCGATCCATGATTGAGCCGCCGATTATGGTGCTCGGTGCTACCCTCGGGGGCATAGCCGGAGTCGCTGAACCGCTCGCAGGGATTCTCGTCGCAATTAAGGTTTTTTTGTAACCCAATAATGGCTAAGCCGCTCGAGCAACCCGCATCGCACGAAACGCTGGAAATCCGACTCTTCGGACAGCTCGAGATTCGGCGCGGCGGTGTACCCGTCGTATTTTCGACGCCGCGCAAGTCGCTCGAAGTACTGGCCTATCTTCTGCTCAACCGCAGCGCGCCTGCCGGCCGAGAATACCTGGCGTTCATGCTCTATCCCGACGACGAGGAGTCATCGGCTCGGGCGAAATTGCGCGCGACGCTCAACGACATGCCGAAGATTTTGCCCGCACCCTTCGCGCAGTACGTGATCGTCGACAGCGATAAGGTGCGATGGAATCCGGACGCGCCGCTATGGTTGGACGTCGATGCATTCGGAGCTGCCGCTGCGGATCCGCAACGCCATGCGGACGCCATCGATCTCTATCGCGGCGACCTCTTACCGCAGATATACGACGAGTGGATCGAAGCGCCGCGCGAAACGTATCGCAACGCATACGTGCGTTGCCTCGACTCCGCTATTGCGGCGGCCCGATCCAAAGCCGATTTTCCCGCTGCGATCGAAGCCGCGCGCAAGGCGCTGACCATCGATCCCTGGCGAGAGGATGTCGTGCGCCGAATCGTGTCGATTCGATATCAGAGCGGCGACCGCGCCGGAGCGCTCACCGAGCACGACGCATTCGTAAAACGTCTACGAACCGAAATGGATGCCGAGCCGATGGCCGAGACGATCGCGCTAGCCGATCGAATTCGCAAGGGCCTCGAGCCCACGGACGAGCCGGAAACCCTGGCGCCGTCGCCCTCGGCCACGCCCGTATTGCCATTCGTGGGCCGCGAAGACGAGTTCGCCGAGTTGATCGATGGTTGGAGCCGCGCGGTACAGCGTCAAGGAAACATCGCCTTCGTCGGCGGTGAAGGCGGGATTGGTAAGTCACGCCTTTCGCTCGAATTTGCACACGCCGTCGAAGATCGCGGCGGCCGCGTGTTAAGCGGCGCGACGAGTTTCCCAGAAGCGATGCCCTACGAGGCAGTGACCGACGCGCTGCGTTCCGCAATACCGCTATTGAGTGCGTTGCCGCAGAACCAAACGTTGGCAACGCTTGCAACGATCGTGCCCGAGTTGCGCCGTCGCTTCACGCTACCCGAGCTTGCGCAGTTGGCAGCCGATAGCGAACGAATTCGACTCTTCGACGCCGTAGCCCGAGCGCTCACCGACCTCGCCGCGCAACGCCCTTTGCTGTGCATACTCGAGGACCTGCAGTGGGCGCAGCAAGCCACGTGCGACATGTTGGAATTTCTAACTCGCCGTATCGCCGGAACGCGGATCATGCTCTTGATCACCTATCGAAACGACGAGATGCCGTCTTCGCATCCGCTGCACAAGGTGCGCGCGGTCGCGCAAAGAGCGGCCGGGATCACCAGCATTACGCTTCGCCGGTTAGACGCAAACGATATCGCGAAAATGCATTCCCTGCTCGGCGCCGCTGCGAAGCTCGGCGTCGCCGAACTCGCCGAGGTGTCTGCGGGTCATCCGCACTTTTTGACGCAGCTAATCCTCGAAGGCCGTGAAGATCCCGGAGCGACGGTTTCCGAGACGATCGAACTCGCGTTAGGACGCCGCCTCGAACGGCTTTCGGACCAAGCACGTACCGCAGCAGAGATTGCTGCTTATATGGGCGACTACTTTTCGATCGATGCCGTTCGGGAAGTGAGCGCCTGGGACGATACGACCCTAGGGAACGCGCTCGACGAACTGCTCGACCGTCGAATCGTGCGCGAAAACCCGGCACGCAGCCTATTCGATTACGCGTTCGCGCATCACGCAATACAACAAGCGATCGTTAAGGATGTTCCGCCGCAACGCGCGGCGACGCGCCGGCGACGAATCGCGCGCGTCCTAGAAAGCCTGTATCTGGAGCACGCACCGGAACTCGTTACGTCGATCGCTCGACAATACGATCTTGCCGGCGACGCGGAAAACGCCGCTCGACGATATCTCGATGCGGTTCGCTATTTGATCTCGGTCGGCGCCCTCGAGGAGGCGGGGGACCTCGCCGAGCGAGGCACCGAACTCGCGACCGAGCCGCGCCGATTAGTCGATCTTCGTTTCGAGCGCGTCACGGTCGAGTCGCGCCGAGGCGATCGTGACGCCTGGGAACGAGCCCTTGATGCTCTCGAAGCAGCGGTCGCCGCCGATGGTGATCCAGAAAAATCGCGGCTCGCACTATTGCGACGCTTCGAATTCGCCGACAACAGCAACGACACAGAAACCGAGTCGCGAATCATCGAACGGCTGCGCGCTGCCGTAGACGGATCCGACCCGCATTGGCTGGCGCAGCTGCGGCTCGCCGAGTCGACGGCCTCGTACGACGCCGGACATTTGGCCGAGGCGGCAACCGCTGCCGAACATAGCCTGGCTGCATGCCGCGAAGCAGGCGACGTGGAGATGGAAACGCGCGTACTTCTGCAGCTCGCGGCCGTGCAAGCGGAACGAGGCAATTTTTCCGAGGCCGATCGCGTTCTCGAGCAGACGCGAGCCGTCGTCGAGCGATCGTCAAGTCCGCAAGTACGGCTCAATGCGTTACGCAGTGAGTGGCCGATCGTGTATCGCCAACGGCGATCGGAGCGCGCCGCCGAAGTCGCTGCCGAGCTGCTCGCACTGGCCGAACAAATCGGCGATCGACCGACGCAAGGGCGCGCGCACGACCGCCTCGCGGTTTCTTTGACTGCAACGGGTCGCGACGTCGCGTCCGCGCGACGACATTGGGATCAAAGTCGCGAACTGACCGAAGAGAGTGGTCAAATCGCCTTCGCAGCCGGCAGCTTATCGAACGCGGCGGTTCTCGAAACGAAGCTTGGCTTTTTCGAACGAGGTCTCGAGTTGACCGAACGCTCGCTAGAAGCGTTCGAGAAGGCGGGGTTGCCACGCGGGTTGGCCGTCATTCTCGACAATCTCGTTTTATTGCGTGCGTACACCGGCCGGTTCGACGGAGCGCGTGAAGCCGCACGACGTGCCTCGGAGCTCGCGGACGAACTCGATTTTGCGATGCAGAAAGCTTCGATCGTGGAGAACCTGGCGTTTGTGGAGGCGCAAACCGGGGACTTCGAACTGGCGATCGCACTGGCGGAAGAATCGGTCGAGCGTCGCAAGGCGTTTGAACCGAACGTGTGGTCGTGTAAAACGTTGGCGGACATGGCGATTTGGCAAGCCAACGTTGGAAATCTGCCGGCCGCGCGAGAGGCCATCCGGCTGTTGTACGAGCACGAAGACGACATCGTTCGTTCGACCGACTTTCCGACGTATTGCTACTGGGCAGCGGCGCAGATATTTCATCTGGACGGGCGCTCCACCGATGAGCGCCGAGCGCTACAAAAGGGGCGCCAGATCATGCAAACGATGGTTCAGGAGCTCGATGATGTCGATCGCGCGCAATATCTTGGAATTCCTTGGCACGCCGACATTATACGCGCGAGCGACTCGAACGAGTGGCCGTCCCCGCCGCGCTGAGAAAGCGGGCGGCTCCCGCCGAAGGCGCAACACGAAACGCTGCTTGCTCGTTCCGTGCCCTCCGTGCGAGAGCCGACCACATCTTGCCCGCTGCTTCCTACTGGGCCGACGCCAACCGGACGATCCGGGAACGACGAGGGCTGCGATGGCGGCGTTGGAGCAACGATAGCAAACACGCCGTACGAAAACGTACGGCGTGTCATTTTGGATTGGGTCGCTCGTCCCGAGAAGAGAAAGCGAACTAGAGGGCTTTGATCGTCTTAGGCGTCCCCCAGCCGGTCGGCCCCGAATAGGCTCCGAACTGGCCGGTACCGGCCGTGCAGAGATAACTGCCGCCGCAGCTTCCATCGTTGCCGGTTTTGACGGGATGCAGACGCTTTTTCATCTGCTTTGCCGACATCTGCCAAATGGATTGTCCGGCGTTGAGCTTCGACGCGTTGCCGGCCAAGGCAACCACGCCCGCGACCAGCGGCGACGCGGCGCTGGTACCGCACTCATAGAACCATCCACCGTATAGACCCGAGTACATTGCGACGCCCGGCGAGCATCCGGCTTCGGCCGAGATATCGGCAGCCGTCCTGTACGAGCATCCGGGATCGGATTGCCACGAGGGTTTGGCTACGGCCGTCCCAACCACCGATGCGCTGCCACATCCCGCGCTCGCGCCGTTCCAGGCGCTTTCGGTAAATTTGTTACCGCTCGCCTCCAACTGCGTGCCACCGACGGCGATGACCGACGAAAGGATTGCGGGGCCGCCGATTTCACCGTATCCACCATCCCCCGATGCCGCTAAGTATGCGATACCTTTGGTATTGAAATAGTTCGCGAAATTCGGATCGCCGCATGTCGAATCGCCGTAGCAGCCCCAACTGTTGCTGAGAATCTTCGCACCCAGGGTAACGGCGGTCGCTTCGGCTTTTTCCATGTCGCTAATCGAGCCGTCCGCTTCCATCACGTAGATCGTACATTTTGGACAGGTTGCGGAGACCATGTCGAAATCGAGCGCGGTCTCGACGCACCAGCCAAAGTCTTCACAGCTATTTGGATAGTTCGACTGCTGGCCGCTGGAGTTATAGCGCTGGATATTCGCGGTACCGAGGCCATATTCTGTACGGTAGGTAGCCACGTCGCTGGCAGCGGCCGAGTAGTCGCCGTTTTCGATCAGCGCTACAACCGTGTTCGTACCTTTGTTCAGTTTCTTGGTTAAGCCGTATGCTTCTTCGATCTGTTGAGCCGTGAAACCGCACGACGACGACGGGTTGCACATTGCCGGGACGTCCAGCACGCGCAACGCAAAACACGACGGCTTACCGACGACTTGCGGGCAGTCGGGCCTCGCCTGATGTTTCACGAGCCATTCCGGCGGCGCGTGCTTCGCGCTTGTAAAAACGCCTTGCGACGCGGATGTACCCGGCACGTTCGACGACGAACTGCCGGCACTACAAGCGGAGATAGTTAGCGCCGCTATCAGCGCGGCTCCAATCCTAAACGATACCCTCATTAATTGAACTCCTTTTGAACGTACGATTCGCAAGAAGCTTTCGGTTTACAAACCGCCCGGGCAGGCCCTGCCCCGCAAACGACATGCTCAAGCGTTTGCAGCTGCAACTGTCGATTTCAGTGAGCGTGGACTTCGGTCAGCAGTTACCTCGAGGATGAAACGGCCTCGAGGCTCCGAGCGGCATTCGACTCCCCGGCCGGTATCGCACGAGCCGCAGCGCCGGACGGTCGAAAGGGCTTCGGACGTCGACGGACGGGTGATCCGGCGAGTCCATCGTCGCCGTCGTCGGTCACTCTTGGCGGACGGGCCGGGCCAAGGCTCAACCGATCGCGTATGCGACGGAGAATACTCGGCAAGAATGGCTGCGACGGAACGAGCCGGCTCATACGATGCATTGTACGCCTCATTCGAAAGAAGCTCCAGCTATACGCTCGAACTTTCTTCCGCAGTGCTCGCCTTTATATCACTTTGAGCCCGGCTCGCCCAGCCACGATGTGGCAACGGGAGCTACGCCGGCAAGCCAATCCGCGATAGTTGAAGGCGGAAACCCGTTACGAGTGCTGCAACTTCGAAAGGTCGGACGCCACGTCTCGATATAACGTGCGAGTAGCCTGAGCCAACATTTCAAGCACCCGAAAGAGGGCGTCACCAGAGATCGTAATCGCTTGCCATTCGACCGCCGCGTGGCGATGTACGAGTGCGTAGGTATCGCTGCCCACGTCGAAGATCGCGAATTCGTTCGATTCCGCAATCAAGGTAGCGCTATCGAGCGTTTTGGCGTCTATGGTATGCACGAGTTTCATGAAGGCACCCCTCTAGATATAAGGCAATGGGTCGAATCGAATCCAAGACGTCGACGAGTAAATGACAGAGGTTTTGTGAAATGACCTGCGCGACTTCTGCTGCCGTTGCAGTTCCATGCCGAGCGTAGCTAGGGGACGCGGCATCAGCGACGTTTTGTTAGCGCGCTCTTTTTACGTCGTCGGGCGTAATGGTAGGCGAATGGTTACCCCACGACGTGCGTTCGTGATCGATAATCGCAGCTACGACTTGATCGGAAAGCTGCGAAAAGGACGGCATAGCGGATCCGAACGTCTGTCCCGCGATCGTCTTGCCCCGTAACCCTCGAAGGACGATCGCAATATGTTCCTTCGGGTCGGTTGCGCCGACCACCGGGTCGCCGGCGAGCGATGGGAATGCGCCTGGCACTCCCGCGCCGACCGCTCCATGGCAAGCCGAGCAATTCGTAGCGTAACCGGACGCACCCGAAGCTTCATAGTCAAATCCGCCCGCCGTGCTCTTTCCGCTGTAGGCGGGCGCCTTCTGCGTCTGATCGCCGGCGGCAGGCTCGCTTGCGGCGGCAAGGGCGGGATTACTCGCGTACGTTGGCGTTGCCACAAATTCCGCCGGAGTATTAAAAAATTCCAAACCGTACCAACCCGCCCACGCCGTAACGATCGCAATCATGACCCAAGTCCAAACCGGAATCGGTCCGTGCGATTCGGCACGCTCGGGATCGAACGGTTCGTCGCCGCCAAAGGAGTTGATTTCGATGTCCAGCAGGCCGTGGACCGTTGAGCCCTCGCGCAGTCCGGTTATCGTGATTCCCGGCCCGTTGCGAACCGTAAAGCGAACGATTCGGGTACCCGTCGTTCCCAGGGCGTCGACGGCGATTAGGCGCAGCCTGTGCTCTCCGTCTTCAATCTTGGTCGTGTCCAGTTGGAACGTCGCCGGCGGGCGGTACGTGGCGAGCTGCTCCGTATCGTCATCGAGATAGACCGAGATCGATCGGGGACCCGCTGCTTCCATCACCGATCGTCCTTGAGTATCAGTCGTTTGGGATGGTCCGGACCGGTTTCGGCGGGTGATACCATAGCGCGGACCGCAAAAACGATCGCCCACACGGTCACGACGGTACCGAGGACGGCGATGAGCCAGCCGATCGGATCCGCGCCGAACGGCTCGACGTTCATCGCCATGCCGTTCATCGCTTGACCGCACCTTTGAGTGGCACTTGTTTGAGCGACTCTAAGTATGCGACCAGAGCTTGGGCTTCTTGGGTGGCGATGACGACCCGTCCGCTGGGGGCGTAGCCGGGGGGCACCGCGACGACGACGTCGCCTGGATCGGCGTGTTTTTTCACGCGAAAGAACCAGGGGTATGCCGGCATGATGGAACTCGAGACGAGCGATCGCGGCTCATACAAGTGAATGTATTGCCACACCTCGCTGGGTTGGCGCGATCCGATGTTGCTCAAATCCGGCCCATTACGCTCCGACCCGAGAAGCTCTGGTGTAGCATACGCATAGTCGCCGGCAATTGATGGGCGTCCAAAGACGAGGTCCTGCTTGAGCGGGCGCACCTGCTGTGTGTGGCAGTAGGAGCAACCCTCCGCAACATAGGTCGCACGCCCACGGTCTTGCTGCTCCGTCAGCGGCACGACCCCCGGCGCCGGAGGCGTTTGCGAAAGAACCCAACCCGGCATTGCCCCCATCAAAATCGCAAGCACTTCGTAAATGAGGAACGGAATGCCAACGAGCAGGACGACGTTATTCATTCCGCCCTTCATGCGCGCACCGATTCGCTTGCGTTCAGGTTCGGATTGCGCCGCGCAAACGTCATCAGATATACGTTGTAAGCGAACAACAGATGCGACACAAACATCATCGTGCCGCCAATCGATCGCGCCATCCAATACGGCGCGGCCGATTCCACCGATGCAATGAACGGATCGCCTTGCGCCCAGTTCAGACCTTGGATCGTTCCCCCGATGGAAAGTGCGACGACGTAAATCGTCACGCCGATCGTGGCCAACCAAAAGTGCAGCCCGGTAACCAATGGGTTCGGTTCCTTGCCCGTCGCTTTCGGCAACAGCCCATAGATGCAGCCCCAAGCGATGAACGTGATAAACCCATACATGGTTGCGTGGGAGTGCCCGACGGTATAACTCGTGAGATGCCAGATGGTCTGAAGGCTGCGCAGCGCCTCCACCGTTCCCTGGGCGGAGCCTAGAAAGTAATACGCGATTCCCACAACGATGAACGGCAACGCCACGGAGCGGCGCACGCGTTCCCACCTGCCGGAAATCGTCAGAACAAAGTTGCCCGTTCCTGCAAATACCGGCACCAGCATCCCAACGCTAAAGACGATCGCTAGCGTTTGAAACCACCAGGGTATCGGCGTGAACTCAAAATGATGGGCGCCGATGATCGGGTAGAAAACCAGATTCGTCCAGAATCCTAAAACTCCAAGCGCGTAGGAATAGATCGGCCTATTCAGCAGCTTTGGGAGCGTATAATAAATGGCGCCAAGCGCAAGGAACGTAAACCACATGCCGACCGCATTGTGCATGTAAAAGCCCTGTACGGCGACCTGTCCCAGACCGCGCTGGTACAACGGAATCGCGGCCGTAACCGCCAGAATCGTCGTGAAGACGTACGCGCCTACGATGTACCAGTTCGAGATGTAGATGTAGCGCTCGGCACGTTTGGCAATGGTTCCGACGATCGCAATGGCGCTCAGGACGACCGCCGCCACGAAGAAGATCGTGACCCACCAGACCCACTCGCGATATTCCTGATCCCCATTGTTGATCCCGAGATCGAGCGTAATCGTTCCGAGGATCGCGGCAACGTTGTAGCACCAAAGCGCTGCCCATGCATAACTCTTGCCCCACAGCGCGATGCCCGACGAACGCGCCGTGACGTACATCCCGACGCCTGTTAACGCAACCGAAGCAAAGCCGTAAAACGTACCATTGGTGTGAATCGCGCGCAAACGCCCAAACGAGAGATAGGGGCTCGTCGCGAGATCGGGGTATGGAAATTTGAAGCTTAGAAGAACTCCGACGGCCGTGGCTAACAGCAGCCAGAACGTGGCGGATATGGTAAACGCCGCGAAGAGTTCGGCGTCGGCGCGCGCGCTTAGCGTTGCAGGCTGGGCGGCCGTCACCCTCGTTGAACCTGTTCCTTCATGGATCATTCCGTGAGAGTTGCTCGAAGCTCAAACAACGTTACCCAGGAGTGCGCGGAGCGTCACTATGTCGAAGCTCGCCGAGAGCATTTTGCGGCTCCATGACTCATTGGTGGATGCCGTTATCTAAGCGTCGGCTTACATCGCTTACGATCATTTCTCCGCTCGACTTCCTCGCCTTTTCCGCGAATCCTAGTTTCTAGAATGTCCCCGCGAGCGTTCTTCAATAGCGTCATTTTCTGCCCGGAAGACTCATTTCGCAGTGACCCCGGTTATTGACGGAATGGAGTCGGGCGTGCGCGAGCTAACCGTAGACGCGGCTCTGGATCAAAATCCGTCTTTCGTGATCCATCTGGTCGTCGACTGATGCTGAGTGTGCGTTCGAAATGATATGGATGCGCTTTTCCTCCAGTAGCCGCTTTCGTCACTGGTGATAAGCCAGGCTTCGGATGCGATGGCTTGGAGTGGCAAAGAGATCTCTGTCGCGGCAAGCCGGTCCACCAATTCGCGTTCGAGCTCGTCTCCAAGCGTAAGGTGCGGAATGATATCCGAGAAAGCGTTTCCGTATGGAGGATGGGTCGGCCATCGTTGGGCGATATGTGCTGTCATTTCGACGAACGGTTCCATTGGATCCGGCCGAAGGTAGACGCACCTATCGAACGTTCCTATATCGCTCAGGCTGAAGTGGAATGCTTCGAAATCGCCGAGCATCTTGCAAAGGTTTGGGAGTTCTTTTATTGCTTCTTCAAGAGGCAACCACGGAAAAAGCAGCGTTATGTGAGCCGGAACGCCAAGTTTGGCGGCTGGATCATATTCTCCGCGTATGGCCGCTACAGTAGATTCGGCCATAGGAACTGGGACGATGATTCCGGTCTGACATTGCATTTCTTTGAGGATTTTACCGTGGACTCTATAGGCCTTGTAAAGCAAGAGGCAAGTTGTCTAGACATGGTTTTTGCCGCGTAACGTGTGTCCGACAAAAGCTCCGAAAATAGGTGGAGAATCCTGAGATGTGGCCTCAGAGGAGTTCGTCGTGAAGAAATCCCGGATCAGCGAGGTAACCGTTACGTGGCGGCACCGCGTATCTCGAGTGCATTCTCAATGTACCTTCGGTATTTCCGGTCTGGCGCTGTTCCGGAACCTCGGATCGAGATCGAACAGTCACAGTTTCATCGTGACGATCCGGCCACCGTTCGGCAGATATGGAAGCGCGGCTTGATTCGCCACGAACGGAGCGCGAACGTTCACTTCCAACATACGATCGAGATCATCGAGCGCGTAGCCTTGCGCGAACCGGCGAACGATTGCGGCACCGATACCGCGCGACCCTCCGGTTACGAGAACGACCTTACCGCTAAATGGGCCGAAAGAATCGAACCTGAAGCGGACGCTATTTCGGAACGGCGCTTACAACGACTCCGAGCGGCAAAGAAAAGCCGGTTACAACCTTGACGGGCTTTCCGCCTTCCGGATACGGGAAGACGTCCACACTTGCATTGCCGGCGTCGGCACAGACGAGCCGATTCGAATAGATGTAGGTGGCAGCACAATCGCTCGAGCCCGTAAGAGGCGTCGACCCGGTGACGGTGGCGGTAGTGCCATTTACGCGCATTTGGTAGTTAACTGCGCCTTTCTGGTCGACGATATTGAGAGCTTTCTCGGTGTATTGCACGCTCCCGGGAAATGCGATGGTCGCTCCCGCAACCGAGATTTTTTCGATCGTTTTTGACCCTTTAGGCAATTCGAAGAGTTCGAAATTCTTCGAAGAGTCCAAGCCGTCAACGAATAAGTTGTCGTGTGCGTCGTACCCGAGGAAAGAGATGCTGTAAATGCCTTTAATGACCGCGGGTTTACCGTTTGCGTGCGGAAATAACAGTATATCCTCCGCCTCACCGGTTGTAATAAAGGTGCCAACCGCAAGCGTTCCGCTGCTCGGACTAACCGCGCAAAAAGCACCCGCATAGCCAAGCGGAACTTTCAGCGAACGCAGCGGCACCGTCCCGCCGTGTGCGTATTCAACGACCTTCTTCTGGCTTTGGACGGACCAGATGTTGCCGGCCGAATCCGCGCAAGAAGCAACGAATGGAAGAGTCTGATACAACGTATACGCAGGGTAAGCGTACACGGAAGTCTGATAGTTTCCGCCGTCGTAAATATAAGCGAGGACCGGCGGCACCTTTGCCGGGCGGCCTAGCGTGCTAGGTTGCTGGAACGAGCTGGTAGTGACGCCGGCGAACGGCGTCGTCCCGGCGGCGCTGCAGCCACACATTGCGGTGAGGATCAGACTCGCACCAAACGCACGAGCATCGTCGCGAAATGTCATTACGTATCGCTCCGTTCCAAGTCGTTGCTAATTACGACGGCACGTTTTGCGAGTTCGGTTTGAATTGGAGCCCCACCCTTGGCATCAGGCACAGCAAACGTCCAGGTATGAAAGCCGCCGCAGTACTGTTTTGAGAAAGCGCTCGGCGCCAAAGTCCGGGAAAGGATAAAGGCCCAGACGTTCTCTGGGCCCTTCTTTTATGGCTCCCGGTGCTGGACTCGAACCAGCGACCCGCTGATTAACAGTCAGCTGCTCTACCAACTGAGCTAACCGGGACCGTTCTCGACCTGGCGGATTGTACGCGGGCGGTGCAAATCCCCGCCAGACGGAGCGGAACGGCCGGGCGGTCCGCTAGTAGTGCGTCGATTGCCGGCGGAGCGTTACCGTTTGATCGAGCTGTACCGTCGCACCCGCGCCTTGCGGAACGTCGAAGTTGGTCTTGTTGTTGGCGCCGATCATGGCGCCGCCGATCAGGCCGATGGCGCCGCCCGCGTTGCTATGGAATACCGTCTTGCCGATGGCGTTGCCGATCAGCATGCCCGCCAACGCGCCGACGGCGGCCTTGGCGGCCGTTCCGCTCGTACTCTTCTGCGCCGCGATGCTCGTGACGCTGCCGTGGATGCCGACGACCGTTCCATCGTACATGCGAATGTACTGCGGTACGATCACGATCTCGGGATTGCTGCCTTGGCCGGCGCGCTGTACTTTGGTCACGACGCCGCTGATGGTCGCTCCCTGAAAACCGGGGTCGCCGTTCGGATACGGCGGCACGACGGTCAGGCTGAACGGATCGCCGACGTGCGCCGAGCCCGTGCTTAAGCTCTGATTCAGTTGGCCGTACAGGATCGCTCCGGCGTACAGCGTCGCTTGCTGCGCCGATGCAGCCAACGCGGTGCTTGCGAACGTCGCGACCAAGGTCGCCGCCGCTACGATGTTTCGAACCGTCATATTCTCTCCGTCCTGCCGACGGCTCGTCGTTACTGAACCGTCAAGTCGTGCGTCAGTTGAATCGTAACCGGCGCGCCCGGAGGAATAACGATAGTTTCATTAGATTTCTGCGCGTACAGGTAACCGCTCGTATTGCCCGCCGGAGGCGGCGTCACCGATGGCGCGGCATCTTTGCGGAAGGTCATCTGCCACGCTATTGGGCCCGGCGTGACCTTGCTGGTCGGCATCGGCGGCAAAGAAAACTTCATCTGCTCTTTGTGCACGGCCGCAGTATTCGATTGCACGACGTTCTTATTGAGAATGATTGCGTGAATCGCTGCACGCGTTCCACTCCGAAACGTCAGATAATCGAGGACAAAGCCGATGCGTGCGCGGGTGAGTCCGGCCGGCTGTGCGACATCCGTGATGCGGCCGTGAATTGCAGCGCCCGTCAATGCTGGTTGCGACGGATCGTCGATCAGCAACTTAAACGTATCGCCGACGTGCAGGTTGGCCGAGTTGACGGGACCACCGAGCACGCACTGTAATTTCGTGCCGGCGGTAATCTTCGAACTGGTTGTAAGGGTTGCCGCAGCCGACGAGGGCGCTGCAGCGATGGCCGTTGCGGCGACGGCCAAAAACGCCAGCGCGAATGCGATCTTATTGCGCAAAGTTCGGTACCCGTAGCGCTTCACCGGTAAAACCCGTGGCATTGCGCAACGCCTCCACGCGATCGAGCCGTTCCCACGGCAGGTCTAAATCCGGTCGTCCGAAGTGTCCGTACGACGCGGTCTGCTTGTAGATCGGGCGGCGGAGATCTAACGCTTGGATGATGGCCGCCGGACGCAAGTCGAAAACGTCGGTGACCGCTTTGGCAATCACGGCTTCGTCGATCTTTGCAGTTCCGAACGTTTCGATGAAAACGTTCATCGGATGCGCGACACCGATCGCGTAGGCAACTTGGAGTTCGCATCGATCGGCTAAGCCGGCCGCTACAACGTTCTTAGCAACCCAGCGCGCCGCGTATGCGCTCGAGCGATCCACCTTGGTCGGATCCTTACCCGAGAACGCGCCGCCGCCATGACGGGCCATGCCGCCATACGTGTCTGCGATGATTTTGCGTCCGGTTAATCCGGCGTCGCCCTTCGGGCCGCCGATCACGAAACGTCCGGTTGGATTTACGTATACACGCGTGTTCGAGTCGCGCATCGAGGCGGGGATCACGTGGTCGATCACCTTCTCGGTAATCTCGCGGCGAATCGTTTCGAGCCCGATATCGGGGTCGTGCTGCGCCGAAATCACGACCGCGTCGACGCGGATCGGTTTGTGTCCGTCGTACTCGATCGTCACCTGTGACTTGCCATCCGGCCGAAGATATGGAATGTTACCATTCTTACGCACGGCCGCCAGATGACGCGTGAGATTGTGAGCCAGCGTGATTGGCAGCGGCATCAGCTCGGCCGTTTCGCGACACGCGAAACCGAACATCAGCCCTTGATCGCCGGCACCAATCAGATCGAACGGATCGTCGTCGCCGCCTTTTGCTTCGAGCGATTTATTGACGCCGACGGCGATGTCGGGCGATTGTTCGTCGATCGAGATGCTGACGCCACACGTGTCGGCGTCGAAGCCGACCGACGATCGGGTGTAGCCGACCTCTCGAATCGTTTCGCGCACGAGTTTGGGCAAATCGATGTACGTCTTAGTCGTGACCTCGCCGGCCAAATGAATCTGGCCGGTGATCGCAAACGTTTCGACCGCGACGCGCGAGAGCGGATCTTTTTCGATCAGCGCATCGAGCACGGCGTCGGAAATTTGATCGGCGAGCTTATCCGGATGACCTTCGGTCACCGATTCGCTGCTAAAGAATCGCCGGTACGCCACTTAGGTTCCCTCCGACCAAGATGCCATGTACTTCTCCTGTTCGGGCGTCAGCACGTCGATATCGATTCCCATCGATGCGAGCTTGAGCGCCGCGACCTCCTCGTCGATCTCGAGCGGCACGTCGTACACTTGCTTTTCGAGATTTGTATAATTCTTGGCGAGATACGCAGCCGCCATGGCTTGATTGGCAAACGACATATCCATCACCGCCGCCGGGTGACCCTCGCCGGCCGCGAGGTTGATCAACCGGCCTTCGGCCAAAATGCAGACCTTACGGCCATCGTGCATCTCGAACTGCTCGACGAACGTGCGAGGCGTCGTGACCCCGCGGCTCAATCGCTTGATACCGTCGAGATCCAACTCGTCGTTAAAGTGCCCTGAGTTGGCGACGATCGCGCCATCCCGCATCAGCGCGAAATGCTCCTCGCGAATCACGTGATAGTTGCCGGTCACCGTCACGAAAACATCGCCGATCTTCGCCGCGTCGGCGATCGGCATCACGCGGAACCCGTCCATCTGTGCTTCGATCGCTTTACGCGGATCGACTTCGGTGACGACGACGTGCGCGCCCAGACCGGCCGCGCGCGAAGCGATACCGCGTCCGCACCAGCCATAGCCGACAACGACCAGAGTTCGCCCCGCAAGCAACACGTTGGTCGCGCGGATGATGCCGTCGAGCGTCGACTGTCCGGTTCCGTAGCGGTTATCGAACATATACTTCGTTTGCGCGTTGTTGACCGCAACGACGGGATACGGTAGCACGCCGTCCTTCTGCATCGCCTTGAGGCGAATGACGCCGGTGGTCGTCTCTTCACATCCGCCGATCATGCCGTCGAGCAGCTCGGGATGTTTGGTAAAGATGGTCGTCACCAAGTCGCAGCCATCGTCCATCGACATCTGCGGATGCGTCGCGACCACCGATTCGATATGCCCGTAATACGTGGGGTGGTCTTCACCTTTGATTGCATAGGTCGGAATCCCGTACTCGCACAGCGCTGCCGCGACGTCGTCTTGGGTCGACAACGGATTGCTGGCGCACAGCGAGATCTCGGCGCCGCCGGCTTGCAGGGCCAGCATCAGATTGGCGGTTTCGGTCGTCACGTGCAGACACGCCCCAATGCGAAGGCCGGCTAGCGGCTTCTCCTGTTCGAAGCGCTCGCGAATCTGCGCGAGCACGGGCATGTATGCCGCCGCCCATGCGATTCGCGAACGGCCCGCCTCGGCTAATCCCATGTCCTTGACGTCGCCGGCGGTCCTATCCAAAACTGGCACGAATTCTGTTCCTTCCTTGCGTTGGTTCGATATGCCGACTGCCTTCGGCGCTGCCGCGCTTACCTCCGCCGGTACGTTCCAGGGCGCCGCAAGCGCCTGCGCCAACGTTGATTGCGTGGACACGATCGACGCCTATCTCGAACGGCTGGCTTCGGACGCGCCGGTACCCGGCGGCGGCAGTGCGGCCGCAATTGTCGCAGCGCTCGGGGCCGCCCTGGTCGCAATGGTCGGACGGCTCACGTTCCGCGCGGCGAAGTTTATTGCGTTCGCACCGGAAGCCGCAGAACTCGTGCGGCGGGCCGACGTGTTGCGGCGCGGTCTCGACGAGGCCCGGGCTCGTGACGAGCGAGCCTTCAGCTCGGTCGTCGACGCGCAGGCGATGCCGAAAAATACAGATGTCGAACGCTCGGCTCGTACTGCGGCGCTGCAACTTGCTCTCACCGAAGCAGCAGATGCACCGCTGCATTGCGCCGCGCTCGCGGGCGACGTGATCGAGTTGGCGCAAGGGATCGCCGCCGCCGGCAATACCGGGCTAGCGAGCGATGTGGGCTGTGCAGCGGAATTTGGAGCGGCGGCAGTCGCCGCGTGCGCCTATAACGTTCGCGTCAACCACCGCTACATGCGTGACGAAGCTTCTATAGAACGGCAAAAGCAGGCGCTCGAAACCATCGAACGCGATGCCGCCGGCCGTGCCAATGCCGTACGCGATCTGGTGAACGCCGCGCTCGCGCGCGCTTAGGCGTACACTTCCACAAGTTCGAGGAAATCGGCCACGTCGGCAGGGTCGACGTCCATCCCGACGCCCTTGGTGTGATAACGGATGTCGTGAAAGTCCATGCCCGCCGTCATAACCAAGCCGTAGTGACGCGCTTTCTCACGAAACTCGGCGACGTCCGCCGGCTCGTGCAACGGATAAAACACTTCGATACCGCGCAACCCATTGGGTGCGAGTTCGTCGATGAGTTCGCGATCGCGCAAGCGACCCGGATGCGCGAGCACGGGAATTCCACCGGCCGCTAGGATCGAGTCGATCGCTTTTTGCGGGGTGGTGTAGAGCTGCGGCACGTAGCCCGGCTTGCCGTCTCCAAGCAGGTCGCGAAAGGCGGTCGAAACGCTCTCGGTCATCTCGGTGCGCACCAGCGCCTTGGCGACGTGGGGACGTCCGACGGAGTCGGCCTCGCCCGCTTCGCGCAACACGTCCTCGATCGTCAGACCGTAGCCGGCGGCACGCAATTGGTGCACCATTTTATGCGCGCGTTGGCGCCGCTGTTCTTGATTGTATTCCAGCAGCTCGTTAATCGGCGACTCGCCCAACGGCACGTTATAGCCCAAAACGTGGACTTCGTTCTGGCGCCACGTCGTGTTGATCTCGATGCCGGTGATGTACCGCGTGCCCGCTCCGGCCTCGAACTGGCTGTATGCACCGAGCGTATCGTGATCGGAGATGCAAAAAATCTCGACCTTGCGTTCGGCCATGAAGTCGGCCAGCGCTTGTGGTTCGAGCGTTCCGTCGCTCACGTTCGAGTGTGAATGAAAATCGACTACCATTATAAGGAGGCTTCTCCAGTTGAGATGGGCCGGCGTTCGACCACGAGCGAGATGCCGGTGCGCTCGTTCTCACCGATCGCGACGGTGACGAACGCGGGAACGCACACGACTTCAAATCCGGATGGCTTGAGATAGCCACGGGCAATCGCCACGGCTTTGACTGCCTGATTGATAGCTGCCGCACCGACAGCCTGCAGTTCGGCCGATTCGCGTTCGCGCAGCGACGCCGCCAGCGCGCCAGCGACCGCGTTGGGACTGCTTTTGCCGGACACTTTGAGCGGACCGTCGACGCTCACTTATGCCAGGCCTCGCAAGAATATCCGTTTGATTGCCGACGCGGTTCCGGTCGCCGCGTCGATGGTGACGACCGCGGCGCAAAACTGTTTTGGCCCGTCCTTCTGAACGTTGAAGCGGTCCGAGACTCCATTGAGAAACCGATCGAGTACCGCGCGCGACTCCATCCCAATGACACCCGCGGACGGGCCGGTCATTCCGACATCGCTGATGTATGCCGTACCCTTGGGCAAAATCTGTTCGTCGGAAGTCTGTACGTGCGTGTGCGTACCGTACACGCAGGCGACGCGTCCATCCAGATACTGACCTAATGCGACCTTTTCGGACGTCGCTTCCGCGTGCACGTCGACCACGATGACCTTCGAGCGCCGGCTCAGGTCTTCGAGCTGCTCGTCGGCACAGCGAAACGGGTCGTCGACCGGCGGCATAAACGTGCGGCCCATCAAATTCAGAACGCCGATCGTGACGCCCCCCGCCGTGAACGTACCGCTCCCGTGGCCGGGAGCGGTGGGCGGATAGTTGGCCGGCCGAATCACGCGATCGCTCGACTCGAGGTAGTCCTTGAAGTCGCGTTTATCGTAGATATGATTGCCGCTCGTGATGAAGTCGACGCCGCTTTCGAACATTTCGGTCGCCGTTTGCGCGGTCAGGCCGAAACCGCCGGCGGCGTTTTCGCCGTTCGCGATGCAGGCATCCACAGCGTGCTGCTCGCGCGCCAGCGCCACACATCGCTTGAGTGTATCGCGACCGGGCGAACCGACGACGTCGCCGATGAGCAGGATGGTAATCGTTGTTGAGGTTATCGCCGCGCCGACGCCTTGGCTTTCTTACGCGACTTGAGAAAGTACACGAGCACGCGCTTCTCTTCTCGAAATCCGACGAGACTCTTGGACTGCGCCGGATCTCTCAGCGCTTCGACGGCGTACATGGCCGCCTCGTCTTGCGCGATCGGATCGGCCTCGAACTGGTCGTCGGGAACCGGCGTCCGCACGAGCGAGTCACCGAAGCGCTGCTTGAAATATGCGACGTGCAGTTCAAGCTCTTCCTTAGAGACGCTCTCCAGATCGCGGGTAATATGAACGAACGTCATGGAACGATCGCCTTCACACTCGACGCGGAGCACTCGTGGCTCTTCTTGCGCGAGCGAGAGAAACGATCGAACGTGGTCGTCGATCATCTCGATGAGAGCGGTTTGCGCGGCGCGGTCGAGTCGTTGGCGCAACGCCATCGTCGAACGCAACGTCCGTTCGGGCGGCAACGACCGGATCGACGCGATTTCCGGAAAACGTTCCAACAGCGCGCACACCAAGCTCACGGTGTCCGCATTTTCGATCAACGAGCGCGTTCTCACGACCCTAACCTGCTCAGCATCACACGAATTCTCCACTCCACCCTGAGAAGACCGCATCGGCGGGCCACGTCAGTACGACGCGGGTCCAAGGCCTCCTCGCGGAAGTATCAGAAACAACCCGCGTGCCCGTCCGGAAGATGCCTGGGGCCCTTGGCCTCGGCCTCCTCGCCTCTCTATTCACCCACGCGGTGCTCTTCGGCAACGGGCATGCCGTCGGCGGCGATCTTCACGAGGCCCTGATCCAGGGTGCCGTCGCGGTCGCTTCGGCCCTTGCGCTCGCCTGGGGCGCTCTCGCCTGGGACGCACGCCGGCTCGCAGACGGGACCGTGCTCGGGGCTCGGCTGAGCTCGCACCTTCCCGGCTGGCCGGCCGTCGCGGGCTGCGCTGCCGCCTGGTACTTTCTCATCGAGCACGCCGAGGCGCCTCATGCCGGCGCCGGCCTAGGCATCGTTCTGGCCGCCCTCGTGGCCTGTGCGGCCCTCATCTGCAAGGTCGCCCAGTTTCTCGTGCGCTCGATTGCGGCGGTCGTCGTCGCCATCGCTCGTACCCGTTTCTCCCCCCGCGCGGTCTTCGCGCCTCCGGCGTACCGCCGGATCGTACGTCCCGCCACTCCGGCGCTCCGGCGCCGCTATGCCCGGCCTCCTCCGATCGCGAGCCTCTGCGCCTAACCGGCGCCCAATCGCTCGCACTTTCTCCCCTCGATCGAAGGAGTCTCATGCCTCGTTTCGTCCTGGCGGCGCTGGCCGTCATCTTGTTTTGCGTACCCGCGGCGCCCATTTCTGCCGCGGTGACCGCCCTCGTTCGCGGCACCGTCACCCTCGATGGTAAGCCGGCGGCGGGTGCCACCGTCGTCCTCGAGGGCGAAGGCTCGCGCTTCACGGTCACTTCAGATTCCCAGGGAAACTACGTCTTCTCACAAGTGCCCTTCGGAACGTACCGCATCATCGCCAAGTTGCCCAACGTTCACGAACTGCAAATTCCGGTCACCGTCTCGAGCGACACCGTCGCCACCATCAACGTCCCGCTGACGACCCATTTGCAAGAGATTGCGCGGACGACCGTCGTCGCCACCGCCGGCGTACAAGCCAACGCGCCGTCGGTGAATCAGATCAACCGCTCGGCCATCGCCGCATCGCCGGTGCAGAACAGCCTCGACAAGCTCATCTCGACGCTCCCGGGAGTCGTGCCGTTCTCGTACAACGAGCCGATCGTCAACGGGTTCCATGGCGTCACCTACAACATCGACGGTGCGCCGTTGCCGCTCGCGACGACGTCGAACTTTGCCGAGATCGTCGATCCCAAAAACATCGACTCGCTCGAACTGTTGACCGGCGCTATTCCGGCCGAATACGGTGGCGACCGTATGGGCGGCGTCGTCAACATCATCACCAGCCGGCCCACCGATCTACCGGAAGGTTTTTACGGGACGCTCGAAGCCGGCGGCGGAAACCAAGATCAGCTGATCGGCAGTCTCGATACCGCCGCGCGCTTTGGTTCGAGCGAAATTTTCCTCAACGCCAATTCGCAGAGCACCAGTCGCGGATTAGACGCTCCGACGTTGGACCCGATTCACGACAACTCGTCGCAGAGCGATCAGTTCTTGCGATTCATCACGCAACTGAGCCCGCGGTCGACGCTGGCGTTCGATTACTCCAATCAGCTAGCGATTTTTCAGATTCCGATCAATACCGATCCCAATAACCGGTACGACCCGATCTATACGCCGGCTGCAACCGACGACGTACAGCGCGAATACGACAAGTTTTCCAATCTGAACTTTACGCAGACGTCGAAAGACGGCGACGGCGTTTTTCAGGTCGTTCCGTGGTGGCGTTCGACGCGCGTCAACTACGACGGCGATTTACCCAACGACGTTCTCGGCGTTACGCCGCCGTTCGGTGCCGATCTCCGTTGTGCTGTGTGTGCCCAACCCGATGACGGGTCGGGCGCGACGCAGAACGTCGGCCTGCTCTCCAACACCGACGCGTCATACGTCGGATTGCGTATGTCGGATTTTCGCGCAACCAAACATCACGCTTGGAAAGTCGGCATCGATATCAATCGTGAGAATTTGACGGCAAGTCAAGCATTTGGATGCTATTATCCCGACTGCGCATCGGGAGGCGAGCACTCGCAACCGTATTACCTCGTGGCGTCCACCGATCAGGCCCAAGCCGGCTCGCAAGTCGGCGCGTACATTCAAGACAAGTGGCAGTTTTCGCCCAACGTGGAGCTCAACTACGGTTTGCGATACGATCACTCGACCGGATACACCAGCGGTTTCCAATGGAGTCCGCGCATCGGACTCAACATCTGGGACGGTGGTAAGAATACCGCGCACGTCTACTACGGTAAGTTCTACGCCGCCCCACTACTCGAAGACGTGCGACAGGATTGCGTCGTCTTACAAGGTTGCTCGGGAACGCCGGTCTACAATTTGAAACCTGAAAGCGATTCGTATTTCGAAACCGGTTTGGTGCATACGTTCAGTAACCAACTTTCCGGTTCGATCAACGTTTTCCGCAAAACCGCCGTCAACATTCTCGACACGACGCAACTGCTCGACACGCCGTTGTTTGCCGTATTCAATAACGCGATCGGTCTCGACACCGGTATGGAAGTGCGCCTGAACGGCCGCGTGCCGAACGGCAACGAATGGTTCCTTACCGGAACCGTTTCGGGATCGTATGCTGCGTGCGTGTCGGGGTCGACGTTCTTGTTTCCGCCCAATACGAACGCGCCCGGTGAATCGTGCGTCGCGCAACTCTCGCCGGAAGACCACGATGAAACGGTCGTATCGACCGCCGGTTATACCTGGCGGTTTGGTAAGCGCAAACAGTGGTTCACCACGCTGCAGGGCAACTACGGCAGCGGTTTTCCGGTCGAATTCGAAAGCTCGAACACCGTTCTCAGTGGGCGCTTACCGGCGCATACAACGTTCGATCTGGCGGCGGGGCGCAGCCTGGCGCCGGGCCGCGGAACCGACCAGGGACTCGGAGTCTCGTTGATCGTGAGTAACATCCTCAATCACCAGTATCCGATTAAAGTCGCCAACGGATTCAACACGACGCAAATCGCGAACGGCACAAACGTGTTGTTCCGCCTTAGCGCCCCGTTCTAAGGCTTCGAGCGTGACGGGAGGCGTCGCCGCGAAGGACTCGCCGAAAGGCCCGAGGGATTAGACCGCAATGACGGATCTCTCTAGCCGAAGGCTCGTCGTCACCGGCGGCGCCGGTTTTATCGGAAGCGCTCTGGTTTGGGCGTTGAATCGTCGCGGCATCGACGACATCTTGATCGTCGATCGCCTCGACGAAACCGAGAAGTGGAAACACTTAGTGCCGCTGCGCTTTGCCGACTACGTCGATGCCGACGACTTTTTGGCACGCGCCCTCGATGGCGATGACTTCGGCGACGTCGGAACCATCGTGCACTTAGGCGCGTGCTCGTCGACGACCGAGACGGATTCCGATTATCTGATGCGCAACAACTTCGAATATACCAAGCAACTCGCGCTGTGGGCGGTGGATAACGCCGCCCGGTTCGTCTATGCTTCGTCGGCTGCAACCTACGGGGCACGCGAAACCGATCTTTCGGATCGTCTCGATCTTCGCGACCTGCGACCGCTCAATATGTACGCGTATTCGAAGCATTTGTTCGATCTCTACGCCGCGCGCACCGGACTCGACAGTGCGATCTGCGGAATCAAATATTTCAACGTCTTCGGGCCGAACGAAGACCATAAAGGCAACATGCGTAGCTTAGTGCATAAGGCGTTCGAGCAAATTCGCGATGGCGGTACCGTGTCGTTGTTCAAGAGCTACCGGCCAGAATTCGCCGACGGCGAGCAGCAACGCGATTTCGTGTACGTGAAAGACGCGGTCGACATGACGCTGTTTCTCACGGAGTCGGAGGCATCCGGTCTGTATAACGTCGGATCCGGAAAAGCCCAGACGTGGCTGGAGCTGGTGCGCCCGATCTTCGCAGCGCTCGGACGCGACGAGAAAATCGAGTTCGTCGATATGCCCGATCAACTTCGGCCCAAATATCAATATGCGACGTGTGCGCGGATGGACTCGCTGCGCGAAGCCGGATACGCAAAGGCGCCGACGTCGTTGTCCGACGCGGTGACCGACTACGTTCGACACTACTTAGTTCCGGGCAAATCGCTCGACCCAGCCGACGAATCGGCCTCATAAAAGAAGGGACTCGATGCCACAACCGTCTCGCACCGATCGCCGCCGGCAAGTGCGCGGGGGCCCGGGTGCGCCGCCGCCGCGGCGCGATCCGATGTTCTTCGTGTATGTCGGCGTCGGCGTTCTCGTCGTCGCCATTATCGGTATTTTCGCACTCATGCGGGTGCAGCAAGATCAGGCGCTAAAAGCGGCATACGCAACGCCCAGCCCCGGCCCCAACGCGTCAGCAAAACCCGTCACACTGACCGACGGCGGGACGATCGGCGCCGGGCATTTCAAGATCGGTAATACGCGGACGGGTGGCGCGGGCGCGCCGGTCGACGGTATAACCTGCCTGTCCGAAGAAGGTGCGAATCTGCACATTCACACGCACCTCGCGCTGTACGACAACGGCAAGCAAATACAGATACCGAAATACATCGGATTCGCGCAAAACTCGGTCTTGGCGCCTCGCGGGTGTTTATACTGGATTCACACCCACGATCAAACCGGAATCATCCACGTCGAATCGCCCGAAATCAATCCGCCCGGCGGCGGTCCGTACACCCTGGGCATGTTCTTCGATATTTGGGGGCAGTCGCTCGATCGCAACGGCGTCGCCGGCCTCAGCGGCCCGGTAACCGCCTACGTGAACGGCGCGCGGTACGACGGCGATCTTCGCTCTATACCGTTGCTGTCGCACCAACAAGTCACGCTGGAAGTCGGGCAGCCGACGGTGCCTCCGCCCAACTACAAGTGGCCGCCGAACGACTAGCGCAACGCGGTATCGAGAGCGGCGGCGAGATCTGAATATTTCAGCTCGCCGCTGTTCAAATACGTAACCTTACCATCCCGTCCGACGATCGCGAAGGTCGGAAAGCCGCCCCGAAGGTAGCTGTTGGCGACGGTCAACGATGGATCGTATGCGATCGGATAGGCAACCTTGAAGCGCTGCATCCACGCCAGTACGTCGGCTTGCGACGCCTCGCTCGTGCCGTCCATCCCTTGATTGCTGCCAGAAACGCCGATAAACGACGCTCGCGATTTATACGCATTATACAGCTGGTCGACAACGGTCGTCATGCGCTGGCAGTGCGGACACCACGTTGCAAACACTTCCAGAAACACCGGTTTGCGCGCTTTTTGCATGTCGAACAATCCGTCCGTCGTCGGCAGAACGAACTCTGGAGCGATCGTTCCAACCGTGGCTTGACCGAGCGGTGGAGGTTGCGATGCCGATTCGACGCGGTGCGAGGGTGCGGCGAAGTGCCACACGACCGCGCCTACGACGATCGCAGCGATGATTGCCACGGTGGCGACGGCGAGGTTTTTCTGGTTCACGACTTTCGCAATCTCCTATCGACGGACAGTGGGCCAGGCGCTCCGAACGCGACGACGGCGCCGACTAGTGCGAGTCCGAGGTCGACCGCTACATGCGGCCAATCGGCGGTCGCGGTATCGGTCGGACCGAAGCACCCGCACGAAGCCGGAATGCCGCGCACGACCGCCGAGGCGATCGCGCCCGCGTACACCACGAACTGCGCGCAGGCAACCCATGCTGCGATGCGCGTGAATAGGCCGATCGCAACGTATAGGCCCACCAGCACTTCGAAATAGGGCAGCCCTAACGCGAGCGGCGCGACGACGCCCGCGGGCAATAGCCGGAAGCCGGCGATGGCGGCCGCCAGTTGTTCCGGGTGCGGGATTTTGAGTGCGCCGGCCGCGATCAACGTCGCGCCCAGGGCGACGCGTAATAACAAAACGATCGCGGACATCCCTATTTGGTTGGGCCGCGCGGCGCCGCAGCCCTGTCACCGACAGATTTACTATGCGGCTGGTAGCGCGAGGCGTACAATCGGCGTATGTTCCGGCATGGCGCGGCAATCGCGTCGCTCGTCTTGCTCGTTGCATGCAGCAACCGTCCGTCTGCCGCCAATTTTACGCTCGTTTCGGATTCCGGGGAAGCATGGCAGTTGTCCAATCAGCATACGGCCGTGCTCCTTTCGTTCGGTTTCACGCACTGCGCGGACACGTGTCCGGCGCTGCTCGCACGCTTGTCGCATCTCGCCGCTTCAGCGCGAGAACACGGCCAAACCGTCGGCGTCGCGATGATCACGGTAGATCCGCAGCGCGACCGGCCGGCCGAATTGCACGCGTTCGTTTCGCGTTTTCCCGGCGTCACCGGTTTGACCGGCACGCAAGCCCAGATCGACGCGGTCGAAACCGCTTACGGCGTGTGGGCGCAACGCCTGCCAAAGAACAACGGCGACTACGATTACGCGCACGCCACCGCGATATATTTTATCGATCCGAACGGACGTATCGCTGCGGTTCGCGACGATACCGACACGGATGCGTCGCTGCTTTCCGCACTCAACCGGGCAGCCGCGACGTGATCGCAGCGATTTTCGCGCTCGTGTCGTTGCTCCCGGTGCACGGCGTCGTAGTGCAGCACGCCGGCGCGAACCGCGCCATCGTACGAACCGATACGGTGCAAGATACGCTACCGAGCGGCATTCGGCTGGTTCGTATTCCAAATGGAATGGAGCGGCTACCGGCAGATACCGGGTTCGACGCGATGCTCGATCGATCGACCGCGCCCTGGACGCTCGTCGAACCAGTGGCGGCCGGCCCGTTTGCGCCCGGCTTTCCACAACCAGGCCGCGTGATTCCGGTGCAGCTCGGATCGCAGCTTCCGCGCGCGCTGCTGGTCGACCAAAACGCGCGACCGCTGCAGTTGCAAACGGCCTTTATCGGTCGAACGACGCTGCTGTCGTTCGTATTTACACGCTGTCCCGATCGAACGCTCTGTCCGGCAATCAGCGGCAAATTTGCATATCTGCAAGCGCACCTCGACCCAAAGCGCTTCGCATTGGTAGAAATAACGCTGGATCCGCCGTACGATTCCCCGCAAGTGCTGCGGCGGTATGGTTCCGCATACGGAGCACGCGACGAGATGTGGAGCTTGCTGACCGGACCGGGCTCGACTATCGTGCGATTGCTCGATGAGTTTGAAGTTCCGTCGATGCGTCTGGCTCCCGATAACTTCTTACATGGAGACAAGCTCTTTATCGTCACCCCGCAAGGACGCGTCGGATCGATCGTCGACACGGCGTCGTGGGACCCGCAAGCCGCGCTCGCCGAGGCGCGGTCGATCGCGGGCATGGGAAGTAACCCATTCGAGCGATTCAAACTGTCGCTACTGGCCAACGTAGTGGCTTTTTGCGGCGGCAGTCAGTTCGCGGGAATCGTCATGCTCGAGCTGGCGCTATTTGTCATCATCGTTGCCGTCGTCGCGGCCGGCCTTTGGTGGGTCGCCAGGGTGCTATGGGCTAAGTAGGTCCGCAGTCCGGAAGGGCCGTGCGAGCGGTTGGTGATAAACTGCCAACTTCATGGCAGCATCCCGCAGGCCTGACGAGGCGCCGTCCGACGAACAGACGGCGTTTCTTGAAAGCGTCGTCGAGCAATACGGTAAGGCGACCTATAACTTCGCGTTGCGCCTGACGGAGAATGAAGCCGACGCACGGGATCTCACGCAGGACGCGTTCGTCCGAGTTTACCGGGCGTGGCGCAGCTTCAAACCCGGAACTTCGTTCCTCTCTTGGATCTACCGAATTGTAACGAATTTGCACCGCGACGAACTTCGGCGGCATAAAGGACGTTATCTGGTAGAACTTCCCGAGGAGAACGACTCCCGAGCACTGGCAGGAGCGACGCTGACCGAAACGCCTATCGACGATTACGTCGAGCGGCAGTTCAGCGAACCGATCGCTCGTGCGCTGGACGGGCTCTCCACGGAGCAGCGCCGGATCGTGGTCCTTGCGGATATCGAGGAGTGTAGTTATCAAGAAATCGCAACGATCGTCGGCTGTTCGGTGGGAACGGTCCGCTCCAGGCTTCACCGCGCTCGCACGCAATTGCGCAAACTGATCGACCGGCATATGAAGACCTCAACATGAACGACACACATCCGACTTTCGAGGAACTCCTCGACTACGCTCACGGCGAATTGGCGCCCGCTCGCGATGCGGCCCTGCACGAGCATTTGGGCGCGTGCCCGGATTGCTTCGAAGCCTACCAGGCCGAGTTACAGGTCGGCGATTTGCTTCGCGCACATGCACGCGAGACCGAACGCGAACTCCCGCTCGGATTTGCGCAGGCGATCGTTCGCAATGCGACCGAGCGCCGCGAAAGCTTTTGGGAGCGATGGTCGTCGCTGCTTCGTCCATTGGCCGCCGTTCCCATCGCCGCGGCCATCTTGCTGGTCGCATATTTTGGATTCGCTCGCCACGGCGGCACTCCGCGGCGATTCGACCCGACCTATTATCTAGAGGATCATGCCGCACTCGCAGCCAGCGTACCGTTCGGAGACGCGGCGGCGTTGCCCGCGATGCTAACGTCTGATGAAACGGCCGAAGGCTCGGACAACACCCCATGAAGCGAATCGCGATTTCTGCCGGTCTCGCCGCCGCAGCCGCAACGCTCTCGATTTCGTCGGCGTCACCCGCGCGCGACCCGGTTGATGCGATCGTGTACGCGGCATCGACCGCGCAGGCCGGACTGACGTATACCGGCGTCGTGCAGTCGGTCGTGTTCGGGGATGAAGACGGTGAGGCGGCGGTCTATCGCGTCGAACACCGGCCTCCAGGGCTCACCGAACGCACGTATTTGTCACCCTCACGCCTCAAGGGCGACGTCGTGCTGGTACGCGGAACCGAAGGCTACTTCGTCGATTCCAAGCGACGGCGCGTCATCGAAACTGAAAACGATGCGCTTCGCGACCCGATCGATCGCGACGATAATTACACGCTTATTCGTCAAAACTACCGCGCGGACTCGCATGCCGACGAGACGTTCGACGGCCGGCACGTCAAAGTTGTCGGACTCGTCAATCGCTATACCGGATCGACGACCATGCTTATGCGCATCGACGATTCGACCAAGCTCGTTCTCGACCGTCAGGAATATGCGCCGGACGGCACGCTGCTATCCGAGACGCGTTTTCAAGAGGTTCGCTACGTCGCCTCGCTGCCCAACGCCGATTTCCAAGTGCCGGCGAGTTACGCCGTCGTGCACGGTCCGACGTTCGGAGTTTCGACGAGAAACGTTTCGAGTGTCGTTCGCGATGCCGGCTTCCCAGCGCGCGTACCCAAAACGTTAGCCGAAGGATTCTGCGCCGTCGAAGGTCACGATGCGACGGTTCGTTCCACCGCGACGGTACACGTCTTGTACTCGGACGGCGTGCGAACCGTCTCGATCTTCGAGAACACTGCCGGCTCGGCAACCCCGCGCGAGGGCGCATCCTCGACGCGAGTCGGAAATAACGACGGCGAATATCTCGAGCGTGGACGAAATACGGTGCTTTCCTGGAATGACGGCACGCTGCACTACACCCTGGTCGGCGATCTCAGTCTGGACGAGCTCAAAAAGCTCGCTGCGTCGCTAACCCCGTAAGTTATCACCGACCGCGATCGACTTCGGCTAGGGCCGTTCAGAGACCTCACCGAGGTTCCGATCTGAAAAAATAGGCTCGTCGTGTTGATGCCAAGCCTGGTAGATGGTGTGTCCGATCTCGCGATATCGCTCGAGCTCACCAACGATTCTTAGATTATTGGCAAACTTGCTTAGGAAAACTTCGTGGATCACGCGTGGAGCATCGTCCGGCGTTGCAATCGAAGGTAACGCCCGGAAAACCGCTTTCGCCTCGGGTTCATATTCGCGGCAAGGAGCGCCCGAACCAACGATAAGATCGATCGGGTCGCAGCCATCAAGATAACCTACAAGCCAATGATAAAAGTTTTGAGTATTATGTCTCATGTTACTCATCTGAAAACAAAGAGGCCCCCGCTTTCGCGGAGGCCCCTTTTGGTGTTACCAGTCCAGCGATACTAGACGCGAATATTCGCGGTGAAGTACATCTGGAACGGAGTGACCGTCGAGCTGCCGTTTTGGTTGAACGGTCCGAACAGCGGGCTGTACGGATACTTCACAAACGGTTGAACGATCGATCCGTTGAAACCGGCCGGGTTGGCCGTGTTTCCGACCGGGTTGATCTCACCCGCGAATCCGCCGGCGCCGTATGCGCAGACGTTATGATTCGTCGTCGTCCACGGTGCTTGCGTGCCGCCCCAACACGTGTTGAGGATGTTGGCGAAGACCGCATTCAGCGTGATACGGGGAGAGACCTGATAGCTCATTTGCGCGTTCATCGCAATGAGGTTCGGTTGCGTGAACGAGCCGAGTGGATCGAAGACGCCCGTGTAGGTGTCGGGAATGGCGGTCACCTGACCGCACGTCAATCCGTCGTAACGGCCGCCACCGTTTGCGCCGGCAACGCCCGGCAGCACGGCACCGCACGCCGCCGGATTGATTCCGGGATTGGTTTGCGGGACGCCGTATTTACCGCCGCCTTCGAACTGGAACGACGGGGTGAACGTGAACCGGTCGTGCTTGTAGTTTAGGATGAGCGATGCGAAGTACGGTACACCGTACGCCGCTGCACCACTCCCGATGCCGCCCGGGAAGATGTCGAACGTCGGGAACGCCGTTCCCGGGTCGATCTGGAGTTGCGCGCTCTTGTTCCAGTACGGGTTGCCGACGTCGGCAGTCGTACAGTTGCTCAACACGGCTACGCCCGCCGTCGTATAACAGGGAGCCGCCTGAACGGTATTGCCATTAGCGTCGGTGGCCGTGCCACACATCGGTACGTGGTTGTAACCGATCTTACCGTAATACTTGCCACCCGGAGCGCACGCCGACGTATAGGCGTTGTAGTCCGAGATGACTTGATTGGTGCCGGTGATCACGGTCGTGCCATACGCACCAGAGGCCAGGGTTCCGTAATGGATGTACGAGTTAGTGTACGTAAACGAGAAGACGCCCGCAAAGCCGTTGCGCGCGAAGTCACCCTTTTGGAATTGAAACTCCACGCCTTGGCTACGCTGGTCGCCAACGTTCAGGCCCGAGATGAACGCCGTTTTCTGATCCAAGAAGAAGTTCTGGATCTGGTCTTGCGTCTGACGCAAGAACGGCGTGATCTTGAACGACATGTCGGTTCCCTTGAAGACGTGCTCCCACGAAAGATCGTAGTTCAGCGACGTCGAGGGTGCCACCGGATAGCCCGGTGACGTGCGACCGAACGCGTAGAAGTTGGTCGCGTCGTAGTCGGCGAGGTCGTTCTGCAACGTATTATACTGTTCGTACGCTGCGTTCGGTGGCTCGTCGTAGCGGCCGTACGAGAAACGCACGACGTTGGTCGGATTGACCGTGTACGTGCCACTCACACGCGGCTGCCAGATATCGTAGGTGAAGTTCGCCGGAGTGTTCTGCCAGTTTGCGGCCGAGTAGCCGGTCGGGCATGCCGACGTCACCGGAATACCCAGCGTGCCGACTTTAGGAGTCGGCTGTCCGCTGATGTTGTTGATGCAGTTGTCGATATTGAAAGCACGCGTGAAGAAATCACGCGCTTGTCCAGTATCGGTGTTCGAGCCGTTGTACGTGTACGTATCGACGCGACCGCCGAGGTTAATCAGCCACTTGTCCGACGGACGAATCTCATCGGTGATCGAGGCTGCAAAGAACTGCGGTACCACTTGGTTATAGGTTGCGTACATACCGTTTTCTGCTAACAGGTAGGTACACTTCGTCGATTTGACGTTGGGATCGGGACAAGACCCCGGCAATGCCCCTGCCGGACCGAAGATATTCGGCGAACCGAGGTTACCCCACGTCGCCCATTCGGCGCCGGCACCCTTGGCGCAGGTCGTTAACTGCCCGCCAGCCGAGTAACAGTATCCGCTATATGGATCCGCAGCGTTAACTGCCACAGCCGCGTACGAGCGCGCGCCGCTGAAGTTGACCATCTGCGTGTTGTTATCGCGAGTGCTGTTCGCGGTAACATACGAAGCGGTTACCGACAGTAGGTTCATCGGATTTAGCTGATCTTGGAACTGCAAGCTGCCGCCACGCGTGTGCGAGTTCAGTTCGTAGTCCGGCGAACAGCAACCGGCATAATCGGCATACGTGGATTGCGGGCCGTTTTGCAGCCAGTCGCTATAGTACGTATAGCCGTAGAGCCGCAAGAACGCCGTCGATCCGAAGTTCTTGGTGTACTGCAGCTTGACGATCTCTTGATCGTTCCAGATCGTGTCGCTGGCACTGTTGGGAATCGCGCACGCCGAAGTGGGCGCCCCACCGGTCGCACAGTTAATGAACGACGCGGTGCGATTTTGGCTGTTCGGGTAATAGTACGTCTTGACGCAACGCGAGCCGAGCCCGTTCAGACCGCCAGGCGAGAACGTTCCGCCGACGGCGCCCTGACAGTTCAACTGGTAACCGTCCAGGTACTGCGGCGTCCCGAGGCCTATGTTATTTGCGCATTGCGTGCCGTTCGTGGCGTTTCCGCAACCGCTTGTCGACGTGATGTCGTTGGTCGTCGAATAGAACAGGTTGTGTAGGGATTCGCTGTCCCACAGTAACTGCACGTCGTCACGACCGGAGTCGTTCTTGTGCGGAATATACATGTGGAGGTTCGCGACGACGTCGCGAGCTGCGATGGACGACAACAGACCGTAGTTGAACGGCCCCATTGCGTACTGGGTGCCGCCCGCGTACGAGATGTCCGAGATCGGCGCTAACGGCGCTCCGACCCAGTTGTCGTACGACGATCCGTTTTCGTTGTCGAGATAACGGAAGTCTTGGTTATATCCCGCCACGCCGACATAGTACGAGAACAGACGATCCGGGGTGGATCCTCCGACTTCAACTTCGGCGCGGTGATAGAAGGTCGGCGTTCCAACACCGAGCTGCGCGTCGGCGTAGCCCGGATAGGTGCCGGTCTTGATGACCTGGTTAATGAAGCCGGCCAAACCTTGGCTCTCCGAGTTAGCCGGGCTAGAACCAGCGTAGACTTGGACTTCCGCGTTGCCCAGCGACGATGCCGAGCCGGACGGATAGTTGTCGAACGAGCGGTTGATCGGCACGCCGTCAAACTCGTAACCGACTTGGTCGAAGTCGCCGCCGCGAATCGTGATCGTCTGATAGTAGCCGGTTTGGTTCATCGGCACGTATGCGCCGGGAACGCTGGCCACTGCCGAATATGCGGAGTTCAGCGAGCCGCCGCCACCCAAGGTCGCGCTAGCGTGCTGCATGGTCGAGTTGACCGAATACACATCCGAAGTCGTGCCCGACTTCACCAGCGACCCGGCCGCTGTCGCCGCAACGTGAGCGATGGTGCGTAACGATGGCGAGAAGCGAAGCGTTAGGGTTTGGGTGGTGTCCGCAAAAACGGACTGACCTGGGACGCTAAGGTCCTGGTATCCCGTCTTGGTGACCGACACCGTATACGTGTCAGGGGGTAGGGTAAGGAATGCGAAGTGGCCGCTCGCGTCGGTCGTTCCGGTCGAAACGTTCGACGGGCTGCTAATTTGGACTTTGGCTCCCGCAATGGGAGCGCCGGATCCGGCATCGAGGACCGTTCCGCTCAAACCACCCGTCGTGCCGGCCAGTGCCCATGTTTCCTGTCCGGCAAAAGCGACGAGTAGAACGAGAACGGTTACGACGTGCCGGAGTGGTCTCCGGATCATAGTACCTCCTCAAATAGCGATGCTGCCCGGGCGCACCAATGGTGCGACCTAAGCAACTAGCCTCCAATTCGTGGCGCCCGGCGCCTGTCCTTGAGAGCTTTCTGAGAATTAGGAGAGGAGGCGGGCGATTGGCGGCGGGATCGCGCCCCAGTCGGCGCCGCTCGGCACCGGAACGCCGGCATCGCTCACATCGGCCACGGCGGATATACCGTCGCTCAGCGCTGCGACGAGGTAGCCGCCCTCCAGGACGTAGGCTACCCTTGATGCGCAGCACTCTGCGGCGGCGCGGCATATCGCCCCGGCGATCCCTCGGGTCGCCGAAACGTCCACCCCCAAGTCACCCACCGGATCGCCGGCGACGAAATCGAACCCCGCGCTGACCACGATGAGATCGGGACGAACGCGAGCTGCCGCGCCGGCCACGAGCCGCTCCCAGATCGCGACGAAGGCTTCGGTCGAGACCCCGGATGCCGGGAGCGGAACGTTGAGGATCTCGCCGGCTCCGCGTCGTCCGCCGCGCCCGCCGGTTCCCGGGTATGCTGGCCACGCGTGGGTGGAGACGTACGAAAGACCGTCGCCTGCGACGGCCTGCGTTCCGTTGCCGTGGTGGTAATCGAAATCGAGGACGAGCACCCGGCCGCCGTGTTCGGCCAGAAAATGCCGTGCGGCGACCGCCGCATTGTTGAACACGCAAAAACCCATCCCGGCGTCGGGTTCGGCATGATGCCCGGGCGGACGGACTAACGCGAATACCGCCCTGTCGCCCCGCACGGCGGCATCGACGGCGACGATCGCCGCGCCGGCAGCACGATAAGCGGCTTCCCGGGTGCCCGGTCCGACGACCACGTCGCCGGTGGATAGGTAGCGCGCGACCGCGAGCCGGTCGGTTTCGCGATGCACGAGATCCAGATAGGCCGGCGTGTGCACACGCAACAGCTGCTCGGCCGTCGCGTCGACGGCCGAGAGTTCTTGGGAGATGGCTCCGGCGGCACGTAGTCGAGCCGCTACCACCTCAACCCGTTCGGGTGCCTCGCAATGCGGTACCCCGCGCAGATGCTCCCCGAAGATCGGGTCGGTTACGAATATCAGTGCCCGTGTTTCGACGTTGACGCAGCGTGGCAGGTTGCAGTCGACGACTTCTGCACGTTGGTGTAGTCCTTCGTGCCTTTGCGCATCATCGGAAGCAGTCGCTTGTAGGCAGCCACGGCCTTGCTGCACTGAGCGGCGCCTTGATACGACTTGGCCGCAATGTACAACAGCGTGGGATTCTGATCGAGAAACCCATGTGCGTTGTGATCGAGAACGTCGAAGATCTTCGCCGCTTCTTTGTAGTTGCGCAGCTCATAGTCAGCTCCGGCGACGCATCCCAACGTTTCAGGCGAGCGTTGCAGCTCGAAGCTACGGCTGCACGAATCGCGCGCGCCGGAATAATTGTGCGTTTGCGAATACGCTTGTCCTAGCAATGCAAAGCCTTGGGCGTCGGGCGACACCTGCGTGTATTTTTTGAAATAACCGACGCTATCGTTAGCGTGGCCGGATTGCATCGAGACCTCGCCCAGCGTGAGCAACGCCGGTCCGTTATTCGGATCGATTTGCAATGCTTGCTGCAATTTGGCGGTGGCCTTGTCAAGCTGGTGCTGCGACGCGTAATACGTGCCGTATGCGACGTATCCCGAAGCGATCTTGGGATACTGCGTTATCACCTGCACCAGGATCGCTTCACCTTGCGGGTATTTCTTCTCGGTGATGAAGTAGCTGGCTTTGCGCTCCATGATCAGCGCCTTATCGTCGTCGCTCGGCGCCGCGACCACCGCGTCGTCGTAGGCTGCGGAGGCTTGCGCGTCATCGTGCTGCTTCGCGTACAGATCGGCCTTATACACCAGTGCCTGAACGCTCTTCGGGTCGATCGTCAATGCCCGGTTGATCGTTTGAATCGCCATCGGGATATTGTTCTGCTGCGCGTATGTCGTCGCGATCTGATAGATCGGCGAGACATCTTTCGGGTTGAGCAGATACGCCTGTTCGAACGAGGCGCGAGCGTCGTCGAACTTCTGCTCGGCCGCATAGACGCTACCGAGCGTCATCAACGCCTCGGGCTCGGTTTTGTTGAACGTCGCGCCGCGTTTTGCGATGCGCTCGGCGTCCGCCGGGCGATTCTGCTTGAGATATACCTCGGCGAGCTGCGCGAGCACGCCTAGGTTGGTGGGGTCGAGATTCGACGCTTGCTCCAAATCATAGGTTCCGACTTGGTCGTTACCGAGTTGCTCCATCGCGACGCCGTCGAAATAATACACCTGCGCCGTTTTATCGCCGATCTGAATGAGATGATGCGTCAACTGCGCAGAGAGGTCGGGACGATTGATCTGCAAGAATTCGGCGGCGAGCTGTGCCATCGTTTGCTGATCGTTCGGATTCGCTTTCAACTTGGCTTCGAGCCGCGGAATCGCGACGTTCGGCGGTTCCGGGCTAGCCGTCGGCAACGCCGACGGTATGGGTGAAGGCGTCGGCGACGATTTGCTGCCGCCGAACAGTCCGGCCTGTGCGGCGGGCGTCGTCGCGGCGAACGCTCCAACCGTGCCGGCAACGACGATAAGCGAGAGGATAAGTCGTTTCATGATTCCTTACGTTCGCCTACGACGACGCGTTGGCGGATTCGAGCAATTTCGTTAATTCCGGAACGATTGCGAAGGCGTCCCCCACGACGAGCAGGTCGGAGAATTCGCCGATGGCGGCCGAACCATCTTTATTAATGGCGACGATCGTGCCGGCCGAGCGCATGCCAACCTTGTGCTGGATCGCCCCCGAGATGCCGATGCCGATATATAGGTTCGGCGTGACGGTCTTGCCGGTCTGGCCGATCTGCAGGCTGTAAGGCACCCATCCGGCATCGGCGGCAGCTCGCGAAGCGCCGACGGCGCCGCCGAGCGCGCGCGCCAACGGCTTGAGCATGGTATCAAACGGCTCGGGTCCGCCGAGACCGCGACCGCCTGCCACGACGACCGGTGCCTCCTCGAGCGCCAGTTCGCCGGCGCCCTCTTCTACGTCTCGCTCTATCTTGGCAACGTACTGCTTGCCGGCGGGCTTCTCGATCGCCTCGACCTGCGCGCCGGCTCCGGCGGTTTGCGCCTCGAACGCGTTCGGGCGGACGGTAGCAATCCCGTAGTCGGCCGGCAGGATGGTGCAGGTCGTCACGAGCGCGCCGCCCATCTTCGGAGCGGTGCAGGCGACGGCGCCGTTATCGACACGGAACTCGGTCACGTCGGCCGCGAGACCGGCCTTGAGACGAGCGCTGAGACGGCCGGCCACGTCGCGGCCCGACAACGTGTTGGGAACCAGCAGCAACGCCGGTCCGGTAGAACCAGCGACGGCGGCGACGTAGTCGACGACCGGGTCGAGCAAAAACGCGTCGACGTCGGAGTCTTCGCTGACGTGCACGATGTCGATCGGATAGGCTGCAAGTTGTCCCGCGAGGCGCTGCGCGCCGCTACCGAGGATGACCGCGTGCGCTTTGCCGCCCAGCGCGTCGGCCAATGCTCGAGCTTGCGTAGCCATTTCGAAGGTGACCTTGCGGGTCTGTCCACCGCGGTGCTCGACGTAAACGATGACGTCTTTCATCTTAGGCCAGCCTCTTCTCGCGTAAAAATTCGAAAATCGCGGCCGCTCCGGCAGCTCCGTCGGCAGCTTCCACAACGCGACCCCGTCCACGGGCTGGCGGCGGAGCGAAGCTCTCGATGGTCACTTTCGACCCAGCGGCACCGACCGGCGCTTCCAGCTCGAGGTCGGCGGTCGACAAAGCGGCGATCGTCTTTTTCTTGGCTCCCATGATGCCCTTGAGCGATGCGTACCGCGGCTCTCCAAACGTCAGGGCGGTCGTGAGCAGCGCGGGTAACGCGACGTCGACCGTTTGGTAACCGGTGTCCGTCTCGCGCTCCACGCTCAAACGATTGTCAGCAATTTCCGCCTTGCGTGCATTAGTAACGCATGGCACTTGCAGATGCTCGGCGAGAGAACCCGGAACGGCGCCGGTGCTTCCGTCGTCCGTCAGTCCGCCGACGATCAAGAGGTCGAATCCAATTTTCGACAGCGCACGGGACATCGCGAGCGACGTCGTCCAAACGTCGCTGCCCGCCAATGCGGGGTCGCTAAGAAAGACGGCCTCGTCGGCGCCCATCGCGAGCGCTTTACGCAACGTCTCTTTTAGCGCTTCAGGCCCCATGCTAAACACCGTCACGGTCGACCCGGGCGCGCGTTCGCGTAATTGCAGCGCGGCCTCGAGCGCGTACTCGTCGTACGGATTGAGCACCGTTTCGACGCCGGTCCGCACGAGGTGCTTCGTTTGCGGATCGAGGCGCTTCTCGGCGTTTGGGTCTGGAACAAGTTTGACCGTTACCACGATCTTCACGTGGATTATAGACCTCCTGGCAAAGGGCGTGGAGAACCTGGCGCTATTGGTTTTTCCTGCTAGCCGGACCTGCCGGAGGCCGGAGGTGCGCCAGGCATCGCTAAGAACCGGGCTCCCATGCATCGTTGGATTCGTCTTTTCGCGGCAGTCGCCGCGGTTGTAGCGGTTGCGGCGGCAAGGAACCAAGCGCAGGCCGCGCCGACCGTTACTTTGGTTCTCGACGCGTCCTCGGCGGCGCGCGGAATTATGTACGTTCACGAAACCGTTCCGGTAACTCCGGGCCGGTGTACGCTGGTCTATCCAAAATGGATTCCCGGAGAGCATGGGCCGACCGGACCGCTCAACGATCTGGCCGCCATACGTATTTCGGCCGGCGGCAACGCGCTCGACTGGCGTCGCGACGACGTCGACATGTACGCGTTTCACGTGACGGTGCCACCAGGCGTGCAGACGTTAGACGTGAGCTTCGATGTTTTGATGAACGCGCCACACGACGTGATGTCGACGCTCTCGTTGGCGATCGTCAACTGGAATCGCGCATTACTGTATCAAGACGGCGTAAATTCGCACGATTATCAAATCAAACCGTCGATTTTGTTGCCCGCCGGCTGGCAGTACGCGACGGCGCTTCGCGATCCAGTGCAAACCGGAAATCGCGTCGATTTCGCCGTCACGCCGCTGGAGATGCTCGTCGATTCACCGCTGGATCTCGGACGGTTCGTGAAAAAATGGAATCTATGGCAAGATGGAACAGCGTTCGTCCAGCTCGACGCGTTCGCGGATCAGCCGCAGGATCTCGATATCCCCTCCGATCTGCTCGCGGCGTATAAGCGCGTGCCGGCCGAAGCGTTCGCAATGTACGGATCGCGGCATTTTTACGACTATCACGCGTTACTGACGCTGAGCGACTCGGTCGACCCGCAAGGCATCGAACATCATCAGTCGAGTGACGATCGCGCCGACACCGGTTTTCTTACCGATCCGGACGAGTCGCTGGCCGACGGTGACTTAATTACGCACGAGTTTTCGCACTCGTGGAACGGCAAATACCGGCGCCCCGCGGATTTAACGACGCCGAACTTTCAAGTGCCGATGCGCACGGATCTGCTCTGGGTGTATGAGGGCATGAATCAGTATCTCGGCGACTTGCTATCGTTTAGAGCGGGCATCCGCGAACCAAAGAAATATCCGGAGTATCTGGCGACGGAGTATGCCGACGAGGATCTGGAGTCGGGGCGTTCGACCACGCCGCTCATCGATCTCACGACGAGCGCACCCTATTTGTATCAGGCGCTAGGTTCGTACGACTCGATCCGTCGCAACTCGGGCGATTTTTATACCGAAGGCGAACTGCTGTGGCTCGACGTCGACACGATTATTCGCGCGCGGTCGCACGGCGCGCGTTCGCTCGACACGTTCCTGCATCGTTTCACGGCGCCGCCGCTGACCGGACCGATCGTCGACACCTACACCCGCGAGCAAGTCGAGCGTTTGTTGGGTGAAGTCGAACCGTACGATTGGCAAGCCTTCTTTGAAAAGTACGTGTATCACCCGACCGAACATCCGCCGACCGACGAACTCGAGCGCTCGGGTTGGAAAATCGTCTACACATCCGCGCCGAACGAATTTCTCGAAGCGAACGGCGACGGCGGAGTCAACGGTTGGTATTCGTTTGGAGCGTCGATCTCTGCAAAGGGAACGGTTCGCGACGTTCGCACCAACTCGCCGGCGTGGGCGGCCGGCCTGGCGCCCGGCATGGTGATTCAAGCCGTCGCGGGACAAGCGTTTTCAGGTGGCGCATTCCGGTACGCGCTTCGGGCTACCAAGGGTGGAAGCGGATCGATTCCGTTAATCGTTTCGCAGAGTGGCTGGTTCCAGACGCTCAACCTCGACTACCATGGTGGCATACTCTATCCCCATCTCGAGCGAATCGACGGCACGCCGGATATGCTCGGTGAACTCGCCGCGCCGCATGCGAAATAACGCTCGCAACACACCTCGCATCGCAGGCGGCTTGATCGCCGCCTGCCTATTTGCGTTTTTTAGCTGCTCCCCGGCGTGTGCCGCGTCGAAAACGCTCGTAACGTTCTTTTCCCCATGGACGTCTGCCGGCACCCTTCGGTTGGATTTTCACGTGGTCGAAACGGTAACCGGAAATTGCTGGACGGACTCGCTTTCGACGAGCCGAGGCGATGCCTATCGATGCATGGCGCACGACTCGATTTACGATCCATGCTTCGCGCCGACCGGGCATCCGCACGCCGTCGCGTGTTCGAACGACCCGTTCGCGAAACGCGTCGTTCTATTCAAACTCACGAAGCCATTGCCGTCGGCTCCGACGCCGATGACGCAATTTTTGCAGCCGCACAATCAGCCTTGGGGCTTGCGCTTGACGAACGGCGAGAAGTGCTTCTTCGAGACCGGCGCGACCGACGCGGTGCATGACGAACGCCTAAATTATCAATGCAAAGACCCTCGGTGGATCATCGGCCAGCCAGATAATTCGACCCCCTTTTGGACCGCCCAGAGCGTCAACTGGCCGAACAAGCGCATCACGCACGTCTCGATTGCACAAGTCGTCTTTTAGTGGCTAAAGCGAGATTCGGCGCACAAATTCAAGAGCTCGGCGAGCCGGCGTTTAAGCTCGAGAACTTTTCGCTTTGGATTCGCGGTTGGGAAACCGACTGGACCGATAACTGGATCGACATCACCGCTCACTTTAGTTCGCTCGCCTCGAGCACTCTTATCGCGGGCACGTTCGCTCTCGCCGACGATCTCTACGCCGGGTTGATACAGTTCGAGGACTTGCACAAGTCGTTAAAGGGTAAGGCGGTTTTCGAAAGCACTGAGCCGGGATTCAAAATCGAACTCACGGCAGGACTACGCGGTCAGCTCGAGTTCGAACTAACGATGTCGCCGGGATATTGGGAAGAGTACCGTTACGAAACGGAGATCGACCAGTCGTATTTGCCTGCTGCGATCGAGCAGCTGAAAACCATCGCGCAAACGTACCCGCCGAGTAAGCGCGAATCGTAACCACGGAACCGGCGCCTTTACGGAGGACAGGGCTCTGGCCTTACAACTTCGTTATTGGCGGTGGAGCGTTCGTCCTGACGGTGTGGCTAATCAGCCGTGTACTGGTAGCGATCGGTTTTCTTGCGATCCAGCGTCCTCATCTCGGAATGGTCACCAACTGGGATGGACGATGGTACGAGACGATCGCGACGACTGGTTACAGTTACTCGGCAAACGGCGGATATAGTTCCGTCGCCTTTTTTCCCTTGTACCCGCTGGTCGTGCGCGTGCTCATGTTCGCCCACGTACCATTCGATGTTGCGGCAATCGTCGTCTCGAATGGCGCGTTCTTGGCGACCCTCTGGGTCGTATTCGGGTGGATCCGCGAACGCATAGGTGTCGTAACGGCGCGCTGGACCGTAGCGGTCCTCGCATTTTTTCCGTTATCGCTTTTTGGCAGCGTCGCCTATTCTGAAGCGCCGTTCATGTTGCTATCGGCGCTCGCGTTGCGCGATTTCGATGGAGCGCGGTATGGACGCGCCGCTGTATGGACCGCGCTCGCATCGCTCGCAAGACCCGCCGGCCTTTGGCTCTTACCGGCTTTCTTACTCTCCGCCATTATCGAGAAGCGAAAAACCGCCGCATTCCTGTGCGCCGCGGCCGCAACGACCGGCGTTGTCGTAATGGGCACGTACTGCGGCATTCGATTTGGCGATCCGTTGGCTCCGCTGCACGCCGAAGCCGCGTGGCGTCAAATCGACGGCTCGGGACTATCGCGATGGGGCGTACTTGCAATGCGCGGTACGTATTCGTTCGAACACTGGCGTTTTCAATTGCAGTTGCTGTTCATCGCCGTAGCAATCGTCCTCTTGAAGCGAATGCCGCCGTGGCTGACGATATCGCTTTGGGCGTTTGTCGTATATTGGGAGCATTGGGCCTGGGCTAGGGATTTTCCAACCGCGACGATCATTTTGCTGGGCGGCTTCGCGCTCTGGTATTTTCGCAAGGCACTGGGAGCCGCCGCGGTCGTTTTTGGTTTTTCGGCAATACTCAGCCTGGTGGCCGGTGGGGCACCCGTATCCATCGATCGTATTCTGTACGCAGTACTTCCTTTTTCGATCGCACTCGGGTGCTTCTTCGCAACGTTTCCGTATGTGGGCGTGCCGATGGTATTAGCGTTCGGCTTCGATCTCGTTCGTCTAGCATCGGCTTTCGCTCGCTCCGAATGGACTGCATAGTCGTCGCAGACGGCGTTCGAAAGGCCCTATTCGATGGGCTGAGCCGGCGCCAGATTCGGAATCGGCTCGCCGGCACGTTTCGCCCATTGATCAATACCCGTTCAACGCTTGTAAACGACCAGGCAAGCAGGCCGCCTCTTTTGAAACTACCTTCAGGAAATGCGGCAGGCAACAATGCTGAGGGAGGGATGCCCGTGATGCGTTCGGATCTATGGAGCCTTTTTGGAGTTCTCGCATGCGTCCTAATAGCCGGCTGTAGCGGCGGCAGCGCCCCGACCGTGCCTCAACCTTCGTTTTCGAGCGGACCGGTCGTGCTCGGCCGCGGGACCGTTGCCGTCGTCGACCGGCAACCCTCGGTCACGAAAGTTTTGATCTTTCCACCGCATAGCGACACGTTCACCGGCGAACTTTCGATCCACACATCACGACAGATCGCCAACTCGGCGGCATTCGACCGGCGAGGACGTCTCTTTATCGGGCTCAACGACCCATCTGCCGGTGGCAAATACGAGGTTCTCGAGTTTAACGTCCAGACGCTCAAGCTCGTACGCGACATCACGAATCTGCCGTCGTGGTCGCGCAGTTCCGTTGCTACCGACGATGAAAACGTGCTGTACGTTAACACCAAGTCACTTGTCGGCGGCGACATTAAGCTCTACCGGCCTGGTGAAACCAAGCCTTCGATCGAAATTAAAGATCATCACAGTCCGGTTGCGATGACCGTCGCGAGCGGTTCGCTGTGGGTTGGATTTGAAGGCGCCTTCGCCGATGCGTTAGCGCGGTATCGTCTGCGCTCCACAATCGAACGTGGTTTGAGACGATCGGCAACCATTTGCCGCTAAAGCTAGCGGTCAATCCGGGCGGCTCGTTGATTGCGGCGAAGTTGTACCGTAATTCGAAAGGCGCGGTCGACGTGGCCGACGTTAGCTCCGGAAAGCGCAAGCGCATCTTGGACCTCGGTCCCGAAGCGATGGCGAGCGATGATTCGGGTAACCTGTACGCGGCGGAATTGCGCGGCAAGATTCACACCTGCACGTTCACCGGCTGCTCGGGTTCCTTCGATACCGGTGCCACGAACTTGGCGTTGGCCGTCAGCCCGATCGGAGGATTAGTGTACGTTGCGTGCATCGGCAAAACCAGCCTTCAAGTTTTCGATCCGCGGAGCAGAAGCCTAACGTACATTCCCATCCAAGGCGGCGGAATTCTGAGCGCTATCGCGATCGAGCCGTAACCCGATCATCGGTGCTGGGATGGCGCTAAGTTTGGAATCGGTTCCCCGTTGTGAATTTTCCATTGCTCTCGATCGAAAACCCAGTTGGGCTCCGCGTTCGGAAACGAAACGTCGAAAATGTGCCATTTCGAAGTGCCTCCTAGATGGGCGTTCGCGCCTTCTGCCGCGACGTTCACGAGGTAACCGTCGATGTTGCGAGCGTCGACTGTGATGAAATACGAATAGTCGTCGCCCGGATAATTTTCGACGAAGCGCTCCGCGATGTATCGCACGGGCAAGTTCGTAACGGTATCGATCCAGATTTCGCGCAAGACGTTGTGCTTTGGATTTCGCAACGGCGTGAGTTTGAGATGGTAGCACGGTCGTCCAGCGATATCGGCAACTCCGCGATCGGCGATTTGATATGCCAAGCCTTGAGAGGCCATTACGGTTGCGATCACCCTCAAATTCGCAGGCGTCGCCTCAGCGTCGCTTCCCTCGAAAAAATCCGGACGAGCCGGGCGGACGTACC
>DASXDT010000003.1 GCA_036490475.1 Candidatus Tumulicola sp.
CGAACGGGACGCGTCTTCGTTCCGTTGCGCGGGATCTTCGAACGGCTCGGGGCCAGCGTGGTGTACCAGAATCGTGAGATCAACTCGACGAAGGGCAGCACCAACGTTTCGCTGAGCATCGGCTCGCGCCAAGCGATGGTGAACGGTCAACCGCAGATCCTCGATGTCGCGCCGTTCATCGTCGGGGCAACGACGTACGTGCCGTTGCGGTTCATCGCGCAATCGCTCGGAGCCGTCGTCGATTACAACGGCGCGGCCCGGCTCGTAGCAATTAGCGTACCCGGGACGCGGCCGCCGCCGCAACCGCCGTTGCCGCCCAACGCTCCGCCCGAACGTGGCGTTTATCTGCGAGACCGCCAACCTGCGTCCGGCGTATCCATCGGCAATCGCTTCACGCGGATTGGCGCACGGTTCTCTCACCCCGTCGATGCCGAAAGCGTGCGGGTCGAGATCGACGGCCGCGACATCACGTCGCACAGCGATGTGACGCCGAGCGGTTTTTCCTACGCGCCTCCCGCCGCGCTCGAGTTCGGAACACACACCGTGCGGGTCGACGGCGTCGATCGCGAAGGGATGCGCTTCACGCACTCGTGGTCCTTCGCGACGTCCCGGCCCGCCCCGCCGCCAGTCAACCCGATCGGACTGCGGGATCAAAAACCCTCGCCGAACGCAATCGTCGACGATCGCTTTGCGCAAATCTCCGCCAGGTTCATACCGGTGCTTAACTCTGTGCTCGTGCGGGTTTTTCTGGACAATAGCGACATCACGTCGCGCAGCGGCGTGTGGGGTGGCGGCTTCAGCTATAAGCCGCTGGCGCCGCTCGAGTTCGGGACGCACACGGTTCGTGTAACCAACCGCGTAGGTGGCGTATCGTTCGATCGTTCGTGGTCGTTCACGACGACCCGCACGGCGGAGAATCCGGTACAGCTGCGCGAGCAACGGCCTTCACCTGGTTCGAATATCGAAAATAGCTCCCCGGAAATTGCCGCGACCTTCACGCCGCGCGCCCAAGCGGCTAGCGTGCACGTCCGGCTGGACGGAAACGAAATCACGTCTCGTGCCGGCGTATGGACGGGCGGCTTCTCCTATAAGCCTCCGGCGCCGCTGGAGTTTGGCACGCATACCGTGCGCGTCAACGGACGCGGCGAGGGAGGCTCGACGTTCGATCGTTCTTGGTCTTTCACGACGGTCCGTACTCCGGAGAACCCCGTTCAACTGCGCGATCAGCGCCCCCAGCCGGAGGCCACGACTGAAAATCGTTTCGTTGAGATCTCGGCAAGGTTCGCACCGCAAGTTGACGGCGCGAGCGTTCGCGTGGCTTTGGACGGAAACGACATCACCTCGCGAAGCGGCGTTTCGCCCGACCGGTTTTCGTACAAGCCGCCGGCGCCGCTCGAATTCGGTTCGCACACCGTTCGCGTAACGGGACGCGGGCGATCCGGTTCTCAGTTCGATCGGTCGTGGTCCTTCACGGTGCGTCGCGCCGCGCCGAATCCGATCACGCTGACGATTCGCTTGCCCGACGAGAACGAGACGAT
>DASXDT010000004.1 GCA_036490475.1 Candidatus Tumulicola sp.
CTCCGGCGTCGTACTCACCAACGATGGCGACGATCTGCGCTTCCGTGAAGCGACTCTTGCGCATGCGTGGATCTCCTTACGTGCCCGTTTGGGCGGAAATCCACAGTAATCCCTGGCTCCCGATTCAGGGCCTATCCCAACTGGGCATTCAGCTACTTGAATCCTCCGAAGACCCATCGGTCGAGGTGGCTGCGAATTGGGCGTTGCGAGCGACAAGCACAACCGCATGGCTTCTAGGCGGCTCAATCGCCTGGAGATTTCAGGAATAGCCATCGGAATGTGAATATCATGAACACCACCGGATAAAGCAAGAGCATTTGCACGAGCAGCAAGATGAACGATGTCTTTTCGATGGCGGAGGGACCGAAATAAATACGCGCATCCGAAGATCTCATGAAAGCGAATCCAGCACCGAGTGCTTCATAGTCGGCGGTCCGCAGCACAGGGAAGATCTTACTGGGCTGGACGTCACTATGCATCGACGCATTCGGGGCGCGGCAGTTTTAGGGCGTTGGCAGGCGAAAGCCATTGACAGCCAACGTTAAGCCGAGAGCGAACATTGTCAGAGCGACGGAATAGTACGTTGGGCGCGAGCTCTTGCTGGTGTGCCGCATTGAAGGCAATGATAAAAAGACAAATACTATCACGAACAGTGCAATGCCCACCGTAAAAAGCGACAAAACGCCAAACAATGTCGCTTGGAACAGCGCTGCCAAATAAGCGACTACATCACCTTGCGCCGTAGCTACCAGGTACGTATAAAACAAAAGTAGTCCCTCGCTAAAACCAAATGCAGCTGAGGCGGCGGTACAACAGGCAAACGCGAGTTTTGAATCCGTAGAGGGCGTTAGCAGCCGGAAAAACACGCAGGGCGCCGTACAAATGGCCGCGAGGACGGTCAAGGCACCGACCACCTGAATCATAAAGTTGGAGCGCAGAACTTTCTCTGCGTCCCCTCTTGGGGCGATAAAACTTGGCCGATTAGGCTCAGCGCACGATTTCTCATCTGTCCAGATTTTTACATGGATCGCATGTCGCCTACTGAGCGAGTGCAATCTTTCGTGAATCTAATCCCGGCTAGACCGCCGCGGCAATGGAACGCGGAGTGACGGGGAGGAGCGCGGTTTCTAGACTAGCCAAAGTCATCGACGTTCTCGGCGCTGATCGGCCAACTTCTTAATTGCCTGGCCGGTGCCGAACCGAGGTCGAGAGGTGCCCTTTGCGATGCTCCTCCACGCGCGTTCGCTCAATCCTAATCCGGAAGCGATTTGCCGTTGCGGCAATCTGCGCAAGTACACGATATCTGAGACAATATAGCCGTCTTCATATTCGCACGGACGTTCTTCCCCTAGCGTCGCGCCCTCATCGCCGCTTAAGCGATCCACTTCTTTGCCGATTCGCTTCACAGGCGTCGAACGAACACGCAATCGGCCGAGCAAACCAATAGTGTCCCGCCCGGCTGGTTGACCGTGCGCATCAGCGGCCTTTGTTTCGGGGTGATCCTAGTAACCAACGATATAATCCTGAAGCATCGTAACTCCTATCGTCCGGCCATCGCCGTATAGTGCCAATCTAATCGGACCGGCTTTCCCGACTTGAAATCTACCCATGGCAATCGCATCGATTTGCGCGCATCCTTTTCGAACGGTGCCATCGGAGTCGTCCCGTCATCACGATCCGGCACGACGGTCTGCACGAACCCGAACGGCTTCACGCGCATATCAAAGTTGCGATCCTTGTTGAACGTTCTGCACAGGCGTTCCAAGATCGCCGGCTGGGCAACCTGGAACTTGCGCCGCAGCGGTACATCGAAAGCAATCAACGGCGTCGCGCGGCGCCGTTGCATCGGATTGGCCTCGACATGCTGCATCAAGATCGATAGCCAGATCCGCCGAGCGAGTTTGGGCGTCGATTCGTTTGCCGAACGCCCGATGATTGCCCCTAATCCGCTTTCCGATGCTTTGATGATCTGAATACGATTGCCGGGCCGAAGGCGATACAGGACGCAGCGCTTCGCCGATACCGCATAGCATTGCAGATCCGGATACTGCGGGTATTCGACCTTGAGCAGATTCGGAACGAGCTTCGGATCGTACGCGTTAAGGCAATTGAATCGCTTTACGATTGCATCGATTGCTGCATCCGATAGTCCTGGAATGCCCGATGCCGCATTCGATGCTCGAACGATTGCGAGGCTATCGGTATCGCAGAAGGCATGGGTGCCTCCAGCCTTCGTTACTTCGTGTTCGGCTAGTGCAAGCATCAATCGAGCGCCGCCCGTAACCAGCGTTGCAAGAATGGGATTCGTATAGGCTCCGGGACGTTCATCATGCACGTTCGGTGCTTCGAATGCGATATCCGAATAGGCAAGGCCGGGCATATCAGATTCGTTGTCCTTACGCGGGGAGACATTGATCTCAGCATAAATGCCGTAGGGCCCGCCCGCTGCCAGTTCCTTAAGACCGCGATCCAATGCCGCCAGCCTACGGTCGCCCTATGTCAATCCGAAAGAGCCCGAGTGCTGATCGATAAAATGAGATCCTGGAACTGGTAATCAGGGCCCCCGTCGGGGAAGCTCGACCCAGGGATCGGTACGACATGCACGGCAACGCCCGTAACGCGCATTTCCATTCCTAAGTCCTGAAGTCGCATCACCCTGGTCGCTCCGTATATCGATTTCTGCGCACCTTTGACATAATCGTGCGCCGCAAAAATGAACGGCTCATAGCCATGCCACATGCCCTTCGGCTCCAAGAGGTTGCGTTCGTTTGTCGATGCCTTTTTGTCTGACCTCGCAAGTACAAGGTCTATAACTACAAGATGGTTCCCAACGTCGTAATGCGGAAGTAGAGAAAGTTGATACGTAACACCTCGCGGTGACTTCAGAAGCACAAATGTTGGCGAGAGACCCTTGACCGAGTACCGCAGGGTTAATTGAGGCGGTTGGCCCTTCGCAATAGGGATTGCCGCAGCAAACGCCGGGGTGAAGAGTGAGGCGGCCCAAAAGATAGACAAAACAAGTAAGGTGCTGATCCGGTTAGTGGGCGACATGGCGGTCCAATTGGCGAATGGACTCGTCGTTCCATGCCGAGGACCGTTCCCGAAACAGCTAGACGGGCCGGTCAAAACCGGAAGTTGCAAAGCCCTTGCAGCATCGGAAGGTCAGCTTGCCCGGCACACCTTTGCTTGTTCGCTGGGGGATCGATAGAAAGTGCCCCACGGCCTTCGGTGTGCTTTTCTCCGGTCGTCGTAATACTGAACACAGTTCCGCTGCTATCGCTATTCTCACCACCGACCTAGTCGTGCCGTCGGTTCGCGACCGAATCGATTGACTTTCAGTACGCACTGACGTCCTCGGGTATGCTCGATTACCTAAGCCTGGCGCCTTACTACGACTACTAGGGTTTACTCGTCCGCCGTCGTGGCCTAGGCGGAAATTACACCACTACGCGAGCTAACCCCCTTGCGACGCTGCGACGGAAATGCCAAACGTCGCCGGACGGTGCCGTAAGAGGTGGGCCGGGCTTTGAAGCCGAGGACGGCGTCTCTTCTGGGACCGCATGGCTCTTGTCGATACGACCACTCGCTGGAATCTGGATGCCACAAGATGCGGCAGCCGGATAGTTCGCTGCCCGGACCAACGGCTGAACGTCAGTACCATCTGGAGTCGCAATGGCGAGCCCTGCCCGTATTAGCTGTTCGTGAACTTCGAACGCTAGGCCGTCGCAAGAGCTCGCATGGATCTTGCCATCGATAGTACGGAGAATGAAGCCGCGAGTTCGCTGGTCTGGGCGAAGTGATAAAAGGGACTGCTTGATAATCGCATGTTCCTGCGGCGAAAATCGAGGGTCGATGATCGAGTCGACCTGGGAGTCGGGCACAGCGCGCGGAGTGGGCGTCGGTGTTGGGTCGGAGTAAGCTATCGATCTGTCAAAAAACAATACCAGGATCAGAACGATTACGAGGCTGCGCCAAGCGAACATGCGAGACTTGTTTCGCTAAGATAAAGCTCATTCCGTGGAGCGACGTAAAAACGTCGCGCAAGCCTGCGCTCGGTAGGGCAAAACCGAAAGCTTGAAACCACTTTGTCTTGGAGCGCCTAGCCCGTCGCCGAGCGCTACCGGAGCCTAGAGCTAGTTCAGCAGCAACTTATTGAACCAAACACTCATCGGATCAATCGCATCGTCGATGCGGAATCCGAGCCGTTCGAGAAGTTTAACCGACGGGAGATTGCGTGAATCGACCGACGCACGGGCTGTACGAACGTGTAACGTCACTCGTAGGAAGTCGAGCATCGCATTCACGGCATCGATCGCAAGCCCATGTCCCCAAAATGCCCGCCCGAGAACGTAGGCAATGTCCGCGTGCGAGCGCGATATCGGCACGGACGCTTGAACGACACCGACCGGCCGACCGTCCTCACGTTGCTCCACTGCCCAGTTCAGCCAAAGTTCCTTTCCGTCCGGGCTTCTGCGACTCTCCAGGCGCCGATAGCGTCCTTGCATAGCGGTGAGCGTCTTCGGTTCTTCCCGACCGGTATATCGCCATAGATCAACATCTCGGAAAATCGGAAAGAGCGCATTGGCGTGATGCGCGACAAGCGGGCGTAGTATCGTAAGTCGAGCGTTCAAAGTGGGACAGTAGTCCGTCATGAGAGACTATATGTTCGACTACTGGTCACGGGATCCACTCCGCAGTGTAGCAGCAATACCTACGCGTCTCGGCGCATCGCTGGCCGAAAGACAGCACCGCTAGAGTTGGAGGCCACTGCTTGCTGCGTGGCCGCGAATCGCTTTACTGCGAGCCGCGGCTCGGCAGGGGGCACCACGTTTCGACGCCTGCTTCAATCCCATTCGGCGCGACGCCTCGATTCGCGACGCGAAACAACACGCTTCGGCCAGGGGAGCGATAGCCGTTCGGTCTTCCCGTGGATCGCCGCAAACGAGACGCGACCTTAACGTCGGACCTAGTTTGCAGGAAAGAGCTGGGTTACGGTGCGACCGCGACACCAATCGGCTTCGCGATACCGTTTGTCACGGTCATCACGGGCTTGAACTTTTGATAGACTGAGACGCTTCCCAGATCGCTTTGACCGACGCCGAGATTGGCTACGAACAGCTTATTCGAACTGTCGATCGTGAGGGCGACTGCAGAGTCCTGTGTAAGTGTTTTGATTGGAGTGCCTCCTCCGGGAGCATAAACTTCAACTTTGTTCGTGCCTAGGCCACTAATTGCGTAAAGGTTACCAGACGAGTCAAAGTCCAGAGCCGATGCAGGCGCGGACAGTGATATTGTTTGCGAAGGCGAGGTGGCATTCGGCGGGTAGACTGCGATATTGTTGCCAATCGCGATGTATAAATCACCTTGTTGATCGAACGCCAGGGTATTTATTGAACTCGACTGCGCTGGGATGGTCCAGTACGGTTCAGTTTGCCCGGGAGCAAATGCTTCGATCTCATAGCTGCTAGTTGCGACGGTAGTCTGGACTGCCAGGTCGCCCGATTTGTCAACCGCGAAGTACCCCGCACGTAAACCCTTTAGGCGACGCGTTACTTTCTGTTGCAATGAGCCGTATTCGCAGACGTCGCCACGTTCGCAAGTGGTATACAAGTTATCTGAGCTGTCGAGAGTAATGTTGCCGAAGCCGGACGTTTGTTTCAGCGTTCCGATGACCTTCGCGCCGCGATTGCTATAAATGTTCAAGGTGTTGCCGAGCGACGCAACCAGATCTCCTTTGGAATCGATAGCAATCCCTTTCCGACCTTTTCCGGACCCGCCGAGATCGATCGTCCGCAACAGCTTCTTTCCGTTACCAGCGTAAACGGCGACCTCATACTGTCCCATGTAGTTTGCATCCAGAACATACAAGGTATTTTTTACCATTGCGTTTGCGGTTGCCCTCGATGCTTCCGGCGCACTCAGAAGAGAACCCGACTGTGGTCCACTGGTTCCCGGCGTCACACCTGATGTCGGGCCGGCGCAACCTGCAAGGGAAATGGCAAGCACGACTCCACTTGCTAGACAATAGCGCTTAAAATTCACGGTGACCTTTCTGTGAGCAACGCAATTTAGCGGCAATGCTTAACCCGCCCGCCTGTTGGCATGATAGGTTCGCCTTCCAGCGTCGTCAAGTCTTGGCTTCTGGTAAACGAACCCTGGTCCTCGATACGCATTTCGGAGGCCATTGGATCGCGACGCCGCCGCTCGCAGTTTGAGCGCGTTAGGCGCCCTCCGGCAAGCGCTATCCTTGGGCAATTAACGGACAGGCCCGCGATGTAGTGGAGCATCTACGCCATTCATGGCCGCCTTGATCGCATCAATCTGCGCGCCTGTGAGAACGTCCGAAGATAACGTGACTACTTCATCCCCAGAAAACCAGACTTGTGCCGGATACCTTTTCATTTCGACGGAGCGCCCAGAATCGTCGCTCTTCGCAACTATAAATACGGGCACGTACGCGGTGGCGTTCAACCGCTTTTGCAGCATAAACCAAGCTTTGCGTCCTTGGGGAAGTTGATAGGTGAAAGTATACGAAGTGTTGTCAGGTGTGTTTCTTACGATCTCGATCAAATGCGCCGTGCTAGGTAAACCTGAAGGCAGCACTACCCGGTACGCCGCAGACTTGTGGAGTTCTTGCAAACTAACATCGGTGCCCATCTGCCACGTCCCACCCGCCGCAGGTTTGATATTCCATTGTGCAAGCTGTCGCACTATGGCCTGTTGTAGAGCCGGCGGTACGATGACAGCGGCAGCCGCGAGACAGGGAACTAAGACGAGGAAGACCACCGTGACGGCTGCTCTTTTGCTAGGCCCCGCTGTTTTTTGTAGGGCCTTTGAACGCCGCTCGATGGCTGCGAAACTGAAGCGGGGAGTTGCGCCTTCTTGAAGAGCATCCATGATCTCCTGATGATAAAAATTTGTCACTGTAGGGCCTCTTTCGGTTGCGTTGCATAGTTTTCGTTTTCTCGCAGGAACCGCTGCATCGACCGTCGCGCTTCAGCCAAGCGGAAGCGAATGGTTGCGCCAGGTGCACCGACGATGTGTCCAATTTCTTTACTGCTAAGATCGCAATAGTGGTGAAGAACCATTGGGATTCGCAGGCGTGATAGGAAGAGCAAACAGCGCTGCGCGCACATCTAAGGAAGTTACATAGGAGTCGGTGGGGTCACCGGATCGCGATTGTACGTCAGCAAAGATTTGCGGCTTCTTCAGTTCTGAGAGAGACTGACGGACGACCAACCGGAAGAACCAAGCGCGAAAGGAATTCGGATCACGGACCGTTCCGATGCTGCTTAGTGTCTTTGCACATGCTTCTTGGGCTGCATCTTCAGCAAGAGTGTCGTTCCGCAAGATCGACTTCGCGATTCGAAAAGCATGCGGCCAAGCCGTTTCCAACAGGATCTCTTGGCTGGTTCGCTCCCCAGCCGCTGCCGCCCGGACTATCTCCGGTGCAAAATCTACGGTCACCAACGTCTCTCTTTCTGGGCTGCGTTCACTACTACTAGACACCTGAGACCCGGCGAGTGTTGGGCTTCGGAAAGAAAAAAGCCCGGACTAGGGCTCGCGGCTCCTCAGCAACCTAGCCTGGTGGCCAGACGCCGAGTTCGTTGAGCCGTCGCGTTACGTGGCAGCGAAAAGCCCTTGACCACGTTGCGCCATGCCCGCAATTTCAACACAGGAAAAGAGCTTTCACGGGTGTTCACCAAGTAAGGTACAAGCCGACTGTCGGCCTCGGGATCGCCGGCCGCAGGGCGGCGATCCGCGTCCATGGCAAAGCAAACACGGCCCCGCGAATTGCGACGCCGTGTAAAAGTGAGACGAGCGCACCTGCGCTATGGGGGCTCTTAGCGTCTTCTTTGTTTTAGGGACCGAACGCCAGGGCGTAAGGATCGCTCATACCGCCAGAAATGGTCCGTATCGGCTCGCTCCCGCCTTTTGCATAGACAGTAACCGTGTTATTGCTTTCGTTCGAGACGTACAACTCGCCGGCCGAATCGAACAAGAGCGCGTCCGGGCCGTCGACACCTTGCGAAATCGTCCGGCTCACCTTGTTCCTCGCCGCTGGGTACACCGTGACGGCGCCGCCGAACGAGTTGGCGACATACAGTTCGTTATTCGTATCGAAGGCGAGCGCGTACGGCATCCTTATATCTCGGAAGATCGTTTTGACGAGCGCCTCACCGCCCGGCGCGTACACTTGAACCTTTCCCTCTTTTTTATGCGGAAGGTTGGAGACGTAAAGCCTCCCCTGCTGGTCGAACGCCATGACTTCAGGAGTCTTCACGCCGTCGGTGATTGTCTGCAAGATGGTTCCGCTCCCGGCGCCGTACACCGTCACGGTGTTGTTTCCATTGGACACGTACAGGTTGCCGGACGCATCGAGGGCAAGGCGCGTCGGGCCCGACACGCCTGAAGAAATGGTACGCGAAACTGCACTGCTTCCAGGCGCATAGACCGTTACCGTGTTTGCGCCGGTATTTGCCACGTACAAGTTTCCCGCCGAATCCACGACTATCGATAGAGGGCTCACCACACCGTCGGTGATCGTGCGAGACAACTTGCTCTTCCCTCCGGCGTAGACGGTCACGGAAGATTTAGACGCGTCGTAACAGCCTCCGCAATTTGCGACATAGAGATTGTTCGAAGCATCGAATGCCAAAGCTGCGGGTTGGATCAGTCCCTGCGAGATCGTGCGGTATTTCCCGGAGCGCTGCGTCGGGTACACCGTGACGGTATTAACAGCCGGGTTGGCGACGTACAGTTCGGCCTGCTCGGAAGCATTCCTTAGCATATCGGCCGACTGGAAAGCCCCCAACGGATTCATCGATTGCATCGGGACGCTGCCCTGACTGCAGCCCGCGAGGATGATGCTTGCTGCGAGTGCTGCGATGACCGTTTGACGGTTCACGAATTAACTCCTAACACGAAGTAATGAAGGGCGCCGATTCCTAATAATACCCCTCATCTTAGAACCCACGCGTTACGATTGTCAATTCACCGGCTCAATGGAACGCTCGACGTTTCGCGTTGACTTACTGTCCATCGGTTCCGTCTCGAGAATTCCGGGCAACCAATACTTCATAAGGGCCTTGTAACTTCCGGTTTTGCCGCTGCGGCCGGCTACCGGGGCGCTGCACCGCAAACACGGCCCCGCGATTCGCGAAGCCGTATTCCGCTCTTAGCCGCCACCCTTTTTGTGGAGGGCGCGTACCGAGTTTAGGGCCCGACCGCCACGCTAATCGAGTGCTTGATGTTCTTTGTAATCGTCCGAGTGAGCGAATACGAACCGGCCGCGTAGACCGTGATACTTCCCGGATCATTATTCGTCGCGCCGAAGTTCGCTACGTACAGATTGTTTGACTGGTCAAAAGCCAACGAATCAGCGTTGGCGATGCCTTGCGTTATGACATTCGAGGGTGTATCGCTGCCAGGAGCATACATTGTTACGTTAGTGAAGTTGAGAACGCCGACATTTCCGTCAGAGTCAACGCGGATCATGAGCGGATTGGTTACGCCTTCGCTAATGGTTTGCCTGGGGGAGTTATCATTGGGGCCATAAACGGTAACGTCAGCTGTAAAGTCTGTACCTCCTTCCAAATTCCCAACGTAGAGGTTTCCTTTGTGGTCGACTGCGAGGGCTTCCGGATAGGCAATGCCGCTGGTTATCGTTCTTTTCGGGGACGTGCTGCCGGGGGAATACTCCACCACCTCACCACCATTGACCGATTGATAAAGATCCCCCGACTTATCTGTCGCTAAGGAACCGAATCCGGCGGGAAGTTCGCGTATCGGTCCGTTCTTTCCGATTTGGTACTCGCAAAGCATATGATGTCCGCACGTGACATAGAAGTCGCCCAGACCATCGGGGACAATGTCGTTGCCATAATCTAGCTCTCGTGGTCCGTTCGTAACTGGGAACTTCTGAACCAGCGTCTTCCCAGCGTCAGCATAGACCGTCACTGGAGTGTGCGCGATGTAAGCATTACCCCTCGAATCGGCGGCAACCGCGAATCCGTGTTTGATCTTTCGCGAAAACGTTTCCCCTCCGGCCCCAAAAACGGCAATGAAAGGTTTGCCTGCGGCGTTTAGACTTGCCGCATATACGGTGGGTTTGCCTGACGCAGCCCGTGCGTTTAGACCGGTACTCAGGGAAGGCGTGACCGCGGTAGGGCCTGGAGCGGTGCCGCTTCCTGCACACGCGGGAAGCAAAGCAACCGCCACGGAGCCGATCAGAACAGCGCGTAAACTACAGGACACTGCACCTCCTAGAATGGAAAAAAGATGAAGGACGCCGCGATAACGAGGCTCGCCGTCAGATCGCTGTCATCGTGCGATGATACCGAAATAAACTCGTAAAGCAAGAAAATTGGTTGCTCTTAAAAACCAACCTTCCTCCACTTTCACACTGGAAGCTGAGAATACGTCAATCCTGGAAAGCGGCTAGCGAGAGACTAACTAACCTGCGTCATCTTTTGCCAGGCTTCCTTTCCTTACTTCCCTCAATCCTGCAGCTCGACCGACGTAGAATTGCGAACAGCGCACCGCCGGATCCGTTCCGCTGTGGTCAGGCGCGGCTGCGACGCACCTTTTAAAATGCTGCGCCACGCACGCACCGAGACCAATGTCTACTGCGATCTTCACTTGCGGGAACTGTGCGAGGTAGTCGATACACTCGCGTAGATCGTTGCGTTCGTACTCGACGGGTTGGAGCGGACTAGCTGTACGATCCTACGCCGGAACTCCGGCGGCGTGAGTGGGGCGCTTTGCCATGAGAGACCCTTTCGCTGCAAGAAAGAAAGTCTCCACGGAACCGGGTCAACTCCACGTATTCGCTAACTCGGACTAGAACGAAAAGCATTAAACGCTCGGGTAGTATGGTGGTCGGTCCCTAGGCTTCCCGCGCGTGCTCACGCAAGATTACATGTTCAAGAACGGGATCACTGCTTCGCGATTTCGCGGGCCGTGTTACTTTGTCACGGCCGCGGGTCGCCGACCGAATGGCAGTTGACTTCATGGGCTAACGTTGCTTGCGGGCCGAATCGCCGCCTCATAACTTACAGCGGGTGAAGTCCTTCGGAGTGATCGAACTCACCGTCAAACTTCCAGCTGAGAGCCATCCATTTGTCGTTGTCTAATAATATTGGTACAACCAAGACTGAGTGTGACGAGTCGTCTGTTACGACAACCGATTTCCGGAGCAGCATCTTTCCTCGCTCGCCCGTTGACCGAACCGTAACGTTTCCGAACGCATCGATCGCAAGCAATCGACGAGTGCTTGGATTTACAGCAAGGCCTTCGGCAAACTGGACCCTGCGCTCGGAACTCATGCAGGGCCACTTCATACCTATATCATTGGATTCAACACTCGGGTCGCACGGCCCGGGAGTTTTGGGCGTTTTAGCCGCATTCGAACAAGCAACGGTCACGATGACCGCCAAACAACAGAAGGTTCTCGTCAGCCAGCATTTTAGCATGTGCCCCCCCAAATGGTGGACCGAATAAACGGGACTACCGCTCTCTCAAGCGAGCCTCTTCGGTCTCGCCGATATTAAACTTAGTGATTGAAATATCCGGTTTTGCGTGGCGCCGGCGATCCGATCCACGGGAACGTAGATCGCGGATCCTTAAGGAGGATCTCCAACTGAGCGGGATGCTTCCATGCTCGGCGGTTTCGGTTAACCGTAGCTTCCTCCACTCGCGGCTTGTAAGCACAGTCTGAAGTTCCCATGAAACCTTTTAGAATTAACTCTAAAGAGGATTTGCAGTCGGTTATGTGGTCTTCGAACTGGCTTTCCTTGTGTTAAATGGACGTTCTTCGGTGCTCCCCGTAGACCAATGGGAAAACGTCATCGCCGGGCCGTTCGGATCGTTATCGTCCTGCACGTCACTTGGGCTATCGGGGCTTACATCCGGACCTGCTGGAAACTTTTATCTGCCAGAAGCTTCTATTCTCAGACGCGCACAGGATGTGGGATACCACCCGTCCCGAGCCCGATAGCGTAAGAGCGCGCCAGCCTTGAATCGTATACGCTCACGGCTCTTGGACCATCCTCGACCGCTATGATGTGCGGCTTCAGACATGGCAATTGGTCTCGACGTGGCATCGCACCATGAATTCCGTTCCACTCGTGTGCGAAATCGTTACCTTCGCGATAAACATTACTTTCTCGTATTGGGGTGCCACGAGCGTCGCTACGTGTCCATTAGCAATCGAAACTTCCAGCTGAGGATCGTTGCTTTCAATACTCCAGCCCGACTTCGGCAAAAGGTGAAAGAGCGCGCTAGACACGTCACTCGTTGTGCCGGAAATTAGCGTGATCACGGCTGTCTCGAGGTGCGGAGAGTCCGAGCGTTCTTCCGCGTTGGCGGCGGGTACGACAAGCGATTTCATTTGCGGCGCGCACCCGGCCGCGCCTAAGGCAACCCCGACGGCAGCGTATGCCAACTCTTTGCGATTCAATTCAAGCTCCTTTTAAAGATGTCGCGTAAAGATGTCGCGTGCAGTCCTAGTACGTCGTCATTGGGGGCGCCCCATCTAAATTAACATCCTCGAACAAACGCTGGTCGCCGCGCGACCGGCAGCGCCGCGTCACGCGGCGGCTACGATCCTACACCGTACTTGAGTAGTTTTTACCCCAGCGCTCGTCGTGCCGTAGAGTGAGCCATTGACGTTGAGCAAGACTGCGACAGGATAATAGCCGTCGTGCAGGCCGCCGAAACGATCGAGGCTTGACACGCTTCAACGGCGCGTGGTTGCGCGAGCGAGTCGTTTCTCGAAAGTTGGCTTATGAATATACTCCGAACCTTCTCACTCTTTCCCGCGATGACATTGGCGGCGCCAATGGTTGCCATCGCGCAACCGGCTCCGTCCGGCGGTGATAAGCCGACGATCGTTCTCGGCCACGGCGCGTGAGCTGACGGTTCCAGCTGAAACGGCGTCATCAAGTTGCTGCAGAACGACGGCTACACGGTGATGGCACCTCCGAACGAGCTGCGCGGCCCAGAAACGATGCGAGCGTTATCTCGACGTTTGTAAAAAGCATCCCGGGTCCGGTTATCCTCGTCGGGCATTCTTACGGCGGCTTCGTGATAAGTATCGCTTCCGCGGGTAATCCGAAGGTTAGAGCCCTGGTCTACGTCGATGCGTTCGTTCCGGATGGCAGCGATACGCTATTCAGTCTTTTGGCAAGCAGCCCAGCACCGCCGAAAGATCTGTTCGTTCCGATTCCGTTTACGACGGCGACCGGTAAAGATGTCGACTTGTATTTCAACACCAAGTACTTCGGAGCGGTTTTTGCTTCGGATGTTCCTACAGCGATGTCGTCGCTGATGGCTGTGACGCAGCGGCCGCTGACCGCGAGCGCGTTTAGTGAAAAAGTACCTCCCACCGAAGGTTGGAAGTCGATTCCGTCTTGGTACGTAATCGGCGATGCGGATCGGGTGATTCCCCCGGCGGCTCAGCTATCGATGGCCACACGCGCGAAGGCGCATGTTTCGCACGTGCCGGGCGGCAGCCACCCGAGCATGATTATGCCTCCCGAGGCAACCGTTGCAGCAATCGAAGCCGCCGCCGCTGCTACAATGAAGTAGGTTCGAGAATGGTTGACGGGGAGCCAACGCCGGCTCCTCTTCAAGCCCATTTAATCTACGCACTCACAAGGATGATTTCCAAGCACTTCCTGAACCTTGAACAATTGTTCACTCGTTACGTATCTGTTCTGCCATTTATGATCTTGGTTTAGGAAAAGACGAATCCACTCAGCGGGACGGCGGCAAGGCGAGGTTTAAGGTCCACGCAAATTGAGCGCCCTCGGGCGGATGCGTGGTCAGTCTTGCCGATGCTCAGTGATACACGGCAACGGTCAGCGTTTCGAATCCGGGGTATTAGCCACTGCTCCCGACTGGCGGAGCGCGTCTAGCGGTAGTACTCCCGAGGGCAGGCCAAAAGAGATTGAGCCAAAGGAGCGAAGCTTGGACGTAACGTTCCACTCTGTAGAGGCGAGACGACTGATAGATTTATTGTTGGCCGTATTGTTAGGGTCGCCCGATGCCACGCCGGCAGCGTCACCATCGACGGTATTACCGCACCATCTCGAATATCGGTTTGGCTGGAATACGAAGGTTGCCGATTCGGGACCACTAACCGGAACCATCAGCCTCGATACAACCCCAGCGCCCGATGGCGGCATGACGGTGAGTGCCACCGAATCTTGGTGGAATTCTGTGCGGCCGAGCGCCACACATACGTGCAAGGTCTATTCGGACGGTACCATCAGGTGCATGGAGCGTCCGTACGCGCTCTCGGGGATGGATCTTGCGCTCTTCCCGCTGCTGGGACGAAGCTATTTCGATGGGCTGACGCCAGAAGCAACGTCGACCTGGAAACAGCATTTCCTGTTGAACAAAGGTGTCGGTGTTTGGACGTGCGATTTTACGCTCAAAGGTGAGGGCGCTATCCCGAATGCAGCTCCGCTCGTCCTTGTCGAATCTTCCGGAACGATAGCCCCGCAGGGCGATCGCTACCGGGAACGGAGCGACACTGTCGCGTCGCGCATCGCGTACGACCCGATCGCCAAGCTGCCCGTTCTCGTCAGCGAAGATGTGACGCACCTTGGACTAAACACGACGCACAACGTCGAATCGGTGGAGTTAAAGTTAATCAGCGGGCAATAATACACCGCTGTCGTCGCGTCGAGCCAGCTCGGCTACAGGCTATTTCGCCGCGCTCACCGTTACACCAAAGCCATATGCATCAATGCCTTCGATAGGATCGCCGCCCGCCGGATACCTGTAAATTTGTATCGGCGGTGAATTGGGAGCATCGGTCGCTACGATTTTTCCACCTTCGATCCACGCGTCGGCGAGCTCGAAGACATCGTTTAGGTTGGTCGACCCTTCTTCGACAGCGATGCCATTCTCGATCGTATATCGGACGATATTTACCGGACCACCGATGGCAACATATCGGCCATCCCATTGCACCGGCGTCGGATATTGCGAAGGCTGTCCGGAGCGAAAAGAAATCTGCTTGAACGTGCTCGCGCCCGTTTGAAGTGCGGCCGCCACAAACGGAGGGCGTTCGTTGTATCCAAAGCCATCGATAAAAAGATTTCCCTGATTATCGTAGCCGCAGAACGAAGTCTCACCGAATGATACTTTATACGTTTTCGGAGTGCCACTAGCACCCGAATAGACTAAGATTCGGCCTCGAACGTTCGGCTTTTCAGGCCCGTAGCCAACTACGGCCAGGTTCCCCGAAGCTGCGTCGATCGAACAATCTTGCGGAGTTAGCGTTTTCGCCGTATCGAGCGTGGCGATTGGTTGGGTTCCGCCATGTGCGTACTCGGTAACGGTTCCTCCGCTCACAAACTTCGTAATCCAGACGTCTCCGTTTCGATCGGTGCACATCCCCGCCGGCTCCGTAAGACCGCTCAGCATTCCAACGAGCTTACCGCGCGGAAACGTGTACATGAGCACATCGCCTGCATAGGTGCTGCCACCATCAGCATAGAGGAGGTCTTCACTTTTTGCTTCCGGCAGCACCCATGACGTACCATTGGCGTGCGCCGCGATCGCCGAAGTTTGCTGCGGGGCACGCAACGCGCCAACCGCCGGCTGCGATGCGGCGCACCCGAACAGCATCGCAACCGCTGCGGAAGAGCCGAACGCGTAAGCCATATCTCCAAATTTCACCCGGCTTGCTCCCTCGTCTTAGTAGAAGGCGTGTGGACCGGCGAGCGCACCGACCGGCCGGCGTACGCTTTGGGGCAAAGCGATCGTATCGAGCGTTCGGCCTCGGCATCAGGGTTGTACGACCGCTGGTAATAGTAGCTAGCTATCGCGATGCTACCGGATTGCTGGGTGGCGATTTCATCCTGGATCGTTTGTCCGAACCATGGGCGCCACTTCGCAAAAAGTGCGGGAACCCCTTCGGCCCAGCCGCGGGGTGCCTGGAACAGCCACTTTGACACGAGGCGCGGGTCGCTGTGTGCTCGCGGAGCCTGGCACCCTCCGGCAATTATGAGAGCGACGATCACGAAGACGCGCATCCCGCAGTATTCGCCCGCGACTGGCGCAATCATCGCGTCGTTAGCCGAGGTTGCGTTCGGTAGTGGTTCGCACTTAGTTTTGATCCACTACGTACGACTTCGGGAGAGCTCCTCGTCGAGAATCGGTACGCCCATGTTAAGTGCCTGAACGCCCTGAGCGACGCAAAGCTTAAGGACATCCATGATTTCGTCAATCGTTGCTCCGTGTAGGAGCGCGGCCTTAATGTGACGGCGCGTACCCGGAGCGTACATGTGCGTAATCGACGCGTCTAAAGCAATGCTCAATAACTCCACGATCTTCGGTTCGAACACACCGCCGGTGTAGACCGTGACACCGCAGGCCATCACCGCGTCGGTCCATGCTGGGTCGAGCGCGTAGAACGGGTCCCATGCGGCGTTCCATTGTCCGGCGGCGCGCATCCGATCGCAACTCGGTGTCGCGACGTTCTTCACGTTGCTGGCTACGCCGGCATTCTTCGATTCTTCCAGTAGAATCGGAGCGCCGAGACTGCACGTGTGAATAGATAGAAGCGAGGCCATCATTAGCACGGTCAACAGCTCGTCCCGCGTCGCTCCCGCCGCCAGCGCTTCTCGGATATGACGCCGCGTTCCATCCTCGTTGAGATTCGTGCACGCCGCGTTAACGGCGACGCAAACGAGCTCGACAGTCTTACGGTCGAGCGCTCCAGTCCATGGGTCGTTGGTCACCTTTTCCAGCGCTGCGGTCATCGCCGGATTCCAACGCTTCAATCGATCGAAGGCCGCCGCGTCCCACGGCCCGGTTTCGTCTGTCGTCGTCACTCGTCCACCACCTCTTCTCAGAATTGAAGGAGTTCGCGCGTTTCCTTACGGGAGATCGCAAGTCGCGCAAACCCACCACTTATGCCAGCAAGTGTCCATCGGAGCCCGCAAAAACAGTCTCGCGCAGCTTCCCGTCGGACCTGTGAACTAAGAAGCCCTGGTGCCCCGCTTCACGGTTGGGTGGCAGGCCGAGGTTCGCGAGGGTTTCTTCGATGGAGTTGTACGTCACGCCGATCTTCAGCATTTGCCGCGCTTGCTCGGGCGTCGCAATGTCGCGGCCGATCTCGCGAGCCATCCGCACGTGCTTTTCGATCATCTGCACCGTATTCATTCGAACGCCTTTTTTGACGTCCCAGAGATTGTCTTCAATTCCGGCACGCGTGTGCTGTCCGAGCGCGATCATCATCATCGATATCGGGTGGGTTAAGCGAAAGGTCGTTTGATACGTGAAGAACGAGCCGTGCGGCGTCCTGCGCACGAGCTCCATCAAGTCGAACGGGTTTGCCCCGCAGACGCCGCCCCCACCGGTGCTGAAAAAGCCGTTCATCGGACCCATGTACTGGCCACGCCGAACCATGCGCTCGACGAGCTCGAGCCCGTGGATGTGCGGAAGCGCGAAATACGGCTGAATCCCGTGCTCGACGCACAACTGCGTCTCTTCAACGTAAAAATCGGGCGTCGAGTCCGCCACCATGTTGCGGATCCCGTGCATCGCGTCTTCGTTGCACAGACGTGTCCCCGCGAACTCATCCATTGGGTGCAACGCGGTCAAGTCGAAGAGCGAGGTGCCGCACGTAATGGTGATCTGATCCGGCTTGGGTTCGATCGTGGTGAGCTTGTGCCGCTGTTCGTACGATCCGAATGCCCCGACCTCGCCGGGTTCCGGGGCGAATGAGATCGAGCCGCCAATCTGCAGGATCATTTTCGGAACGGCCTCGCGTACGCGTGCGATCTGTTCGCCGTATTCCTTAAAATTTTTCGAAATGTGCCCAGTCTTGGGATCGCGGACGTGAATGTGTAAGAGCGTCGCACCGGCGTTGTAACAGTCTATGGCGGCTTGAACCTGCTCGTCCCAGGTGAGGGGTATATATCCCGGCGGCCCATCCTGTGGCATCCACACCGGCCCGTATGGGGCTGCCGTAATCATGAGCGGGGCCATGTTCTCGGGAAGAAGCGAGTCATCGGTAAAGTACGCCACGGTCAAACCTCCGGGCTGTCGAGCGATAAAGCGATAATATGATCCCGCTATTCGAGTCGTCGCGGGATAACTCCGGTGGTTTTGCGGCACCTTGGCGCCCGTCTTGTTTGCCAGCCAAGAAATGAGCCAGCTTCTTTGCTCTCGGCCGCTAACTTGAATCGCTTCAGCTTCCTATGAGCAGTTGCACTAGCTGCAGAATCGGTTACCGGAACGTTACCGTCTTACCGCCGTAGCAGTGGTTTAGTGCGTCAAACGCGGGCGCGTACGATTCTTTTATCTCTTGGAAAATCGTTTGACGAGCTAATCGATACTCACCGCGTTACGAGCCCGAGCCGGCTTGGCTAACGACAACTGAAACCGGATTGGAAATCGCTTGCGTGAGGGTCGAATACAAGGCACCCCCGGGGAAGGTGTAGATTTCGACCTCATTCGCAACCGGATCGGGGACGACGATCCTTCCGGCGCGCCGGTAAAAGCCCGCAGCCTGCTGCGAACTCGGGAATGGCACTTGGCCAACGATCGTTGCGGTTTGCCCGGAAATAAAAAGTTTATCGGCGAATGGGGCTACGCTATCGCTCGTTTCGTTCCCCATCAACAGCGTAGGTTTGATCCATTGGATTGCGCTAGGTGAATTAAGAGCACCGCCCGCAACCGTTAAACGGACGAAATACGAGTCGCCCTTCGTCATTTCGAGTAGAGATACGTTATGATTGTACGCGTTCTGGGCATCGACGAACAGGTTCCCCTTATCGTCGTACGCGAGGTAGTAAGGCAGTATTTTACCGACGTAGTACTTCTTGCCGTTCCTCTCACCGTCGGTATAAATCTTGACGAGACCAACGGGTTTGCCGTCTCCGTTGAACTGATCGGCGGTGGCAACGTCTCCGGTCGTGGGGTCGACGGCGCAAGAAAACAGCACTGAGCTGCCTCTCTCCTGAATGATAGCGACCCGTTTCGTGCCACCATGGTGATATCGATAGACCCTTCGCGCGTCCGAATCCGTTATCAGGACGTCGCCGCTCTTGTCGGTGCACATGCCACTGGGCTTCAGGAACCCGGTGAGCGTTCCGACGAGGTTCAAGCCGCCGCCGTCGGAATACGCGTACACCGTAACGTCTCGCGCACCCTGATTCGACACGTACAACAGGCTCGATTGTTTGGGTGCGTCGAGAACCATCCACGAACTTGCGCCCGCAACCGGCTGCGATGGCGTCGACGGGGAGACGGCAGCGGATTCCGAACAGCCGGCGAACGCCGTTGCTATGGCTAACGTGAAGCTTAGTCGTAGGCATAGACTCGGGCCGATAACCTGACTGTTCTGCATACATTCCTCCGAAAATCGCTAAAGAGGCATCGAAGCACTTTGTAATCGAGGTGACATTGGCCTCTCATGGGGCAGAGTAAGCGGCTTTGTCATTTGGTTTTCTATCAGTTCCGACGGTTTCGGATTCAGCTTCCTATCAGCAGTTGCACCGGGTGCAGAATTGGTTTCGCAAATCGGTGTACGAACATCGTTGTGCCGGCCGGATAAACGGGAATGTTACCAGTCTTATTACCATAGCAGTGGTTTATGGAATTCATTACGTACAAATTATCGGATGCATCGATGGCAACCCACGTCGCGCCGTGGACGCCGTCAGTAATCTTTTCATACGGCTGCGTTTGGCCCTTCGCGTACACCGTTACACGGCAAGGGGTTTTCACGTCACCGGCGTTTGCCTGCGCGACGAACAGATTTCCGTTCGAATCGAGCGCAATTTGCCTCGGGTCGCGCAGCTCTTTGGTGATCGTGCGAACGATCGTCTTGGAGTGAGGTGCGTACTCGGTGATCCTGCCCTCGACGCATTTGATCCCGCAACCGACGACATAGACGTCATCCGACTTGTCGACCAAGATAGAGTTTGGGAAGCCGCTGGCGAGCGTCCGCGACACCTTGTTTAAGCCTCCGTTGTATACCGTCACGTTATCCGTTCCCTGATTTGCCACATACAGATTACCGGACGAATCGAAAGCGAGCGATACTGGATTTGAGAGACCGTGGGTAATCGTTCGCAATAGGCTTCCGTCTGGCGAATAGACGGCGACGTTCGGACCTTGCGCCGTGGCCCCACCGTTGAGGACGTAGAGATTCCCGGAGGGATCGAACACTAAAGCGTAAGGCCCATGCATTCCCTTGCTCAGCGTCTGGAGCGTCGTCGTCGTCCCGGCAGCGAATTCGACGACATCGTTATCGATCGGATTCGCGACGTAAAGATTTCCCGCTGTATCTTCAGCGAGCGCTTGGGGGTAGTTCACGCCTTGCGATGCGCCATACGTTCTTTCGAGCGCATAGGAAGCGGTGTTGAATGCTGCGACTCCCGACTCGCTGGCGACGTACAGCGTCTGCGCGCTGCCAGACCGGCCTGCGCCGGAGTGCGCGACGTGGTCCGCGGACGCAGGTACCGGCGAGGACGGGCCAGGGCCGCCGCACCCGGCGAGCGTAAAGCAGCCCGCCAGAATAAGCGTTGCAGTAAGTCTAACACCGAACGGCCGATAGTTCACATACACCTCCGGTCTCCACTGTAAAGCCGGCAAGCGCGCTCGTCAATCCCAAAACCGACCACCAGGTTTGGTCGAAGCCTCGCGGAACGGGACGACATGGACATCACGCAGCTTATCCTCGACGACCATCACGAACAGCGGCGGCTTTTTGCAATTATCGAGCAGATCGGTCGCGATGATACGGCGGCGCTCGGTGCGCTATGGACGCGCCTCTCGGCCTTTCTCGAAGTTCATGCACTTGCTGAGGAGAAGTTCTTCTATCCGGAGCTGTTGCATGTCGGCCGGGGCGCGGGCGGCAAACACGACGCGGCCGACGAAACCGAAGACGCGATCAAGGACCACAACGAGATCCGAGACGCAGTAGCAGAAGTTTCGAAGCACGACGTCGCCAGCGACGGCTGGTTCCGAGCGATAGCCGCAGCGAATAAGGCGAACAGCGATCACATGGGCGAGGAAGAGCGGCAGGGTTTGACCGACTTCCGATTGCGCGCGAGCCTCGAACTTCGCCAACAACTAGCGGTTGAGTTCGTCCACTTTGAAGCGAACCACGTGAATGGTGTCGTCGCAGTCGATCGGGATCCAAAAGACTATATCGCCCAGAACTCCTAGAGGCTTCGAGTGGTGATTTCCAGGGTTAGATCGTGAAGTTTGTACTCGGGGGTCCGCGCGGAGTCCCCCGCAGTCGGGACGACATGCACCCTCGTGACCGTAACGCGCATCTCCATTCCTAACTTCTTGAGCTTCATCACCCTCGTTGCGCCGTATCCCGATTTCTTGGCACCATTGACGTAGTCGAAAGCCCCGAAAGTGTAGGGCTGATAGCCATGTAGCATTCCGGTCGGATCCAAGAGGGACCCATACAGTGTCGCCTGCTCGCTCGGTCTGTGAAGAACGAGCTCTACAACGACGACACGCTTACCAATGTCGAAATCCGGGATCAAAGAAAGTCGATACGTAGCGCCCCTCGGCGACTTCAGAATAACGGAACTCGGATGCGAGCGTTGCGTTGCTGAGTACGCCAGGGTTATTGGTGGCGTACCGGCAGTTTCGCTTCTCGCAGACGCGATGGTTATCAGCGCGAGAAACACGAGGGTCAACGCAACGCGCCGATTCTGAGGGTACCAATCGATCGCCCGTAATGGTCGAGGAGTTTCTGATTTCTCTCGTCGAGATCTGGATCCCACACGGCGGAACGTCGTTTCCTGCAACATGGTATTTTAGAGGCTCAATTCTTCACTGTGATGGTACAGCGTAGACCGTGCCGTAGTCGCAATCGTAGCCGGAATCAGTACATGTTGGGTCTGCAGAGCCGCCCTCTTGCGTTGTGCCGTAAAGAGCTCCGTTCAAGTCTATAAGTCCGCCAAATGGAGATTCTCCGTCAGATCGATCTCCTTGCATGAAGTTGTGTAAGATGGACTCTTTTCCGGATGTCGACATTTCAAAAATCGTCCCGAAATTCATTGAGCCTCCGTGGGAAGTCGTGCCGTACAAGCGTCCTTTTATCGCGAGCACTTCAGACTCTGGGGCCAAACCGTCTGGAGCAATTCCGAAGCTGTGCACTACGCGCTCGTTCGAACCATTCGGAGCAATAGAAAAGACGGTTCCGCCGCCAAAGGCTCCGCCTTGCTCGGTTGTGCCGTACAACGTTCCACGCAGTAACGTAAGCGACGCATTGGGATGGCTCCCGTCGGTTCCGCCAAAATTGTACAGAATCGCCTTATGGCCCCCGGTCGTTAGTTGAAAAATGGTACCCAAACCGGACGCGCCACCTTGGGACGTCGTTCCATAGAACGAGCCGCCTACGGCCCTCAGACCTCCCGTTGGATACATCCCATCGGAGTATCCCGCGAACGAGTAGATGGAGCGTCCTTTTCCGGACGTCAAATCGACGCTGAAAACCGTACCGTCGTTATACTTTCCGCCAATAAGGGTGGTTCCGTACAGTTTTCCATTTTTGACAATTAATGCGCTCGACGGCTGCAATCCGTCCTTTCCGTGTCCGAAGTTGTAAAGGATTCGAAAGTTGCTTCCGTTCGCACCCAGACTGAAAACCGTTCCGCCACCGAAGGAACCGCCATTCGAGGTTGCACCGTATAGCGTGCCATTAATTTCCAACAATGGTGCCTTGGGGGCGCCCCCGTCGGACGAATGAAAGCTATGGAGCACAGTTTGTTTGCCGCTGGTCCGGATGCCGAACACCGTGCCATCTTGGTTGGCGCCGCCGTACTTTGTAGTTCCGTACAAAATGCCGTTTACGGCGATCAAGCTGGCTTGTGGATCCTCGCCGAACAGGGCGTGCTCGTTCTGACTGAAGCTGAACAATACTTTATAACCGTGAGCTGCAGCTTGCGGCCTAGCCAGCATCTGTAGCGTAGCTGCGCCGTACGGCGTTTCCGAGGACTGGCCCGGCGCGGCGCAGCCGGCGGCGACAACGGTAAGCGCTATGGCCGTTAGGCGTCTATACAATCGAGCTAGGCCTCTCTCGAACTTATGTTCCAAAGACTACTTGAAAGGGAGCCTGCAGGCCGGTGGTTGTTCTTGCACTGGGAACAGTCGCTCCGGGATCGTAGACAACCATTCCGTATTGCGAGCTGCCTTCGTACTCGATGGCAGCAACATGACCGTCCTTGCTAACGCCGATTGTAGCAAACTTACTGCCTGGATCCGGTTCGAGAACCTTGGCGGGAATCGTGGCCCCGGGTGCATAGATCGAAATAACGTCGATCGGGTTCGTTCCACAATTTGAAGTACAATAGTCGAGCACGTACAGATTTCCGGAACCGTCGTACGCGAGCTGCACCGGCGCATATGTGTCGCTCATAATCGAATAGGTTGGCGTCGATGCGCCGCGAGCGTAAACGTAAATGTATTCGGCCGGGACGCTTATCACTTGTTGGGCGATGGCCAGATCGCCGGACCCGTCGAAGGCGGCCGCCGTGTAGCTCGTATTCGTTGCATTCAGCACCCAGAACGGGCTCTTTGATTCCTTCGTATAGGCCGTGAAGCCGTTGGCTCCGCCAGCCGAGCCGACGTCTCCCATCGGATCGGTCACGATATAGTACGACACCGCCGGTCGTCTCACAAAGGGCTTCAGTGCCAGCGTACCATCGCGATTAGCTGCAAACTCATCGAGTGGACCGCCGTATCTTTTCACGTTTCTAGCCATCGCATAAAGATTTCCGGAATCGTCGAGAGTTAACGCACTGAGAATCTTATTTTGATATTGTAGCGTCTGTTGAAGAACCGCGCCGTATTTCTTGTAGACCAGAATCTGACCGAGGTTCAGAGCAGTATAGAGATACAGGTGGCCGGACGCGCCCGCAGCGATCCCAGGATAGTTGTCTACGCCCGGGCCACTTCCGACGTCTCCAAATTTGCGATCCAACGTCGCGCCGGCGGCGGAATAAGCGCTCACCCAACCTGCCTTCTTACCAACCTGCCGATTGAGAACATAGACTGTAGAAGGTGTTGACCCAGCATGTCGCGCGCGAGACAACGCGGGTTTTGCTTGCTGGGCCGGCGACGCTCCGCCGTTGCAACCTGTTAGGACGAGAGCCGCCAAACTCGCGGCTACAAGGGCGCTCCGATACATCGATAACCTTTCGAACAATACATTAGTTTGAGAACGACTCCCGGTAGATCCAAGTACAACGCGGCTAACGATCACTCGCCAATGTTGGAGCCTAGAGCTACCAACATAGATGTTTGGCTCCGGCCAAATATCCGTTCGAACCAGCCGACGGCGCCCCCTGCGGTTAGCGTTTCACCTGAGTTTTAATGGAACCAACATGGTTTGGGGGCAAGCACGGTTCAACAACATGCGCCTCCAGGGGAGGCCAGCAGTAGGTCCCGAACGGCTAGTTCCGATACTTGTGGGGTATGCCAAATGACGTTGTCGGCTTTGCAAATGCTCTTTCTGTCAGGGGTGTTGGCCGTTGGCCCTTCTCCCGCACCGACCACTGCGCCCATGAGTTCGCCCGCGCCAGATGCGCTAACGCAGTTCGTTCCGAGTGACGCGCAGTTCAAAGCCGATATCGATCGCGAGATCAACGTTCTGCCGACGCCTCCACCCGACGTTCTAGCCAAGGCGCAGTACGTGTACGAGGAAAAGCTCACCCAGTTAAAGCGCTGGTGGCTCCTTCCGCTTTTGCCCGAAGAACTCTACGTGCAAATGTACGTAACATCCGTGCGTCACGTGGGGCCGTTAGTGGTCTGCCGCGGCTGGGCGCTTCGCGTCCCGATGGTGGGAGCGCCGATCGTAGAAACGGATGTGTCGTACATATGTATGGGGCGGTTAAAGCCGATAGCAAAGTCTACCCAGTGATGAGCGCTTGCGAGCCGCGAAAGGTTACGCCCTAGTCATCCATGGTCTAACGGGGCGATTGCGCTATCACACAAGCCTTTCGTTAGTCGAAGGTGCACGACGGTGGTAAAGCCGTCGGCAGCCTCGATCGCACTGGACATTGCACAAGCCGAACTGGTCTTCGCGAGAACGCCATAATAGCCGCCGGGGATACCCGAAAAATTGAACGAGCCATCCTTTGCGGTCACAGTCTTGCCGACGTCTGGACCGCCGATAACTGGCTCGACCGAAACGGTTACTCCGGATACCGGCTTACCGTTGTCGCCCACGACGGTGCCGGTTATTTCCGGATTCGGCGACAAAGCTGCGACTGCTAGCAATAGGCACGTGAGAATATTCATTCTGCAATTCCCCTCCGTCGTACAGCGATTGGGGTTTTAGCCGAGTGACATCCGACCCTTCTACAGGCTTAAAGCAGCTCGCGCAAGGCTTGCGCTACGACGTCCGGAGCCTCGATCATCGCAGCACTCCAAACATCGGGAAGGACGGTAGCCTGCATGCGCGCTGCCGTTTTTTGATCTAATGGAGACGTTCCCAAGAGGACGGTCCGAAGCTGCACTTTAGCATCGACTGCCGGATCGATCGGTTTGGTTATCTCGAGAGCAACTTCAGCGGTTCTTTCGATCGCATGCGCGGTACGCCGATCGGCCACGCGCTCCGCGGCTTCTCCGAGGATCGCATCGCTGATGTGGGCCTCCCCGATCAGCAGCGACATCTGCTTCTTCAAGAATTGCCGATCGTTCAAAAGGCGAGCTTGTTTGGAGCGAGCGAGAGCGGTCAGGACTTGCCTTCCGATATTCGAGTTTATGACCGATCGCACGACTTGGAGAGCAGGCGTAGTATGTCGAACGAGCATTGGAGAAAGCAACAGGACGGGGAGCGAGCGCGACATTTGGGCGATAGCTTCGATTGCCGGCTTCGCTGCGGCGTTGTGAGCGACTACGCAATGGGCGTCGCGCGCAGCTTCAAGAATAGCCTGCCGGCAGGCGATAGAGATGTCTGCGGAGTCCGCAAAGTCTAGCGTATCTACTTCAATAAAGCTGAGGTCCGGTGCCGCTTGACGCAAGGGAAGCCACGTGGATGGCCCACCCAGGTAAGGAGCAGCACCAGTTATTACTACAACGCGCTTTTCGTGCATTCACATCCTCAGCAAAATCTCGGCAAGCGTCCAGGCGATTACCAGTATTACATGATTAAACAGTAGGTACGCACCCCAATGCAAGGAGACCGCCCCGAATGGACTACCAAAGACCAACAGTCTGTTCGACCCGATAGCTACTAGAGGTTAGCGACGAGTTCCCGCGCTGGGAACACCTTTCTTCTACCCGCACTAGCCGGCCTATAAGGAGGCTTCTTTCCTATTATCATTCGAACGAGTGGCACAGCGCTAACCTCGGCTCGGACTTTCGTTTTGGTCGCGTCGTGCGTCTTTTTCGCAACGTACGTCGCTATCGATTTGAATAAGTTATGCGCCTTGCGGGTTGGTTCGAACACAGGCGAATATCTGCAAACCGCCGTCAATTTCATTCGCTACGGATCTACCTATAACTACGTAGATTGGAACTCTACGTTGGCGATGCATGACCAATGGATGACGCTGGCGATCGTTCCTTTCGTCTTGATCTGGCCTCACCCGGAATCCGTCATCGTGCTCCAGGTCCTAGCCTTGGCCGCGACCGCCCCGTTGCTGTTCGTCCTCGTTCGGAGGTGGGGCGGAAATGCCGAGACTGCAGCCATCGTTGCGATAGTCTATCTGCTACAGCCGTCCGTTCAAGGCTTCGCTAATGCAGAATTCGTTCCGCTTGACTTCGTTCCGTTGCTGAGCGTTGGGCTTGCGATTGCCGTGACCGCTCGATCGCTCGTTTGGAGCTTGCTCCTCGTGCAACTGCTGTGTGGAACCAAAGAAGACGTGGGATTGTTCGTGTGCTGGTTTGGACTCGTTTATGCGGCCTTCGGCCATTTGCGATTCGGACTAAGCGTCGCGGCTTTGTCAGGCGCAAATTTGGCTGCGTACTACGCCCTCGCGCATGGCTTTATTGGCGGGACGGTGCACCCGACGTATTCGGCTGTAGACGTAAACTGGCCGCAACAGTTAGCGTTTCTAAGCGAGATTTCGGCACCCTTTGCGTTCGCCGCTCTAGCCTTGGGATGGCGCGTTTTGCTTGCTTTTCCGTTACTAGCGGAACTCTTTTTTGCGCATTGGAATTTTCCGTTGTACCAGGCCGGAAGTTACTACACTGTCATGATTGTGACCGCGGTGGTGCTAGCGTCGGCGTATGTCCTAGCGAGGAATGCGGGATGGGCACGACTGTCGATAGCTACCGCCCTTATTATGGCTATGTTTTTTAACACGACCGTGCTGCACTTCGGCAGGCATTGGTATTCGTGCGATCCGTTGTACAGTCGCGCCCTCGCCTGGAGCTTTACGCAACAGGGAATATATTTTCCCTGTGAGGATCAAGGCGCTTGGACCGTAGCAGCCGCTGATACGCAGGCACGACTCATAGGGTGCGGACATCATCGTATGCTCCGGCACGCAAGAGCGGCTTGGGGGAACGAAGCGTTGTTCAGCGATTCACCGTGGACACAAAGCCCCGGCACGCTCCTCGGCCCTCCGCAGCAATGGAGCCTTAACAAAGCCTGCAAATGGTTCGCTCACGCCGGCTCACGATGCCGCTGTCGGGCACCCCACGTGTAACAGCAAATGTTGAAGATGGAGCGGAACCGTTTACGGCTGCCTCTCACGCATTCCATTTTGCCATAGACGTTTGGAAGGCCGGCGCCTTGAATGAGTCGTTACACGCGGAGTCTTCTATGGCAGCCGCGGAGCCCTCACGTATAAACGCAATTATTGCGCGGTCGCCACACGAGAACCACAAAGAACCTAGCCGCTGGCGCCAGTAAGGAGTGCGCGTAATCGTCAACAACCAATAGACCTGCTCGTTTCTGAGTGTGGGAACTCCCGCTTTGCCGACGTCAAGCACGCGGTACACGGGGCGATAACCGCTTTGGGAAGATTGCGCGCGCCCCGAAACCACCGTGCTTGCAAACGATGCGGCCAACGCCGCCGTAAGAAGTGAGTAGCGCGGTATTTTCGACACAATCTTAGACAATCGCTTCGCCGCTTGCTTCGCTTGATCGCTCTCGCAATGCGACAAGTGCCGTCGCGGCCACGTCGCTTTCTTTGATCGGCGCGGGCAGTTTTCCACCGCCGATGGTTCCGGCGTAAATTTGGTTCAACAAAGACGCTAGCTCAGCCGCTGAAGCTCCCGTATTAAGCAAATCGCATATCTCCGGAGCGTAGTCGTCGTACTCGTCTGATGCACTCGACAAGCCCCGCACTTGAAGAGGATCCCAAACTTCCCATAAGACGCCGGCAACGGCTGCTTCTGTAACCATTCTACCCTTTTGAGCTTGGTGCGTGTCGTTAGGCTTCTTGCGAGACGGGAATAAGCGTGCGAATGAACGCCTTTGAAATCTTCCCTAAGAAAACCTTTGGACTCGGCGGCGTGCCTTTCGGCAATGAGTTCGCATACGTCACCGATGAGATCGCGTATTCCACGATCGAAGCCGCGTGGGAGGCCGGGGTGCGGTACTACGATACTTCCCCGTGGTACGGGCTCGGGCTCGCGGAGCGGCGTCTGGGTACCTTCTTACACAAGCAAAAGCGCCGCGACTACGTGTTATCGTCGAAGGTTGGGAAATTGCTTACGGCGTCGCGTGATAACGACGCGAAGAAATACTATCCGTTTACCCCTTCGCCGAACAATCTTCGTTACGACTATACCGGCGACGGCGTTAAGCGCTCGATCGAAGACAGCCTGCAGCGGTTAGGAGTCGATGCACTGGACGTCGTTTTCGTCCACGATCTGTCGCCGGACAATCCGTGGTTGCCGGGGCCGTGGGAGGAGCACTTCGAGATCGCTCGCAAGGGCGCATTTCCGGCTCTGAGCCGGATGCGAGATGAGGGCGTGATCAAGGGCTGGGGTCTGGGCGTCAACTCGCCCGAGCCGATTCTGAAGCTCATGGAGGTGGCCGACGCCAACGTCTGCCTCCTGGCGCGACAATATTCGATGATCGATCATGAGAACGCGCTGCATCAGGTCTTTCCAAAAGCCCGTGAGCGAGGGATGGGCTTCGTGGTCGGTTCGTCGCTCAATGCGGGCTTTATTAGCGGCAGCGCGCGCTTTAACTATGGAGAGGAGAACTACAAGATTCCGGCTGCGGCGATCCAGAAGCGCGATCGTCTGCGCACTGTCGCGGACCGTTACGGTGTCGACCTTCGAACGGCGTCGCTGCAGTTTTCGCTTGCACCGGATGTCGCGGCTGCGCTCATCGTCGGATGCGCGAATGCGGGGCAGGCTTTGGCGAACTACACGTCAGTCCAGACAAAAGTTCCGGCGGAGTTCTGGTCGGACCTTCGATCGGAGGGATTGATCGAAAGCGACGCCGCGGTTCCGCCAGAGAAGTGATCAGTGCGAAAAGACGGTCGTTCACACGTTTACCGTTGCGAATGGCGTGTTTCCGCAAGGTCCGATGCTCCATACCGGCGGTACCTTCTACGGAGTAACCGCCGGCAACGTCGAGCAACAGTTCAAGACGAAATACGGGACGATCTTCTCGATGACTCGGTAGATGGAGGTTAGTTCTAAACTCATGGTATTCGCGCCGTGTTTTGCTCGATGGCATTTCGGAGTTACGTCCAGCTCCTTAGCCTCTTGTTTCGGACTGTCTCTTCACGTCGCCGAGCCCTCTACGATTCGCACTACGGTAGGCAGCGGGTCGGCAGATAGTAGCGCCGCCCACAGATTCGCTTTTTGCCAAGTCAACTGTCCCCCAACGATTTGTTCCGACCCAGTTTCTCCCACCAGGTCATGGATTGTCGGTATGAACTTCACATCACCGTCGAGCATGATTGCCACATTTCGACCGATGTATCGTCCGATGAAACGATTGTATGCCTTCGGGTCGGCAAACTTGATAACGAGCGCAGGATAGGGCATGTACGGTAGTACGAAGGCATTTGAAAGCGCGCGATCGTTGACGGATGGGTACGTCGGACCGTGCGGCATTATCTTAAATGCGATTTTTCCGGTTTGTGTGAAGATCAACGTATTATAGTTGCGCGCCGTTTGGAACGTGATGCAGATTCCATCGAACTTCGTTGCATAGGCGGTAGCCTTCATGCCGCCGGCTTTCATCCGTTTTCGTTCGATAAGCAGAGTTTGCTCAAGCTGATTCGCAGATGGGGCGGCCCCATCTGCCGCTCGAACGCTCAATAGGATCGAGCACGGCACAGCTTGGCCCGTTTCGGCTGCACGAGGCGGAGTCGAAACGGCCAGCGCCGCGATCAACGTTATGGCAGCGGCGAAGACGAACCTGACAATAGCAATCATGTTCATTTAGGTTTCGTCGTCGAGATTGGGGATGGAGACGGAGAAACGAATAGTGGAACGAATCCACGTTCGCCCGTCGAGGGATAATGGTACGGGAAGCCGATGCAGCGTTGTGCTAGCTGTACGTCGACGTCGAGCCTCATCCCGTGTTCGGGGATGTCGACCGGGATCCGGCACTCCAAATCGTCTCCGTACGATAACTCCAAAAGCGACTTTCCTGGAAAAGCGAATTCGACGTAATAGGCGGACCCGTCGATCTCGACCGGAAGCTCGAAGTCCTTTACAACTAACTTTCCGCGGGTGAAGCCCGCGAAGGGCAGCGTCCCGTAAATCGCAGCGTGTACATCGTGATGCCCGGACCCCAGGGGCGATACCTGGACACCGACATCGCGGTCGTGACCCGGTAGAACGGTAATCAACGTATCACCCCAGCACTTCCCGTCAACGTCGAGCCCGACGTCGTACCGGCCCGGATAAACCATTGCGTGGCCGGCGTAGAAGTATGGGCCGAGGCGATTGAAAACGAGATCTGTGGTCGGGTAACCGTCCTGCGAGACCATATCGGCCTTTCGAAGTACCGTCGCGCTATTGCAACGCGAAACGACCGTGACATAAACTGTCTGCTGCCCGGGATCTGCGCTGGCAACTGTGGGCTGCATTAGCGCGACGGCGACAACGAGCGCCATGGCGGCGGTACTCAACGGCTGGCAACTTGGTTTCGAAGCACAACAACAGCCCCCACCGACGAGCGACTGCAGCAACAGCTAGATGCCACAACCGCTGATTCGTGGAATCGCGTAGCAATCTTCCTCGAGCCAAGAGAGCCACAAGCGCGAACAACCAAATCGTTCGTAGATCCGAGGAATTAATCGAGAGCGACGCCCCCGGTTCCGCCGGAAACGTGATCAGTGCGACGAGGCCGGAGCCGAATGCGAGCAGCACTGCGCCTAAGGAAACCGTTTGAACGTTCATGTTGAGACCTCGTCTGGGCCGTTGGGATCGATGAAATGCGTGATTTGCGGCTCGCCTTCGAGCAGTTTGATGACGCGTTCTTGCAGCCCGCACCGTACATCCAGCTGCCGATGTTAGAAACCACGGTGGCGGACGCACGCAGGAAGCTCAATTAACATCCATAAGCGATGAGGTGATGCCCCTAACAATTTGTCGCGCTCTCGCTACGACTGCGCTACTGGTATCGTCGATGACGGCGTCCCTCGGCGCGGCCGCTCCGGATCGAAGTATCCACGTTACGATTGGAAGCGCCAGCATCGATATCGGCGCGATACAGCGCCTGCTTCGTGGAATTTTCCAGGCCGCTGGAGCCGATACGAGCGGGGGAATGATGGCCGCACTGGAGGGCAAGCCGCTGCTTCTCCGTGCAAAGATCGTCGATACCGTCGAGACGCCGACCGCGAAGATGCCCGTGGGGTTTCAGTATTTCTATTACGCGGGTCGCGACCCGAAAACGGAGCGCGAGATCGTTTGGCAGTCGCCGGCGACAAAACATTTCTGTGTTGGAGCGCCCGGATGCCCGCCCAATGATGACTTTGTTGCCGCTTACGCGCTAGCCGCCATGGACGCTTACTACGTCGACGGCGAGCCCTGGCGGACGCTCTACAAGTCGGCGCCCGATGCCGCGTCGCGCCTCGCGCTCGGTAAAGCGATCGCAACAGCGATTAACGAGGTCGCCGCTCAAACGCAGGCCCGCGGTGTCGCGGACGTCGCGTGGATCCGCGAACGCATTACGATCGGTACGCGTCGCAACGACGCCTACGACGCTTTGCGCTCCTTCGGGCTAGTCGCGTACAACCACGCGTTCAACCCTGGGGTTCCGATAGAATCGCCGCGGTGGAAGGGGTGCGATTACACCGATAGGACCGCGGCTGCGTGGCCCTACCACGGCGAACCGTTGCCGAAACGATCGGGTCAATGCGCGACCATGGGTTCGGATGATCCGGGACCGTTTCCATCGGCATACGTGGATGTTTCGGGCGGTTTCACGATCGCATGTGGTAGCGAAGCGTCGGTCGCACTCAACTTCGACACTTCCGATAGGATCAGTAACGTTAATATCGGCAAATTCGAATGGACGTGCATATAATGGACGCTACGCCGTACACCGACTATCGCTGCGATCGCTGCGGCCAACCCTGTCGAATCCCCGATACGGTAGAGTTGGCGCGAAAGAGTCGTTGCAGCGTGCCGGAGTGTGGCGGGAGCCTACGTGAAATCGAATTGGAGATGGATGACAGGTAAGCCGCAGTTGCAACGTTACGACTAGCCACGCAGGACCGTGTCCGCCGGCGTGCCGGGCCGGCTAGCGGCCGATCACGGCACCGAAAGCGAACTTGAACCCCGTTATCGTTTCGATCGGAAAACCGCCGGCCGGATAGTTGTAGATTGAAACGTACGACGCACCGTCGCAGTAACCGGGAACGATCACTTTATCGCTGTCGATGAAGTACTGATTTACAAGGCAGTCACCCTCAAGCAAGGTCGATCCAACTGATTTCCCGCCAACGATCCGATAAATGAAAGGTTTTCGCATATCTCCGACGGTCATGTTCGTTCCGTCGTACTGGATGTTTCCCGGAAATGCGATTTGCGGGCCACGCCAGCGGATGTTTACGAGATGTTTTGCGCCAGATGGCAGCTGGTCGAGTCGAAAGTCCGAGTAATCTACGAACGGCGTGCCATCAACGAACAGATTCCCGTTCGGATCGTAGCCCAAGAATTCGTAGAAAAACATGCCTTTGTCGGAATACGTTCTTGGCTTCGAGGTAAGCGCATCAAAAATTACCACGTCGCCGGGATCGTCTCCACCGAACGTGCTGTTCGCGACCGCTACGTCTCCGTTCGTCGGATTGACGGCACAAGCGTTCGCCTCGTCCTCTGATCCTATTTGCAGCGTACGGATCGATTTGGTTCCACCATGACGGAACTCAGCGACCCATGAAGTGTATCCACCTCTTTCCGCGATCCAGACGTTTCCTGTCTTCGGCTCGACGCACATACCCGCCGGGAGACTGATCCCCGACAGCATTCCAACGGGCGCGAGGGAGGGATAGGAGTAGACAAATACTTTCGAGGCGTCTAAATCGGAAATATACAGCAAGGCACCCCGTTTTGCGCTGTTATGGGCCGCGACGGTTGGAACGACTGTTTGCGGAATCGCACTCGGCAAGCCGGTCGTCGTGCGCGAGCCGGCGCATCCCGCGAATATGGCGGCTACGGCATAAGCGGCGGCCTGGCAGGCGATGCGGTTCATCGGCTGATTACCGCGCCGAACGCAGTACTGAATCCGGTTAATGTCGCTATCGGCGCGCCGCCGGCCGGATAGTTGTAAACCGACACTGTAGCCACGCTGCTGCAGTTACTCGGCGCGATCACCTTGTCGCCGTCGATGTAGTACTGGTCCACACTGCAGGCGCCACCGAGGGCGGTCGTCCCCAATACCCTTCCGCCGGCGGTCTGGTAAATGAGTGCGTTGTGCCCGTCGCCGACCGCTATGTTTGAACCGTCGTACTGAACGTTCCCCGCATAGGCGATTTGCGGACCGCGCCAGCGAATGTTGACAAGTTTGTTTGCGCCATTCGGTAGCTCGTCAAATCGAAACAGCGACTGGTAATAGGTCGGGGTGCCGTCGACGAACAGGTTGCCGCGGTCGTCATACCCTAGAAACTCAACATAGTACAGGCCCTTTTCGTAATACGTCTTCGACTTGCCGGTGCGAAGGTTGAAGAGTATGACGTCACCGGGGTCGTCTCCGCCGAATGTGATATTCGCGACCGCTAATTCGCCCTTCGTCGGGTTGACGGCGCAAGCATCGGCAATGTTGTCTTCTCCGATCTGCAGCGTGCGTATGGGTTTGGTTGCACCATGAGCAAACTCGACGGCTCCAGCAGCATACGGGCTCGATTCGGTAATCCAAACGTTACCCGTTTTTGGATCCACGCACATGCCCGTCGGGTTGTTGATCCCCGTCAGCAGGCCGGCGGGCTTCAGTGACGGATACGAGTACATAAACACCGTCCCGGTGTCCTGATCCGATATGTAGAGCAACGCGCTGCGTTTAGCTTCGTCTAGCGTTTGCGGTATCGCACTCGGAACGTCGTTCGCCGCGCGAGAGCCGGCGCAGCCCGCGAGCGCTGCGATTCCTACAAAAAGGACGATCTGGCGAGCAAAGCAATTCAAAACGTTCATTTTTGTAAGCTCCTCACACTACCAAGATAGTACGACCTTTCCGTTGCCGGACGAAGCGCCGGCTTGAATGTTTTTTACGTGGGTCGCGCCGGGCTCGACGTATGAAGAGCCGCCGCCGCCGCCACCACCGCCGCCGACGCCGCTCGTACTCGGCGTGCCCGAACCGCCGCCACCACCGCCGTAGTAACCGCCGCCACCACCACCGCCTCCGCCCGCGTGGAGTTGCTTTCTGCCGCCTCCGAGGCCGCCGCGGCCGAGCTTGCCGGGATCACCCGGAATGCCTTGGGGGAAGCCCGATCGCTGCCCACCTGGTCCCCCGGCCCCGCCGGCGCTCTGCGTACCGCCCAAACCGCCGAATCCGCTGGGATTTCCGGGAAAACCGCTTCCGCCAGGTCCCCCGATATTTCCGCCACCCAATCCGCCTGCGCCGCCACCGTAGAAACCGCCGCCGATGCCGGGTCCACCACCCCCGCCAGCAACGATCACGCGATCCTTTAGGCGATCGCCGCCGACGCGAACATCCGAGGCGCCCGCGCCGCCGCAACCTCCGTCAGTAAAAAAAGCGCTGTAATCGATTCCTACGCCACCAATCCCACCACCATTGAAACCGCCAAGGCCGCCGGCACCTGAAAGACCGAGCTGGCCCTTTCCGCCGACGAAGATCGCGAGACGTTCTCCCGGCTTAACGGGGATAGTGGCTTGCACCAGGCCTCCGTTACTTCCGGTAAAGTACGGGCCGCTCGAACCGTAATCGCCGCTCGGCGTGCCTCCACCGCGCGCCAAAACGGTTATCTCCGTAACGCCGCGCGGGACCCTAAAGACTTGTTCGGCGCCCGTGTATTTAAACGTTTGGCTGCTGATTTGCGCCGCGATTTGCGCGCGCGCGGCCGGTGTCGCCGTCGGCGGCTGGTAGGCGCTGCAGCTTGAAAGCGCGGTTGCGGCCAAACATAGAATTAACGCATCGACCCCACAAATCGAGTTCTTCATGCGTTCGGCTCCTCGTCCGGATTTATCGCGTCGCTTGCGATGATTTCGTGGCGCGCAGTTTACCTCTCCTGTGCCGAAGTGGTAGGTTTAATGCGGGAGGTTCTATACAATGCTACTCCGTTTTAGCCGCACCTTCGGGCTTGTCACTTCCCTTGTGCTCGTTAGTTGCGCGGGCTCCACTTTTACACCGGGACCGGAAGTAAGGGTAGCGACCCAACACGATGCCAAAACAGCCCCGCTGCTATACGTATCCGATCCATCCGTTAACGAAGTGCTGGTGTACTCGTATCCGGCACTACGACTCGTACAGACGCTCAGCGGAGAACTGCGGGAGCCAGCCGCTCTGTGTGTGGACGATACGACCGGCAACATTTGGGTGGTCGCCGCCGGCAACAACAAACTTTTCGAGTACGCCCACGGTGGCGCGACCCCGATCAAAATCATAAAAGTGGCGAGCTACGGCACAGCCCTCTCCGGCTGTGCAATCGATGCAACGAACGGCGACGTTGCGGTGGCCATTCGAGGAATCGCAGAGGACCCGGGCGGCGTACTTGTTCTAAAGAGCGGAGTTCGGAAACCGCAGCTTTACTTCGACCGCACCCAACGTCTTTATGCGTATTTTCTTGCATACGATCCAAAAGGCAATCTTTTTGTCGACGGGATAGCGCACAGGCCGTTCGTTTATGATGAGTTGCCGGCCAACACTAAAACGTTCACAAATATAAACCTCGAGGGCGCCAAGGTTCGTGCGCCCGGAGGCGTTCAATATCATGCGGGCAACATCGCTATCGCGGATCATAAGAGAGGGATCATCTATCGAACGTCCGGTGCAACGGTGACGGGAAGCACGACGCTCAAAGGCTCTTGTAACATCGAACAATTTCTAGTTCGAGGAGACAAGGCAGTGGTGGCCAGCAACTGTGCGGGGAGCAGCCGAATACTCGTTTATAATTATCCAGCGGGGGGCTCGGCGATCGGCCAGATTTCGGGCCTCAGCGGGACGTTTGGCGTGGCGATCAGCTACTAATCCAGTACGACCGTCTGAGCAACAGCAGGATGCCTAGTTGAGTAATTGAGTGCGCATAACGCGCGGTGGCGCTGCTCATTAAACAGCTCCATCAATGAGCTCTGTTGCGGCCAATGGGTCTCGATCGTGACATCGACTTATATTTCGGCGGCGAGCTGCGCGTTAAGTTTGGCACGCGTCACACCGTGGTAAGGAAAGACATATGAATGACTCAAGCGATTTCGAATCGGGAATCTATTATGATCCGGCGAGTGCTGAAGCGCGCATTCAGAGGCTTTACGAGCTAGGCTATTCCGACAAAGACATAAGCGTCATGATGCGCGACCAGGAGAAGGCGAAAGCCTTTGCGGCGCACACCGGCGGTCATGCTGCCGAAGGTGCCGTGACCGGCGGTGCAATTGACGGCGGCCTCGGCGCGATTATCGCCGGCCTCACGGCGACCGGCAGTATAGTCGCTGTTGTAGGAACGGGCGGTCTTGCCGCGCCCGTCGTGGTCGGTCCGCTTGTGGCCGCGCTTGCGGGCTTAGGTGCCGGAGCTGCTGCAGGTGGCATCGTCGGAGCGTTGGTTGGAGCCGGCATTCCAAAAGAAAAGGCGGAACAGTACAGCGAGGGTCTCGATCGCGGCGGTATTTTATTAGGCGTGAACGCCCGACCGGATAATCGCGATAAGGTGCGCGGCGTTTTCTCGGACTAATCCGAAAGCATTCGATCCAAGCCAAAAAGGAAGACCACGCTCCGGCGCCTAGAAGCCTTCAGTCGACCGGAGCAGACCTCCGTCGATGACGCAGGTTGCGCCGTTACGTGCACGCCGCTCTTGTCGTTTCGTGGGGAATCAAGTTCGCGCGCGCGTTCTGCGGATCGCGAGATCCTCGTGGACCGAAGAAAATGTTGATTATGCGACCACTTCTGCCCGTACGGCTGCAGCCTCGAAGTCGATGGTAAATCGTGCGAGTGTGATCTTCGCATCTGCCGCACCGTAGTAGACGTCGTACGTTCCGTCTTCCCGAACGTCGAGGCCGGTTGGAAAAACGACATCGTCGACGATTCCGAAACGTTCGTCCGGAGTGACAGGCCCAAGCACCGGGACCGGCGACCGGTATATAATGTGGTGCGGACGCTCGAGGTCGTGTACGATGATGCCCGCTCGATAGAGCAGTCCCTGACGTCCATCGCGCTTGACTGGATCGACGCCATGAAAGAACGACAGCCAACCGCCAAGACACCGCACTGGCGGCGTGCCGGCGCCGTTCTTCAGCCAGCCCCAGCGTTCGTCGACGCCAAGAAGCTCGACGCTTTCGTGCGCTTCACACAGCGCCGAAATGTCGCGTTCTACTCGCGAGACGGGGATGTATGCGAGATACGTCGTTTCACGGTGGCTTGGATCAAGGGCCAGGATCACGGAGATTGGCGTCTGCCCGTTCACGCTGCCCGGCAACATCGGGCGATGGTAGAACGCATAGGACAGCACGCCGGTAGGCGAGAGCACCGGCTCTGGGAAGATAGCCGCGTCTTTGTTGTCGCGAGCGTTGAGCGGATGGTTTACAAACTCGACGAGCCCAAGCCGGCGCCACGAATATCCATCGCTGGATACAGCTAGCGCGATGCGAGGACCCGCGTCGCCGAAGGCGGTGTACGCCATGACATAAGCGTCGAGTCGGGGGACGAAGGTGACGCGAGCATCCTCGCAACCGTGTTCGCCATCGCGCAGCTCGTAGGGCGCTTCGGGTTCCAGCACGTATCCCAAACGCTCGAACGTTACGTTGCCATCAGATTCATCGCCTTTCGTCAGTCCGATTCGTGAAACGTTGCCTTGTGCCACGATGCGTGGATACATGAGCAAAGCTCCGCTGCGATCGCGCGTGACACCGGGATTGAGTACACCTTCTATTTCGTTCGCGCTCCCGTCGGACGCGAGCACGATGCCCAAGCGGGTGTAGGTCGAAGAAACTTCCACGATCAAGCGCGCTTCTTTTTAGTAGGCGTGAAGCGGATTTCGTACCGCGTGTCGCCGTTGCAATCGTAAGTCGCGTGCCCTTCGACCGACGTGGTTCCTTTGAGGCGGCTCGATTGGCCGCGTTTCGTAACCAGGTGCGGCAACGCGGGTTTCTCGGCGTCGATCGGAATGACGCGCAGCCGGCATTCTCCACGCGTATCTCCGCCGACGTGAAAGCTCGCCAGCGTTGCATTACCCCGCTTCTTCGTGGCGAAATCGTAGATAGGGTAGCTACAGAATATCATGCAATTTGCCGAGTTTACGAGGGTGTAATGGCGCCCCGAATAGACGAACGGCAAACCGGAACCGTAGAGCTCCTGACCGACCTCACCGGATAGTTTGGCGCCGTCTTGAAGATCTTCGAGCGGTATCGATAGTGCGCGTTCGACCTTGCCGTTGCGGCTTTTCTCGGCGACGCCATCGACGGGCAGCGCGTCGGGATAGTAAAACCAGCCACGATCGAGGCTATACTTTTGGTATTCGGCAAGCAACAATCGAACGGATGGGCGAATGCCGGCGCCGCCGAGCGCCAAATAGTCGTGGAACTTCGCCTGCGTTTCCATTTCCTCGTACGCCGCCAAATACGGCGCGTCGTGGAGGGGAAACAGGCCGAAAAACGTGGTGTAGTATTGCGCTTTGCCGTAATCACATTCCCACAGCCACATGTTGTCGAAGATGTTGGCCAGACAGAATTCGCTCAGCTCGAGATACGAGCGTTCTTTCGTAAGCAACCAGAGCCGTAGAGCCGCTTCGGCAGCAAATCCGGTCGTGTTCGTTTGATACCCAATCGCGAAGCCGAGGCCCTCCATCGTTGCGATGGCGCGCTTTGCTTCGTCCAGATATTCGGGTTCTCCGAACATTTCGTGAGCGTCGAGCATCACCAACGCATACAGGCCCGCAACGTCGCGCTCGCCGCCTTTGCCCGGCGCGGACTCCGCTCTTACGACCGCGAGGGTTTTGAGGTTGAAAAAGATGGGCCAACGATAATCGAATCGCCGGGCGACGCGCACGGCAAACTCGAGCGACTTTCGAAACATCGCGCGTGCCTTTGCGTTCCCGAGCGTTGCGAGACGCGAGACGTTGAACAGCGAGTGGTACAAAATACCAGCTGTCCATCGCCTCGTGATTCATGTTATCTTCGGACTGATCGCCGAAATCAGCGCCCGGCAGCCAACGCACGACCGAACCGATCGCCGGATCGAAAAACGCGTCGATCCCTTTCATGAGCGTGGCTGAAAGCGGGCTGCGATAGCCTCTCCACTCCTCATATTCGAGGGTGTTGACCAGCACGGTGAGAGTTGGACCATGCTTTCGGGCGGCTTGGTGGTGTCGCCCACGTACGGCATGATGTACCGATGGCCGTCGCGCTCGTACGTGCACGCCGGCGAAAGGCAGAGGTCGCGCATCGTTTTGCCGGCGCGCTCCGGCCAATCGTGGTATGCGGCGGGAGGCCGTTGGAGCGACAGATAAATGTCGGCTAACAAATCGAAGTATTCGCCAGCTAGTTCGTTCGGCGCCGGATACCGGCCGGGTACGACGGCCAAGAACGCGTCGGACAAAACGAACTCGCGCGAGCCCGGCAGCGGGCATCCCGCATTGACCGGGGCTACAAAGCCACCCTCCTCCAGCGTTCCGCCGACTGTTCCGGCGGGCGACGTTTGTGTTGTAGCAAACAGATCCGTTAACGACGAGAAATTTTGCAGATAGAGTATCGAGGCCGTGACCGGCGCGTCGTAGCTGGCGTACACAATGCCGGTGCGTAGACCGCGCTGCGTGGTATGGACTTCACCGCTGCAACCGTCGGCGCCAAACAGATCGCGCATCGGCTGCAGCAAAGCGTCGCGTGCGGGTAGCAGCGACGTCGTGCAACGTATTGCCAGTTCTGCCGACTTCGGAAAGGCGATCCTTAACCGAACGGCGCCGAGCGACGTGCACCAATCACAGACCCACTCGTCATCGACGCGTGACAGTGAGGGCTCGCCTTCTATCGGTGCGCCGACGCCGCAGCGCAGCGCCACGATGTCGGAGGTGCCGTTTGTTGCAACCACCCAGAAATTCTCGAGGCCCGCGCGCAGCTCGTAGAAAACCTCGCCGCGCTGACCAAGTTCGATCAACCGCATGGCGCGGAACGCGTCATTGTTTCTCGCACGGCGTAACGGTGGAAGCATAGTCTCGGGCATGACGGTCGACCTCCGTTGTTCGTGCGTGTGAGGGTTGGAGTCGTCGGCTCACCGATTTACGCGCCATCTATACCGCGGACGCGTTTTTCTTAAACCCAGCCCTAGTAGGCCAAGAACTGCACCGGATCGTCGCCGTTTACGGCCGCGCGGAGACTGTGGGTAAACTGATCCGCCGTGATCTGGTAGCACTCGCACGCGGCCGACTCCAGCCCTTTACGATCGCGAATTTCCACATGCCCTCGGATATATTTGATGAAGCCCGCCTGTTGTAGCGAAGCTGCGGCAATGCTTACCCCCGGCCGATGCACGCCAAGCATAATGGCCAGAAACTCCTGCGTGAGGTCGAACTGATCTCCGCCGACGCGATCGTGCGACATGAGGAGCCAGCGGGCACAACGTTCGTCGACCGTATGCAAGCGATTGCAAGCGATCGATTGGCCCATAAAATTAAACAGCGCTTCGGTGTACCTGCGGACGATGCGCTGGAACGTTCTGGCCGTCTTGAGGTGCCGCAAGAACCGGTCGACGGGCATGCGTAACGACTCGCCTGGAATTTGACAGATCATTTGGCTCGGTGCGCGATCGCCTCCAAGAATCAACTGCGCGCCGGAGAGCCCTTCCAGCCCGAACGTGCCAATCTCAACGGCCGCCCCGCTTTGCATGACCGTGAGTACAGAAAGCACCGCCCCTTGCGGAAAGTACACGTGCGACAGAGGCTCGTCGACCGGATATAAAATGTCGCGGACGCGCAATGTTATGCGCTCGAGGTCTGGCCGGATTGCGGCCTGCTCTCGCTCCGGTAAAGCCGCGAGAACCCGATTCTTGAAGGGTTGGATTGCGAAACACCTACATGCTGACTGTCGTCAAGCAAGTAAGCGCTGTGTGCTTGCCGGAGAACCAATTAAGCATAGCACGGCTCAGTCCGCTTATGTACGAATTACTACAAAGAAAAATGTTTGCCGCTGTGTTTGATTTCATACAGAACCGAAAGGCGTTTTCATTTACTATCGGCGTGCGCGATCTCAAGGGAGGTTTCGATGCACGACAATCGACCGCTAGTAATCCGGCTTACCGATGACGAGTGGGACCTGTCGAAGCGGGGAAAGCTGCAGTTTCTTCTCTCCCCAGCGACCGAACGACCGCGCGTATGCATCGACATGAGCGCGGTCACATTCATGGACGCTAGTTGTCTTGGAAAGCTCGCTAATATGCAAAGAGAACGCCGCCGTAAGGCCGGTCTAGGCCCTGCCACGTTCGTCGTAATGTACCCGGCGGTCCGGAGACTTTTTAAACTGGTTGGCTTTGACAAAGTTTGGCCGATTTTCGGCACCTTGGACGAGGCGCTCGCCGGTGATTCGCCGCAGGACGATCTGGACTACAAAGCTGCGATATAGATTTTAGGAGACCTTTTCGTCGCCCCGCGTCGCATCGCGAGCTGCCTGCTTGACCTCGTCGGCGCCCGAAGCGCAAACGGAGTGTTCGCACTGGCAGCTCGCGTTATCGTTTGACGCCTTGCATTTGGGATCGCAGTACTCGCCCTCAGCGCCGGTTTGGCACTTGCAACCGTCGCCACGGCAGTTGTATTTGGAACCTTCCATCGCTCCCTCTTACCCATCTACGGGCGTTATCGGCGTCAGTTGCGTTGTGCCAGTACTTCGTAGGCGATCGGCTTGCACTGTCCGGCGTTGGTCAACTCCGACGAACATGCAGTGATTCCAACGATAAGATCCCGCTGGGCGCGTAGCTCGAAGCGGTCGCCAACGCGCGACGGCGGAGGATGGATCGTTATGCGCCCGTCTGGATCGACACGAACGTCCATAAACACGTTGAGCGTCGCGACGATAGCATGCGGGCCGATTCCGAAGGGCGCAAGCGATGCCGTTAGGTTTGCGTGGCAGCTCGGGTGGCCGAACTCGCCGCGCTTGGCAAACATTGCCTGGCTGCACGGGGCGAGCAACATATCGTGAACGCCGACGTCGTCGCGCGTTATCACTGCGAGTTCGTTGCTGCGTTGCGAGTAGAGCGCATCGTCGACGCGCACTTTGATACGTTCGAGATAGTCGATGGTTCGGCCGGGCGAAAACGACTCTAACACGTCGGCGGCGCTGAACAAGGCGAGGTCGGCGACTTGACCGCCGACCGTATCGATGATTGCAAGCGTGTCACCGCGACGCAGCTGCACCGCAGTGCCGGTTTTGGGCGCTAGGAGTGTTGTTGGGGACGAAACGGGCATTTCCAGTCATCCTCCGTCGCGCGGCCTGCGTACTGGCGCGCCTCACTGCGGGTTCCGAATTCGCGAAGTTCGGGATTTAGCGATCCTTGCAGCGTGAGTTCGCGTTTGCGAACGGCCGTTACGATGCGATCGAAGTCTCCCGTTTGTCGGGCGGTGTCGAACTGGTCGTGCGAGTTGAACGCGAGGGCCGGCATGAAGAACCGTCGCGACGTGCGAGACGCGTTAGGATGCATGCCGACGATAAAAAATGCGGTTCCTGCGAAGCTGAATGAGAATTGTGGGTTTGCGGGATCGCTGGCTACGGACGCGTTGTACGGATTGTGGCGCGCGTCGAGTTCGTGGAGACGTTGTAGAATGCGCCAGAGATTGCGTTCGAACCAGCGTTCGTCGCCGCAGCTGAGTTCCTCGAACGTGGCGACAAATGTGGCGTAGCGTGAGTGTATGGACGGGCGCTCGGCCACGAAGGCCGCGAGGTCTCTTGCGACGCCTTCTATCGCTTCGGAGGGTGCGAAGCCGGGATAATAGCCGAAGCGGTAACCGCCGGCAGTTACGGCGGCCTTTGCAGCCACGCACGAGCAGTTGTCGCTTTGTACGAACGCGCGCAGCGATGCATCGGTAATGCGAGCGCGAGGCGATGGCTCGCGTCGATCGATCAGCCGCGTGAGCGTGTCGTTTTCGAAGGCGCTGTAGTTGCTGAACCTGCGCGCTGCCGCCGATACGAACGGTGAGGATATAGTGTATTCGTCGAGCGGAGTATCGGCGTTCACGGTGTGTTTCTTGTCAGGCGTGCGGGTGGTGTTGCGGCATCGCGAATCACGTTCCCAGCGTAGCGAATGCCGCCGCGGGAAACGCGTTGGTAGATGGCGATCCACGCGCATAGTCCGCGTTCTACCAGCCAGAGCGGGGCGGCGGCGACGCTCCAGAGTGAGAAGTGCGCCCAGGCACCGTCGCGGAGCCAACCGGCGAATGCGAGAGCGATTCCGGCGATCGCTAGCGCTTCAGCGACGGCGGGCGCTTTTAGCAGCACTGAGGCGCAGAGTAGTGGGATAATGGTTAGCGCTACGGCGAGTCGCGCGGGCCGCGCGAATTCGTCGTAAGCTTGGCGCACGCGCTGGCTCCAGTATTGCTGGGACGTTGGGGCTAGACGGCGCACGAAGATGTCGCGAGCGACACGCTCTCTCCCGCCGTTGGCGCGGATGGTTCGGACGAGTTCTAGGTTTTCAAACAGCACGTCGGCGTTGTAGCCATCGGGCAAGGCGCTCTTGCGAATTGCGAGCGTACCGGGCCAGTCGCCGTCGAGGCTTCGATTGATCAGCGAGCGCGCACCGTCCAAGATCGCATGCCAGGGCGTGGGTTTGAAATAGTTCTGCGGGCGTACGACTTCGGCGCTGCCCAGTGCTTCGATAACCGCGCGCAAAGCGTTTTGGTCGTAACGAACGTCGTCGTCGGCAATGACGACGCGCTCGCGCGTAGCGTGCTGTAGACCGGTGAGGACGCCGCGCACTTTGCCGTTAAGGCCTCGCAGGGACGGATCTGGCGACAGATGCTTTACTGCGGTGGGCAGAGCGTCGCGCAGCGCGTCGAACGCGGCGGCGGGCGAGCCATCGACGACGATGATTTCGGAAATCGGGAGCGACGCGAGATAGGCGGCCAGCTCTCTTTCGTGAGCGGGTTTTTCGCGCCGGATTGGGAGCAAGTAGGTAGCGTCGATTCTTGGCGAGGGTTCGGTCACGGTTCATCGCTTCTGCCCGGCGCGTCTTCGCATCAAACGTATTTTGGCGTAGAATAAGAGACATGAATCGTTATAGACGGGCGGCTTTTGCCTTATTGGCGGTGCTTTTACCTGCCAGCACGGGCTGCCCCATGACGATTCGCCGGCGCAGCCAATGGAATCTCTGCACGTCGTCGACGTTTCCGTGCAAACGTTGAGCCGTTGGCTCGACGTTTCACATCAACGCGGACTTATCTGCCGGGTAATTAGCTGTTGAGAAGCGCGAGTGCTTGCTTCGAGCGACGGTCGTTAAAATCGTGGGCGAGTTCGCCGAGAATGGCCGGTACCGACCACATTTCCACGCCGGCTTGTTGCATTCGCATGACCGCGGCCCACTCGCCTCGCTCGGATTTTCCGTTGCAGGCGTCGAGCGCAACCATCACACGGTAGCCTTTGGCGAGGCCGCTTAACGCGGCACGCTGCACCGCAATTTCGGTGACGACGCCGCAGACGATAAGCGTCTTGCGGCCGGTTTGTTCGATCACGCGCGCGATGTCGTGATCCTCGAGTGAATCGGTGCCGTTGCGGATACGGACCGGCACCGAGCCCGCGAGCGTCTCGCGAAGTTGGTGCGTTAGTTGCGGCTCGCCGTTTACGACGACCGTGCTGACCACGATCGGCATGTCGAATAATTGCGCGGCACGAGCGAGCTTTCCGGCGGCGTCGTCGACCGACTTCTTATCGGCGGTCTTCGCGCCTTCGACGATTCCGTGCTGGTGATCGACGAATAGCACGACTGCGGCACCCTCGAGGGGCGGAGTAGCGGATTCTGGCATACGCCGCCTATACCCAAATCCCAGTCGTATTCGTCAGCTCGACCGCGTGCCGTCTTCGGTGCGTTTCGCCAATACCGTTGCGCTTCTAGCCTTCATACGGCCGCCTTTATTTGCATCACTTCCGAATCAAGAAGACGCGGCGGTACGACCAACAGTGGCGGATGGCTGCACCCAATAAAACGGCCGCGCCGAGTGCGAGGCTAAAGCGCGCCATCAACGTCGGTGCGAACGCGGTGCAGCCCGCCACCAACGAAGTGGCGCATATAAGCGCAGCTGCGAGCAGCAGCACTTCGCGGGCGGTCAAAATCGGCAACCCCCGATTCTTACGGTGCAAATAGATCAGCAGGATCGCGTACAGATTGTAGCCGCCGAGCAATCCGATCAAGGCGATTGTGACATACGCGGCGGTGAAGTCTGCATTCATTTGTAAGGAAAGCCGGACAGCGCGAAGGGACGCCGGTTTAAAACCGTCGTCCCCATCGTACCTTTTTTGACACTACGCGCGTACGCGTCTTGCCGTTTAGCGGCGCGTCTTGCGACCGCTGCTGGTCTTTTTCGCTGCGGCCTTACGCGCAGGCGCTTTTTTCGCGACGGGACGAGCCGAGCCGCGCGCCGGAGCCTTCTTGGCCGTGGATTTTGCTGCCTTGGATTTCTTACGAGCGCCGGCCGCCGACTTTGCGCCGCCTGCCGATCTCGCGCCGCGCTTCGACATCACGGCTTCTTTCAGCGCCTTCGCTGGCAAGAATTTGAAGACGCGTTTCGCGGGAACTTTAACCTGTTCGCCGGTGGCCGGATTGCGAGCCATGCGAGCCGCACGATCGCGCACCTTGAACTGGCCGAACCCCGGGATTTTCACCGGCTCGCTGCCGACGACTGCCGCCTGGATATCTTCGAAGACTCCGTCGATCAGCGCGGCGGCGTCCTTACGCGAGAGGCCTTCCACTCGCTCCATGGCCGACCGGGTCAAGTCTACCTTGTTCATCCGTACCTTTCCGTTTGAAAGCAAAGCACTTGGGGCGTCATCTACCCCTTCAACGTTCGATTTCCTATGGATTTTTCAAGAAAAATGCGGTTTTTTCGCGCGCAGGGAACGCACCGTGCGACGGTAATTAGCTGCCCAATGCGCGGCGAGGTTACGATTCCGGGAGACAAATCCATCTCGCATCGAGCGCTTATTGCCGCCACTCGTGCTAGCGGCCCGGTTTCCATCGACAATTTGAACGGCGGCGCCGACGTTTCGGCGACGCGTAACGCATTGAGGGCGCTGGGTGCACGCATCGAAAAACGCGACGGAGGCCGCATTTTGGTGCATCCGGCTACGTTGCGCGACGCGCTCGAAACGCTGGAATGCGCCAACTCCGGATCCACCGCGCGGATGCTGCTGGGCGCGTGCGCGGGCGCGGGCGTGCGAAGCCGCTTCGACGGCGATGCGTCGTTGCGCGTCCGACCGATGGAACCGGTGGCCGCGCAGCTGCGCGCGTTCGGTGCGCGGATCGAAACGACCGCCGGAACGCTGCCGCTGGAATTGGGCGGAACGCCCCAAATTCAAACGCGAAACTTCATATTGCTCGGCCCGTCGGCGCAGGTGAAATCGGCGCTGTTGTTCGCCGGATTGTTCGCGGGAGTGCCGGTTACGATTCGCGGAGATCGCGGCTCTCGCGACCACACCGAGCGGCTATTGCGCTATATGGGCGCCGAGATTTCATGGGACGCGCGCGGCGTAGAACTGCAGGCCGGCGCGTTGCATTCCGACCCGATTCGGGTTGCGGGCGATTTTTCGGCCGCGGCGTTTTTCCTCACGGCGGCGGCGATTTCGCCCGGCGCGAGCGTCACCGTGCGCGATACCGGCGTCAATCCGACGCGCACCGGGTTGCTGGATGCGTTGGCATCGATGGGATCGGTCGTTCGCCGTTCGAACGAGCGCGAGGTGTGCGGCGAACCGGTCGCCGACGTGACCGTTACGCACGCGCCGCTGCGCGCGGCCTCGATCGACGCGGATCTGGCGCTGCGCGCGATCGATGAAATTCCGTTGCTGGCGCTGGCCGCGGCATTCGCCGAGGGAGAGACGATGATCGCGGGCATCGCCGATTTGCGCACCAAAGAGTCGGATCGCGTCGCGGGAATCGCGCGATTGCTGGGCGGTTGCGGGATCGACGTTGTCGCGCAGGCGCGAACGCTAGCGATTCGCGGGGGCGTTCCCCGTTGGCAGGGCGGCGTTTTTGCAACGCACGGCGATCACCGTTTGGCGATGGCGGCGGCAATTTTGGCCTGCGCCGTGGGGCCGGTCGAGATCGACGATCCGTCGTCGGCCGACGTGAGTTTTCCGGGCTTCTTCGAGAAGCTCGAGCGTTTACGCGTTAGCGCGTAACGTCGCAGCGAGCGCGCGAATCGAGAGGGCGACGAGCGCGATTGCCGTGCGTGCGCGACGCATGCTCAGCACTTTAACGCCGGTCCGTATCGCGAGTAGCGCGGCTTGCGAGCGTGCGATCATCGCGGGCATCGCGTCGACGTCGGCGCGGATGCGCTCGACGGCACGCTCGGCGCGCGCGGTATCGAAGAACGAACCGAGCGCCGAGAGGCGCCGGCTGCGCGTGTCGAGAGTCGCTTTTTGTTTGAGCACCGCGCCAATACTAACGGCGATCGCGACGATCGCGAACAACCCGCAGGCGGCCGGGATTATCCAGAAATACACGGCTATGCCGCGGGCTCTGAGGCCTTCGGTTTGGGCGCTTCCGTTTTGGGAGCGGCGGGCGCGGATTCGGTCTTGGCCGGCTCGGCCAACTTACTTTCCGCCGCGGGCTTCGATTCGGAGGGCGCCGGGGAGTTCGACGACGACGATTTTCTCGAATCGGTTACGTAGAATCCCGAGCCTTTGAACACGATCGGCGCAGGGTTGAACACCCGCGCCAACTTGCCGCCGCACGAGGGACACACGTCGGTGTGGGTTTCGTCGAAGCCGCGACGAATTTCGGTGGTCTGGCCACATTGCGTGCATTTGTAGTCGTACAGGGGCATATCAGGTTCGATTATACCCGATTGCGGTTTGCGGTCAACGACGCCCGGGGCTTGGACCTAAAGATCGGCCAGAATGAGGTCGTCGCGACGGAATTCGACCAGGCCTTTGAAATGGACCAGGCCATCGTCGAGCGCCGAATTCAGCTTACGCTGGTTGCGCCAACCCTCCATCAGGTGACCGATCCGGCCGTGGTACGACGGATACGAAACGCGCAGATGCACGCGCGAACGCGACGTACGGTTTTCGATGCGGAACTCGATCTTCCGGCGGCACGAATACGCACCGACCAAAGAAAGATGGTGATTCGTTATGAACGACTCGACTTCGTAGAGTTGTTCTTCTTCGCCCGGAATCGAGGAGCGTACGACGATTTCGCTGCCAAGCGCGATTACGTCGCCAGCGTTTTGCAGGCGTGCGCTTCGTAAAAATGGCAACCACACCGGCCATTTTTCGACCGCGCAGATCAATCCGAACGTAACTTCAGCGCTGCTCTCGACGTCCAGACTTCCGCTGAGCCAACGGCGTCCGGCGTCGCTTTGAAGATCCTTAGCGACCGCCATACGCCAAAATTCGCTGTAGGCATAAGGCTCCCTGCACCGCGATCCTTCCACAGAGTTGTGCACCGCTATCCACCAATTCCACCAATTCCACCGCTTCCGACCGCTGTGGCGAAGGCCACCAGCGTTTGCACGCCGACCGGCAAGGCGGCCTCGTCCATCACGAACTGCGGACTGTGACCGGAGTGAATCGCGCCGATGCTCTCGTTGCGCACGCCCAGCCGAATTTGCAAGCCGCGGACGCGTTGCGCGAAGTATGCAAAATCTTCGCCGCCCATCGTCGGCATCGGCCGTTCGACGTTTATCTGCGTTTTTTCGCGCACGTAGTTGGTGAATTCTTCGGCAAGACCCGAATCGTTGACGACCGGCGGATAACCGCGCACGACCGTTACTTCTGCGGTTGCATTATATGCGCCGGCAACGCCATTGGCGATGCGCTCGACACGCGATTGCAGCGCGTCGCGCACGTCTGGATCGAAAGCGCGCAGCGTTCCGGTCATTTCCACCGCATCGGCGATCACATTGTTGCGATAGCCGCCGCGAATCGTTCCGATCGTAACGACGACCGCGCCGAGCGGATCGGTCTCGCGCGCCGCGATGTTTTGCAGCGCGGTTACGACCGCTGCGGCGGCGGGAATTGCGTCGACGGCGTTGTGCGGATACGCGCCGTGGCCACCGCGCCCGCGAATCGTCAGATGCAGCTCGTCGGCCGACGCGTTGACCGGCCCGGGCGTTATGCCGATCGTTCCGGCATTCAATCGAACGTCGACGTGCAACATCGCGATCGCGTCGACTTTGGGATCGTCGAGCGCGCCTTGCGCGATCATCGGCTCCGCGCCCCCCGGCCCTTCTTCAGCCGGTTGGAAAATCAAAACGACGGTGCCCTGGAATGCGTCGCGGCGTTCGCTCAAGACGCGTGCCGCACCCAGCAGCATTGCGGTGTGCGCGTCGTGCCCGCAGGCATGCATCGCGCCGGCGATCTGCGACGCGAACGGCAGACCGGTACGCTCGTCGATGGGCAGTGCGTCCATATCGGCGCGGAGCGCGGCCACTCTCCCGTGGCGCCCGCCACGGAGAATTCCGACGACGCCGGTGCCGGCGAGGCGGCGCCGCTCGATGCCGAGCGCGTCGAGTTCTCGCTCGATCAGCGCGGCCGTTTCTGTTTCTTCAAATCCGAGTTCGGGACGGCTGTGAATCGCGCGGCGCAGCTCTACAACGCGCGCCACGGTCGCTTCGCCCGGCATGACGATCATTTGCGCAGGGTTAGGCGGCGGTACCGGCGTTCCCGCCGGAGAATACGGCAGAACCGATGATTCCGCCCGATTTAGCTTTCGCGCTGCTGATCAACCGCACGACCGCGTATTACCAATCGCACGTGCCGCAATACATGACGTACAGCGAACGCACGCACGTCAGCGCTCCCTCTCTCGGGCGAGCGCAGGATATCAATCGCTCGGTCGCGGTGCGCGTGGCGGATAATTTTGCGGTGATGCGAGACCTTCCGAACGGCGGCGAGCGCACCGGACAAGCCTTCCCGATCCTTTCATATTTCGACCCGTTGTCGGAGTTTCAATTTTCGTATTTCGCGAACCTCAAACGAGTCGACATCACGATCGTCCGCGGACGTCCGTACACGCTGACGATTCCGGCGCCCGACCCGTCGGTCGACATGGTCGTACCATACAATAGCTATTGGGACGCTCGTTACGCGCCCGATTCGACCGAGTCGGCGATTCACCTGATCATCGATCCGACGGCGCGGCTTACGGGTTTTTATCCGAGCGATATCGTCGAAGATTCGGCGTCGCAGCTTCCGTCGCACATCGAGATGCGTCTGACTGGCGGCGACGACGAGCATATTTCGCTGGATTACAAGATTATCGATGGATACTGGGTCATAACGCACGGCGTGTTTTCTGCGACCGAACACGCGGTATTCATGACGTTTAAAGTCGTTGCCGATATCACGTTCGACAACATCACGTTTATGCAGACCGCGCCGGATCCGCGACTTGCGGGAACGCCGAGCCCTGCGACTCCGACGCCGGCGGCTTCGCCGTTGCCGTCATCGGGCGGTGGCGGCTAGGTTTCGTTCGCACTACGTTTCGACGTACCGCGCTTCGTAGTTCACGGGAAAATTGATCGATCGCGCGATAAAGCAGTAGCGATGGACTTTCTCATGCAGCGCATCGGCTTTCTTTAGATCGGTCCCGCGTTCGACGGTAATCACCGGGCGTAGAATCGCACGTTCGAATTGCCCCTCCCCGGCTTTTCCGCTAATACCGATGCCCAGCGGATCGTCTTCGTATCCGCGCACGATAATCTTCGCGCTGCTGGCGAGATGCAAGTACCAAAGCATGTGACAGCCGGCGAGACTCGCGAGCAGCAGTTCTTCGGGGTTGTATCTCGTCGGATCTCCGCCGATTGCCGGATCGTTCGAACATTCGACGGACGTTTTCTCCGACGGTTCGATCTTCCAAGTGCGATCGTAGCTGCGATACGCTTGCGTTCCGTCGCCGCGATCGCCGGTCCATCGAATCCGCGTTGTAAAATCCGACATTCGCTTAACGGATAAGCGTGCCGGTGGCTATTGGATGGAAGGTCGTGCTTCCGGGAGGCGCCAGTTCGAATTTCACTGCAAGGGTCGTCGGATTGGAGAGCTCGTACGATAACCGGAACATTGGTGCATCGGCGCGAGTAGCGCTAACGAATGTTACGGATCGACCCGCCACAACGTCGGCCTTGATGTAATGGATTACGTGCGTTCCATCCGAATAATCCGCGCGGACAGCACCGCCTTCCGGATAGATCATCATGATCTGATCGAAGCTACCCGCGGGCTGGCCCGACGCGGCGAAAAGATCGGTGTGATCCTTACGCACTATGACGTTGCCGCCGGCTTCCAGCGTAAATGTCGAACGACCCTTCGACGTTTCTCTGGTCTCTGCGACATTGCCACTACCCGTCCGCCAGTCTCCAATGAGAAACGACAGACCGGCTAGCTGCGGGCTAACGCTCTGCGCAAGCGCCGCACCCGATAACAGAACGCCGAGGGCGATTAGAATCACCAGGCCGCTTGCATATAAAGCTGGCGGAGAGGGAGAGATTCGAACTCTCGGAACGCTCATCACGTTCGCCCGCTTTCGAGGCGGGTGCCTTCAACCACTCGACCACCTCTCCGCGATGAGCGACCGCCTAAGCTACGGCGCCGCCCGCTCAATGCCTTCCGCGGCCCGACGGCCCTCAAAAAAGCTCCGCAATTGCTCGGCAGTTTCCGCTTGCAACACGCCTGCGTCGATAGCGATACGGTGGTTGGTTTTCGGCGAGCGCAACACGTCGAACGCGCCGCCGTCGGCTCCGCCTTTTGGATCGTTTGCTCCGTATACCAGGCGGCCTACGCGTGCCGCGAGGATCGCGCCGGCACACATCAGGCATGGCTCTTTTGTGACGTACAGTGTCGCATCGGATAATCGCCACCGCCCCAGGCGCCGCGCAGCTTCACGGAGCGCAAGCATTTCCGCGTGCGCAGTTGCGTCGGCGGTCTTTTCTTTTTCATTGTGCGTTTCGATCGTCACGTCGCCGCAAAGCAAAACTGCGCCGACGGGAACGTCGCCGTCGAGCGCGGCGATGTCGGCGAGGTCGATTGCGCGACGCATATAGCGTTCATCGTCGTTCACTCGATTCCGAGTCAGCCACGCCTTTTTAGAAACGACTGAATTAATGAATGCCCGATCCCTTCCAGCGCCATCAGTTCGTAATTGTGTTTGGTATGAGCAACTCGATCCTGACGGTATTCATCAGCGTATTGCCTCGGGGAAATGGTGCGCCCGGAGGGATTCGAACCCCCGGTCCCAGCCTTCGGAGGGCTGTGCGTTATCCAGCTACGCTACGGGCGCAGGCGTCGCTACCGCGGAGTTTCTCCGGCTGGGCCAGCACTCGGCATGTGCTTGAACAGGTCGAGTTTGTGGTCGACCAGCGTTCGGTAGAACTTCCGAACGCAGTCCGGATGTCCGAAAAAGTAGGTGCGCGCGTAGGCGAGATCGTCGCCCGAACTGTCGGGAACGTAGTGCGAAATCTCCACTTCTTCCATTTGCACCCGGTCGACCGGGTGCGGGCAGAAATCGCACGGGATAGTTGACATTATAGGTTTTCCTCGGTTCGGACCGGCCCGGTGTCGGAGCCGGTCCTTTCAAACTTGACTCGGGGGTGATTTGAACACCCGACCAAGGGCTTATGAGTCCCCTGCTCTACCGCTGAGCTACCGAGCCGCGGCTGCGCGAACGTAGTCGCTTCGACACCGTACTGTAACAGAACCCGCTCTACTCCCGCAAGGTTCGGATAACGAACTGCCGCCCGTTTAAGGGCGGCTTTTCGCAAGATCTGCGGTCGGAGGGACTCGAACCCCCAACCTACAAGTTCGTAGCCTGTTGCTCTATCCAATTGAGCTACGACCGCACGATATTTTTTGTCTTACGCCGATTCGGAGAGAGAGGGATTCGAACCCTCGGTACGACTTTACATCGTACAACGGTTTAGCAAACCGCCGCCTTCAGCCGCTCGGCCATCTCTCCCTTGCGACGACCGACTATACCACAGGCTTGCCGCTCGTCCCTCGCGACTCACGGGTTCGGCGGCGCTGTCGGCCGGACCAGCGGCGGTTCGGGAACGAACTCGGCGCGGACCGTCGCGGGCGGCGGGGGACGCCGGCTCCTTATGAATACCGCATCGACGCCAAGAGCTCGTCCGGTTGGCAACACCAAGCTGATTGCGGAGAGTACGAGCATCGCCAGGTCCAATCCCTGAAGCGTCGTCAGCGACAAGATCCCGCCCTTTGATGCTATGAAGTTCAGCGCCAAGAAAACGCCTACGAGCCCCCCCAAGCGGGTCGCGGCGCCAAGAATGAGCGACGCCCCTACTAGGACCTCTGCCAAGCGTTCGAGTTGAGCGAAGAGGCCGATATTCGGAACGACCATCGTCGTGAGAAACGTGTGATATCCGCCCGTCGAGGCAGCGACGGCTTTGTCGAGGAAGCCGGACATCATTCCGGTTGGCGGCATGAACGCAGCGGCGTCGGTAAATTTTGGAACTCCGTGAGCGATCCACATGCAGCCGGTGGCGACACGCGCGATAGCCAGCCAAAACGCGTACGTCCGGGACGAAGGAAGAATGGTCATGCGACGACCGCCTTTCGTAAGGAGACCAAGCGTGCAATCATCGACGCAGCTTCACCTGCAGCGTTCGGCCGCGCCAGTTTGCGAGCTGCCAGAGCAATGTCATCCCGCAAACGGCTATCGGTCAGCACGCGTTCCAACGTTTCCGCGAGATCGTTTAAACGCCGAACGCGCAGACCGGCGCCTGCTTCAGTGATGACGCGAGCGTTCCGCTCTTCTTGCCCAGGTAACGGCTTATAGAGCACGAGCGGCACCTGCGCGACCAACGCTTCGGCGACGCTTAACCCTCCGGGTTTCGAAACGAACGCATCGGCCGCATGCATATAATCGTACACGTTATCAACGAACGTTAGCACCCGAACTGGGAAACGCACTTTCTGTGCCGTGGCCATCACCTGGCGTTCGCTACGCGCGTTTCTACCGGCGATTACAACGAGCGTGAGCGGAAGATCGAGAGACTGCAACGACCGCATCATTCGCTCTAACGGACCGATTCCGAGACCGCCGCCCATCATCAGCACGACGAAACCGTCGCGCGGCAAGTTCAAACGTTCGCGCAATCCGTTGCGCCGATCGGGAGAGGGCGCGAACTCGGGCTTGACCGGAATTCCGCTGGCGGTGACGCGGTTCGGGTCGATGCCGCGGGCGATCATGGTCGAGCGAACCTCGTCGCTCGCGACCGCATATGCATCGATATCGGCATGCAGCCAGAAACCATGAACCGCATAGTCGGTAACGATTCCGACGACCGGTGGCGCGGCGGAATACATGCGTTTGTATTCTGCCATGGCGCCGCACGGAAATGCGTGCGTGCAGACGACCGCATCGGGTTGCCAGCGCTGTATCAGGCGATGCAGGTTTTCTGCCGTAAATTGATGCGCCCACGTTCGGAACGGACCGACTTCGGTCGCTCGTTCCGCGCGATTGTAGATGTACCGATACATCTGCGGGATGGTTTTGACCATTTGGATGTAGCCGTCGGATACGACACGCGATACGACGAGCGCCGCATATTCATATGAGTCGACAATTTCGGTCTGGACGGACGGATCGACGGCACGTAATCCTTCGCACACGGCTCCGGCCGCGGAAAGATGACCGACTCCGACACTCGCGGACAGAAAAAGAATGCGGATCAGCTGCCGCCGTTCTCGTCGTTCGACTCATCGACAATCTCGAGGAAATCTTCGAGGATTTCTTGGGCGAGGTCATCGTCTTCGATCAGATTGCCGTACAGATCGGTAACGATCGCCTGACCCTCTTCTTCGGGATTTGATTCGTCGGTCGCTTCGGGCATCAGCACTGCGTACGAAGTTCCGTCGTCGGGGTCTTCCAGAATTCCGACGACCGTAAACTGGTGTTCCGCACCGTCGGTCGTTTTTATATGCAGTATATCGCTGAGTTCGAGCGCTTCTTTGGGCGTTTCGCCGTTATCCGTCGTCACCGTTCGTTCAATCTTTCTTTTAGTGGAGGCAGCGCGCTACGTTGGATTGATGCTCGGACAGCGTCCGGGCGAAAACGTGATGGCCGCTACCACAATAGACGTAGTAGAGAAAGGGCGTCTTCGACGGATGCAGGGCCGCTTCCAGCGATGGCAGGCCCGGGTTTGCGATCGGCGTCGGCGGAAGGCCCGGATGCAGATACGTGTTATACGGCGAGTTCAGCTTGAGGTCGGAGAACGACAAGGCTGTCTTATGGTGCGGGAGCGCGTATTCGATCGTCGCATCCACCTGTAGCGGCATTTTCAGACGGAGACGGTTGTAGATCACGCTTGCGATTAAGGGGCGGTCGGCGTCTATTTTGGCTTCGCGTTCGACCAGCGAAGCGACCGCTACGGCTTGCACGACGTCCACGCCCTGGCGGCGAGCGGCCGCGGCCGCATCGTGTGGAAGTTCGCTCGCAAACTGGCCGGTGAGCTGCGCGGTCACTTGTGCGGGCGTAGCGTCGAGCGCGACCAAATAGGTGCTCGGGAACAGGAACCCCTCGAGATTGCGCGTTCGCGTGCCGGCCACGATGGTCGTTTGAGTCATGAACGCGCGCTCCAAATCGCCACGCTTCCCTATACCCGCCTTCGCCAGCCGATCCGCGATTTGGGCCGCGGTGAAGCCTTCGGGTATGGCGACCCAGGCCGCGACCTGCGCACCGCCGCTTTGAAGCGCATGGAGCACTTCGTCCTGTGTTTCATGCGACGGAAACCGATATTCGCCGGCATGCACGTCGCCCTCGCGTTTGCTCAAGCGGGCCAACACTCGAAACGTGAGCAGGTTTGAAATCGCGCCATCTTGCCGCAGTTGCCGGGCGATTTCTGCAAAGGTCGCGCCGCGCGGGATAACGACCTGCACGTCGTGTTGCGGTGCCGTGCGATCCCGAAATGCCACGTACCAAAACCAGCCGCCGATTGCAGCGAGTAGCAGAACGCAGACGCCGGCAAGCGTCGCGAATCCGACACGCCAGTTCATTCGGCCGCGCGCCGCTTGCGCTGCAGGTAGGTGTCGAGGATTAGCGCTGCGGCCATTTTATCGACGACAGTCTTGCGCTTCTTACGGGAAACGTCGGCGGCGATTAGCGTCTTGGTTACCTGCGCGGTGGTGAGCCGCTCGTCGACGCGATGGATGGCACCTGGAAACGCCCTCGCGAGCACGGCGACGAACGCGTCCATCTTGGTCGCTGCGGGGCCGCGCTGGCCCGACAGGGTTACCGGATCTCCGACCACGATCTCGCTCGCGCCATATGACTCGGCAAGTTCGACGATGCGTGCGATGTCGAGCGCCGACGACGAACGTTCGATCGTCGTCAATGGCATCGCGAACGTTTCACTCGGGTCGGCCACGGCGACACCGATACGCTTTTCGCCGACGTCGAGCGCGATGACCGGCACGCTACTGCTGTGCCAACTCGGCGAGCTGCGTCCCCGCTTTCGGACGGCGGCCGAGATGGTGCGTTATCAACTCGTCGATGGCTCGCGCAACGGGAATACGAGCGTTCATCGTAGCGCCGGCGCCGCGATCGGCACCGACCGCGCGGAAGTTATCGCGGTCTTCAAGCGTAATGGAAGGCAGGTCGCGCCAGCGCTCCCGGCATCGATCGTCGATGAATCCGCCGGCCTGCGCGTCGACATAGACGACGTCGGCGCCGAGCGGTGCGCCACAGCGCACGCAATCATCGCACGGAGGCCCGAGCCCGAGCATTTCCAGCAGCCGTAAGGAAAATCGCGGAATGACCGATTGCGGAGTGTCGGAATGGGCTATCGCCTGCAGCGTACCGACGAGCAGCGAATAGATGTCGGGCACGGCCAGGTCGGGTTCGCAGAACGCATCGATGAGCTCTACGGCTAACGACGCAACGGCAAATCGCTCGGGTCGAACCAAATCGATCCACGGAGCACTGACGATTTCGGCGGCGACGATCACGTCGAGCGATCGTCCGCGGTGCATCGACAAATCGCACTCGTTGCCGAACTCGAGACGGCCGGCCAGATGGCTTCCCGAACGGCGGACGCCTTTTGCGACGGCGTCCAATTTGCCGCGCTCGGTCGTCAACAGCGTTAGAATGCGATCGGCTTCGCCGAGTTGCCGGCCGCGTAAGACGATCCCGCGCGTCTTATAGGCGCGAGGTTGCGTCGTCGTCTTCCTCTTCTTCGCTGGGATCGGGAGTGCCGTTGGAAAAAATGCGCACGGCTAAGATCCGGCGGCCGCGCATGCGTTCGACGCGCAGGCGTGTAGCGGCGTCTCCAACGATTTCTTCGCCTTCTGAAGGCAGCCGGCCGAAGCGTCCGACCGTGTACCCGCCGATCGTCTCGAAGTCTTCGGTTGGAATGTTTGTATGCAAACGCGCGTTCACGTCTTCGATATTAGTGCCGGCATCTACGATCGCTTCGCCTTCGGATACCACGTGAATGGCCTCTTGTTCGTCCTCGTCGTGTTCGTCGCGAATCTCGCCGACGATCTCTTCGAGCAAGTCTTCCATCGTCACGAGTCCGGCCGTTCCGCCATATTCGTCGACGACGATCGCCATCGAGAACTTGTCGCGCTGCATCTCGCGCAACAACTCGGCGATCTTCTTGCTCTCGGGCACGTGGACCGCAACCCGCATCAGCGTGCGTAACGGCGTGTTCGCCAACGAGCCGTTCGCCAAGGCGACCAACAGTTCGCGGTCGTGTACGACGCCGACGATGTCGTCTTTGGATTCCTGATAAACCGGCAGCTTGGAGTAGCCTTCGGCGATGACGACGTCGAGCACGCGACGAGCGGGATCGGTCACCGACACGGCGACCATCTCCGGACGCGGCTTCATCACTTCCCGAACGATCGTATCGCCGAACGCCATGACCGAATGAATCAGTTCGCGCTCTTCTTCTTCGATCACGCGTTGTTCGGCGCCGACGTTGACCAACGTGCGGATATCTTCTTCGGTTACGTACATCTTGTTGCCGTGCTTGATGCCGAACGGCCGCAACAGCAACTCGGTCGCGAACTGAAATGTTTGCGCGATCGGGTTCAGCACGAGAGCGGTTCCGCGAATCGCCCCGCCGAGAATCAGCACCCATCGCTCGTTGTCGGCGGTCGCAACCATCTTGGGTATAATTTCGCCGAACAACAGCATGACGGCCGTCATGAAGACGGTCGAGACTACCGCCGCGGCCGGCAGCGAGAGTTCGATGGCCATGTAGGTTGCCAGCGAATCGGCAGCCAGCAGAACGATCGTGTTGCCGACCAGAATCGATGTCAGGAATCGATTCTTGTCGTCGACCAGTTGGAGCACGCGAGCGGACCCACGGAGCCGGCGCTCGGCCATGGTGCGCGCGCGCAGGCGAGAGACCGAGATCAGGGCCGCTTCCGAGGCTGCGAAAAAGGCCGCAAGCGCGACCAGCAGCAGCAAGATGGCGAGGTGGGCCCAGAAGACCTCGGGACTACTTCGATACGAGTCGGTGTTCAAATCGGCGCCATTATAACACAACGTGCGGGCGGACGAGGACGTAGATCGCCACCGCGACGATCGTTCCGAGCACGGCGCCCCAGAGAACCTCGAAGGCGCTGTGGATACGGGCCTCGACGCGAGTCTGTGCGACGAGGAATGCCACGAAGTAGCCGAGAGCCGCAGCCAGCGGCTTACGATAGAAGAGCGCCAACATCGTCGCGACGGCGAACGCCAGCGCGGCATGACCGGAAACGGCGCCGCCCTGTAACGCCGATCCGCGCCCAAAGCGCGCCTTGAAGAAAATCGTTGCGATTCCGACCACTGCGATAACGATAAGCGCGATATTGGCCGGAACCTGCTGCACGGCTTCGAAAACGGTCTGGCCGCCGCTGAGCAGTCCCTGATAAAAGATCAGATAGCCGGCGATGACGGAGCCGGTGGCCGCTACCAGCACCGCGCCGGCCGCTGCGTCTTTGGCCGTCTTGGCCAATGGATGGTGCGCCGTGGTAAGCAGATCGACGATCGCCTCGATCGCGGTATTCACCAGCTCCATACTCAGTACGAGCGCCACGAACGCGACCGTCGCGATGACGTAGGGACGTTCGAGTCGCAAGACCAACGTCGCGAGCAACACCAACGCCGCGATGATGAAGTGGATTCGCATGTTGGGTTGCGTGCGCGTCGCATGGATAATGCCATCGAACGCATGTGAAAACGAGCGCCAGAATTTACTTTCGTCGATACGAACGTACTCGGGCCGGCGCCGCTTAGGGTCGACTTCGAGATCGGTCGCCGAGGGATCGTCTTGCGGATAACGCATCGGCTAACAGCTATGCGTCGTACGGCCACGGCAGCGCGATGGCGGCCGCTAGCCGGCGTTCCTCACGTGTCATGACTTCTCGCTCGCGTTGTTCTTCGTGATCGTGCCCCAAAACGTGCAGCAATCCGTGGATGAGCAAGCGGTACAACTCGGCTTGCAGTTTCGCGTCGTAATCGGCGGCTTGGCGGCGCGCGGTGTCGATCGAGATGACGACGTCGCCGAGCAATCGCTCGGGATCGCCATCATCGCGCGGGGCATCCGGTTCGAGCGGAAAACTCAACACGTCGGTCGGCGAATCTTTACCACGGTGCTGCTGGTTCATGACTCGAATGGTCGCGTCGTCGACCAACGTCAAGGAGATCGACGAGCCGTCCTCGCCGCAAGCACCGAGTAGCGTTTTAGCGGTGGCGACCAATGCGCGGCCATCGACGCCGCTGCGCCGGACGCGATTTCGGTAGTGGATCACCAGTGGATCACCGCTCGAGTTTTACCTGGTAGGCGCGGATGATCCGCGATACGAGCGGATGCCGCACGACGTCGCTTTCGTTGAGTTCGACGACGCCGACGCCTTCGACCCCGGCCAGTCGGTTAGCCGCGTCGCGCAAACCGCTACGATCTCCCGAGGGTAGATCGACTTGCGTTGCGTCGCCGGTGACGACCATCGTGGAACCCGACCCCAGCCGAGTAAGAAACATCTTGATTTGATCCGATGTGGCGTTCTGCGCTTCATCCAAGATAACGAATGCGTCGGACAGCGTGCGGCCACGCATGTACGCGAGCGGCGCGATCTCGAGCGTCCCGCGCTCCATATACCGGTTGACGATGCCTTCCTCGAGCAACTCCGCAAGCGCGTCGAACAACGGACGCATATACGGATCGAGTTTTTCTCGGAAATCGCCGGGAAGAAAACCTAGTTTCTCGCCAGCTTCGACCGCAGGCCGCGATAAAATTATTCGCGACACGTCGCGACTCTTGAGCGCTCGAACGGCCATCGCTACGGCTAAGAACGTTTTACCCGTACCGGCCGGCCCGACGCCGACCGTCAGCGTGTTGTGCTCGATGGATTCGACGAAGGCGCGCTGTCCGTTGGTGCGCGGGCGAATTTCGGTACCACGCTGCGTTCGAAGCAACGTGCGCGGCACTTCGCTAGTCTGCGGACGCTCGTGAACGTCGGCGATTGCGAGCCGCACGTCGTCGGGCGTAATGTGCGCACCGTCGACCGCGGCTGAAAGCACCCGGCGGACGACGCGTTCGGCACGCTCGACATCGGGAGCCTCGCCGGCGACCAGCAGACGGTCCCCATCGGCGTGGAGCGACACTTTCAGGGCGGATTCGATGGCGGAGAGGTTGCGATCGTACTGTCCGAACAGACGGACGCGATCCGGCAAGCCCTCGAGTTCGATCGTTCGTTGAGCGGTCAACGAGCGAGTTATTCGTTGCGCAGGGCGAGAGGCTTTCCGATGACTTCAGAAAGGATGACTGCGTCGGCCAGCCTGCGGCGATTGCTCAGCAAAGCGTCGATTGCAGATGTCCGGCGTGGAGGCCGTTCGTCGATCAGGTGCATCATCGGCTCGGCGGCGCCTATGACAAGGGACGCAGGCATTGGAGCCGCGGGTGCGACCGGAGCCGTCGGTGCGGAGGGCGAGGCGGACGGTGGCGCCTGCCGGGCCGGCGCCGCTTGAGCCCTCGAGCCACCCGGCGGCGTCGGAGCGAGTGAAGCCGGTCGGGGCGACAACACGGTCGCTCCGCCGGGTCCTACTCTCACCGTGACTGACTCGGCGATTCTGCGAGCTTCGGCGAGAGTACCAGCCACGCCGGCGGACTGCGTTGTCTTCGCGGGAGCGTTGCGGCGGGCGCTCTTCACGATGCTCGAAACGACACCGGCGAAGATGACGATCGCCCAGACGACCAGGCCGAAGTCGTGCATCCGCTATTTCGGCAGCTGGGAGCCCGGTGAAGAATCGGTATTGCCGTCGACCGTGCTTCCAATCGAGGAGCGCATTTCGGTGTCGGCTTGCATGTTCTTCAGACGGTAGTAATCCATCACGCCCAGATGGCCGCTGCGAAACGCCTCGGCAATCGCCTGCGGAATGGACGCTTCGGCTTCGACGACCTTCGCGCGCATCGCTTGCGTCTCGGCCTTTTGCTCTTGTTCGGCGGCCATCGCTGCGTACTGCCGCTCGGACGCCTTTGCTTGCGCGATTCGGCGGTCGGCTTCGGCTTGGCTCGTTTGAAGATCGGCACCAATGTTTTTGCCGACGTCGACGTCGGCGATGTCGATCGATACGATCTCGAATGCCGTTCCGGCATCGAGGCCCTTGGCGAGAACCGCCTTACTGATACGGTCCGGATACTCGAGGACTTCTTTGTGGTCGACCGCCGCGCCAACGGCTGAAACGACGCCTTCACCAACCCGCGCGACGATGGTCGGCTCGCCCGCACCGCCGACGTACCGATCCAAATCGCTGCGGACGGTGATTCGCGCTTTCACATTGAGCTGAATACCGTTTTGCGCGACGCCCTGAAAGATCGGTGTCTCGATGACCTTCGGATTAACCGACGTCTGCAGCGCTTCGAGTACGTTGCGGCCTGCCAAGTCGATTGCGGCGGCGCGCTGCCACTCCAACGGAATCTGCGCGCGTTGAGCGGCGATCATTGCGAGCGTGACATTCTCGATGTTACCGCCGGCCAAGAAGTGCGACTGCAACTGATCGACCGTCAAATTCAAGCCGGCCTTGCGAGCACGAACGTAGTTCGTGACGACGATGCTCGGCGGAATTCCGATCAACCGCATACGAACGAGCGCGATGATCCCCAACGGGACGCCCGCGGCGATCGTACGGATCCACAGACCGACTGGAAAGTAATACAGAAACACGAAAAACAAAATGACCGCAACGACGATAATAACGCCGGCGCTGACTGCAATCATGAACGGCTCCTATTGGTAGCTCGGAAGAGTAACGGCTTCGACGAATACGCGGGCACCTTCGACGCGAACGACGCGAATCGGCGTGCCCTGTGCGATGAATTCACCGGCGGTCAGCACGTCGACGCGCTTCGCGTCGATCGTGGCGATTCCGGCCGGACGCAAGAACGATACGGCGGTACCGGTTCTTCCGGCCAACGCACTGAGGTCGGCCGCGGTAACATACTCCGGACCTTGCGTCGCGCCAAGTGCCAGCCGATGCGCCCACGCATTTTCGGGCAAGCGCTTCAACAACATCGAATACACGATGACGGCGATCACGATCGCCGTCGCAAGCGTTTCGACCGCGACGAAAAAGAACGGCAGCCCGAAGGCCAGCAGCGAACCGAGTAACAAGCACAAGACGCCGACGACGCCGGGCACTGCGTGACCCGGTACGACGTGCAATTCCCATAGAATCGCCGCCACTCCGGCCACCGCCAAACCGATCACCAGCGGGCCGGCACCTCCGGATATGGCGTGGCCGCCAAAAAACAGCACCAGCGCGACGACGCCGACGGCGCCCGCCACACCATGGAGCGTTTGCATCTCGATCAGTAAGCCGACGAGTCCCAACGCGAGCAGGATCGCACCGGCGACTGGACTGCTCAAGAATCGGACGGCAGCCTCGCTCCAACTGTATCCCTGCACGAGTTGCGGGTTGGCGTTGAGCTCGGACAACGCCAACGCGGATTGGAGCGTCGGAGCCATCGCCTGCGCGATATTCGCGCGCACGGCGTCATCGCCGTCGAGTGCCAGCACCGTACCCGAATTTTTATACTGTGGCACGTCGACCGACGGATCGACCATCGCAGCAGCCAGTTGCGCGGGTTTGTGCGTTCGTTGGGCGGCCGATTCGAACGCCGCGCGTATCTCGGCGACTTGGGATCCGATCGCGGGTACCGGTTCGGCCGAACCGATCGAGGCTTGCGGCGTCACGACGATGCGGTCGGCATTTAGCGCAATCAGCGCGGCTATGGTGTCGGCCCGGCCATGCACGAATGCAATAACCGGGACGCGCGCCTTGGCGATCGCCGCGCGAATCGCTGCCGCCGAAGCAAAAGAACCGCTGGCGTTACCGACGTCGAGAACGATGGCAGCGGCGGAGCGTGAATCGGCGAGATCGACCGAGCGACGAAGCAAGTTCGTCGTGCCGGAGTCGACCGGGCCGGAAATCGGGACGACGATAACGTCACGACCCGACGAGGACGTTGCGGCGGCCGACGCGACCGCGCCAACGCCCCAAAGCAATAGAGCCGCGACTCCAAAGCGGCGAACGAACGGGACGACCTTCATGCTGGTGGATACCGAGGGGCGGCGACAAAGGTTACGTCGCGGCCCTCCTTCTTTGACGCAGGAGGCGAGCTGGGCTATTTCGGGTCGAGTTCTTCGCCGACGATCTGTCGTACGGCGTTGCCGTCGGCCAATCCGCGCATCTGCGGTAAGACCACTTTCATAACGGCGCCGACGTTGCGCGAGCCCTCGGAAATTCCCGCGATCGCGGCTCGTACGGCGTCGCGAATCTCTTCCGACGATTTCTGCGCCGGGAGATATTCCACGAGAATCGCTCGCTCGGCACGTTCTTTATCGGACAGATCGGTACGGCCGGCCTTATCGAATTCGGCGGCCGAATCGGCACGCTGCTTCACGAGGCGGCCGACGACGTCGAGCTCCTCTTGGTCGCTTAGGTCCTGACCGGCTTCGGAGCGCTTGTACGTGAATCCCGACAACGCCGAGCGGAGGGTGTCCAAACGAAGCTGGTCGCGGGCTTTCATCGCCGCCTTAAGGTCGGCGGCGATGCGGTCTTTGAGGGTTGCCATCGCGTCTAGGTCCGACGCTTGCGCGCGGCGGCCGACTTCTTCTTTCGGCGAACGCTCGGCTTTTCGTAATGTTCGTGCTTGCGCGCTTCGGCCAGGATACCGGCCTTCTGGGTGGCTTTTTTGAAACGGCGCAGCGCGCTCTCGATCGATTCACCTGGAGCTACGCGTACTTCCATATTATTCGACACCCCCTCGCGACGCGGCCGTGCACGGCACACGCAAAATTAGAGCCCGTGTGGGCTCGAACACCAACGGTAGCACAGGCCCGCTCCGGGCGTCAAATCGCCGCAGGCTCCTACCCGGGCGGCCATGCCAGCGGACGCCCGGCCAACACATGCACGTGGACGTGCCCTACACTCTGCCCGGCCATCGGGCCACTGTTCACGACCAAACGAAACCCGTCTTCGCCCCCGCGCTCGCGTCCGATCCGAGCGGCGGTCGCGAACAACTCCGACAATAGGGCCGCGTCGCCGCTAGTAGCCAGATCCGCGACGGTGTCATGGTGGGCCTCAGGAATGACCAACACGTGCGTCGGGGCTTGCGGGGTCAGGTCTTCAATTGCCAGCACGCCGTTGCCGCGATAAACGATCGTGGAGGGAATCGCCCCGGAGGCGATGCGGCAAAAAATACAGTCGTCGCTCATCGTTGCCTTCGGTCAGCGGGTTCGAATGAAGAACGTCCACGACTTCGTGTACGCGTTGCCGGCTCCATCGGCGACGCGCACCGTCACGCGGACCGGGCCGTCGGGATACCCATAGGCCGGCAGATAGTGCACGAACTGCGACGTGCGAACGGCGTCCGACGTCACGTCGTGTCCGTTCACCACAATTTGCACGCTCGACGGGCTCACGGGTACCGCATCCGTGCTAAACGTCGCGTAGATCGACGGGCGGTTGTCGTTGACCGTTACATTGTTGTCCGGCCCGAAATCCGAAACGCCCGGCGGCACGCTCGAGGCCGAAAACAGCGAGGGGGCTTGGGCTTGCAACGACCCGGAGGCAACGCGTAACCGGCCGATCACCGGAACGGAATCGAAGTTCGCGCCGCGTGGTATTGCGTAGCTGCCGTCGTAGACGCCGGACGAGCTTTCGCGCATTGCAAGATTCGAGACGTACGACCCGATGTCGAACGTCGCCGAACCACCCGCCGGACCGCGCATCACAACGTGTAACGTTTCGTCCGCGCGCAGCGGACGCGTCGCGTCGGTCGACACCGACAGGCCGTTTTGCACCGGCGTTCCTTGAATCTGGCGGCTGGCCAAAATTTCGCGGACTTCGTTCGTCTCGACGTTGTATCGCACGGCAACCATGTCGCCCGCCCGCAGATCTGCAAAGCCGGCCGCGGCGCCGTTGAGCGACACTTCGACAGTACGCCCGGGCGAGATGACCTGTCCGCTGTCCAAAACAAACTCGTTCCCGCCGACGGCCACGATCCTTCCGTCGTGCGAGCCAAACGCATCCACGATGCGCTCGACACGACCGTCTTTGCGCATCTCCACGCGAGCGAAGTCTCCGGGACGCACGTCGCCGAGTTCGCCCGGCGTCGTAACGTTGGCGTCGACATCTTCGATCTCGATGATCGCGTTAGGAGCGATCGAAACCGTTTTCGGCCCGCTGAAATACCCGAACGTCAAGGTCGGCGGATTTGACAAGAGATCGACGGCAGCCACCGTTCCGACACGCGTGTAACCCGAGCCGGTCGAGGATAGACCGGTGTCCGATCGTCCGACGAGTTGCGCCACGATCGTCACGACATTCGAACGGCGGTCGAACGTGGCTTGCGCGCCGAGCACATCGGTAAAAAAGCGCAGCGGCGCATAAATGACGCCGTTGTCTTCTTGAACCGGTTGATCCAGTTGCACCTGAACCGAATCGATTGTTGCAGTACGGCTACCGACAACCAGCGTGGCGGTCTTCGAGCCGACCTGGGTTACGAGCCGGCTGCCGTAGCGGTTAAACGGCAGGCCGAGTGCGATCAGCGTTCGGCGTACCGGACAGAAGAGAACGTTCTTATCGAAGCGCGGCGCGGGATCGATCGGCAACGCGTTGCCGTTGATGACGATCGAGATCGGGTGCCGGCTCGGCGCGGGCGCGCGAACTGCCGGCGCGGTCGATGTGGCGGCGGCCAGAACGATAACGGCTAGCACGCTTCCTCCATCACTTCTGCATACACGGATGCGGTCGCCAGCGCGCACCGGTCCCACGTCAGCGTCGCGGCCGCAATACGTCCGGCTCGCGCATGTTGTGCGCGCAAGCCGGGTTCGGCGACGATGCGTTCTAGCATCGCGCGCAATTCCTCGGCGCTCTCAAAAACGAGAGCCGCAGGCGCGAGCACACGAGGAAGAGCGCCTTCGGTAGCAACGACGGCACATCCACTCGCCATCGCTTCGAGAGCAGGCAACCCGAAGCCCTCACGAAACGAGGGTTGGACCAGCGCGGTGGCCCCCGCATAATAGGATGCCAATTCGTCTTGGGAGACGTCGCCTAATGCGACGATTTTGCGCTCGGGCGTGCTGCGGCGCTGGAGCTCGCCGCCGAAGTCGTCGTCTCCAGTTACGTAGAGATCCACTGCCACGCCGTCCGGCAGCGACGACCACGCCTCGAACAACGTGTGTAAATTCTTGTGAGGGCGGTGATTGCCGGCGTACAGCAGATACGGCGTCGCGGCGACGTGCGGCGAAGGAGCGGCCAGAAAGCGTTCGTCGACGCCCAGCGGAATCACGCGCACCTTCGCGCGGTCGACGTGCAAGAAGCGCTCCAAGTCGTCGACCGTTTTTTCGTCGTCGGTGATCACGCGTTTGGCGCGCGCACACGCCCACCGGACGACGGTTTGGTAATACGGGCGCACTTTGGACTTGAAGTATTCCGGAAAATGCAAATGGATCAGGTCATGGATCGTCACGATCGACGGCGCAGGCGACAGCACGGGAACGTAGAGTGATAGATAGTGTACGAGCGAAACGTGCGACCGCGCGATCGCCAGCGGTAAACCGATTTGCTCGTCCCAACCGAAATTGCCGCCGCGCTCGAACGAGACGTAGTCGTATTGCGATGCTACCGCCGGTAGGCGCCGCGTCAGCTCGCGTACGTAGGATTTCATCCCGACCGAAAGTTGGCGCGTCAGACGGGCGTCGAGGCCGATCGCAGGCCGTGCGCCGCTCAGCGCGCCAGCGCCTTCCATGTAACTGCGGCGCGATACACCGCCGATCGGTACGCGATGTACAAGCCGCGCGGTCCGTCTAACGCACCGCCGCGCAGAACGGCCAAACGAAAAAATCGCAACGGAACTTGGGCGAGCGCCAGCGCCCAAGCCGAAAACGAGCGCGGTACGCCTTCGGACTCGACAGAGGTGTACGAGTCGAACTTGCGACGATACGTCGCGTAATCCGGATAGGAAAAATGGAGTAGGGTGCCGCCGAGCTCGCCGACGCGCGCGTCCGACGACCATCGTTCGTGTAAATTTGCGGTTCCACCGGCGGCCGGATGCGTCGCTAAACGCGCCGAGCCGACTCGAAAAAGGCGAACTAACGGCTCGTCGCGCCAGACCCGCATCGCCTTTCCGCAAAAGTAGGTCGTACGCAACACCCGGTACGCGTCGTGCTCGTCGCCGGCAGCCAGCAACGATGCACGCAAGCGATCGTCCAATGCTTCGTCGGCATCGAGCATCAAAGCCCAAGGCGTGCGAACGTTGGAGAGCGCGAACTCGCGCGCGTCGACGAAATTGGTCCACTCGCGCTGCACGACGTCCGCTCCGGCGCCCTTGGCGAACTGCACCGTATGATCGCGCGAGCACGCGTCGAGCACGAAGACGTGCATGCCGCGCGGCAGGCTCGTTAAGGCTCGCGGCAGATTGCGTTCCTCGTCCCGCGTGAGGATGACCGCGGTAACGTCCGCAGGGTTCATTAGCCTCCCGTTGCGGGAAATGCCGGAACTGCGGTTCGCTCGGACGACGGTGCGTTGGCGGGTGCGTTGCGCTGCAACGCCGCGCCGATAAAATCTCGATACAGCGGCGACGGCCGGTTGGGACGCGACATGAATTCCGGATGTGCCTGCGTACCCACGAACCACGGATGTAATTCCATTGGAAGTTCGACGAGCTCGACCAGCCGGGTTTTCCCGATCGTATGATGTCCCGTAAACCGCATGCCGTGCTCTTCGAAAACGGGACGATACCGGTTGTTGAATTCGTACCGGTGACGATGGCGCTCGCTAATGTCTAGGCGAGCGTACGCGCCGGCCGCATGGCTTCCCGGCTCGAGCGTACAAGCATAGGTGCCGAGGCGCATCGTTCCACCGTAGGTTTCGAGGTTGCGCTGATCAGGCATGAAGTCGATCACCGGTTCGGACGTCGTTTCGTCGACTTCGCTGGTCATTGCCTCGGTCAAGCCGCACACGTTGCGAGCGAACTCGACGCACGCGAGTTGCATACCGTAGCAGATTCCAAGAAACGGCACGCCGTTCTCGCGCGCATGGCGGATGGCCGCGAGTTTCCCATGAACGCCCCGAGCTCCAAAACCGGGTGCGACGAGAATTCCGTCGGCACGAGCCAAGACGGCGAGCCCGTCGCGCTCGATCGACTCGGAGTCGATGCGATCGATTTCGACGTGCGCGTCGTGGAAAACGCCGGCGTGATTGAGCGCCTCGACGATCGAGATGTACGCATCCTTCAGTTCGACGTATTTGCCGACCAACGCGACGCGTACGTGGCGGCGCGGGTGCAAGATGCGGCGGGCGATGGCGCTCCATTCATCCAGCTGTGGCGCGACGGTAGTCAGACCGAGTTTGCGGACGGCCGCCTGAGCCAATCCTTCGGCTTCGAGGTTGAGCGGAACTTGATAGATCGATGCGGCATCGCCGTTCTGCACCACCGCGCTCGGCGGAACGTCACAAAACAGCGCGATCTTTTCTTTTAATTCGGAGGGCATGGGCGCCGAGGATTGGGTGCGGCAGACGATCGCGTCGGGCGAGATACCGATACCGCGCAGTTCCCGCACGGAGTGCTGCGTCGGTTTCGTTTTCAGCTCGTCGGCGGCGCCAAGATGCGGAACCAGCGTGAGGTGCACGTACATGACGTTCTCTTCGCCGACGTCGTAACGCATCTGGCGAATGGCTTCTAAGAACGGCAGCGACTCGATGTCGCCGACGGTGCCGCCTACTTCGACGATACAAACGTCGGCGCCGCCGGCCTCGGCGAGGCGACGCACGTGCGCTTTAATCTCGTTCGTGATGTGCGGAATGACTTGCACCGTCGCGCCGAGATAATCTCCGCGACGCTCTTTTTCTATGACCGCGTTGTAGACTTGACCGGTCGTGACGTTATTGACGCGGTGAAGATTCTCGTCGATGAACCGCTCGTAATGCCCGAGGTCGAGATCGGTTTCGGCACCGTCTTCGGTAACGAAGACCTCGCCATGCTGGTACGGGTTCATCGTGCCGGCGTCGACGTTAATATACGGATCCAGTTTCTGGATCGAAACGCTGAGGCCGCGCGCTTTGAGCAATCGTCCGAGCGATGCGGCCGTGATCCCCTTGCCCAGAGAACTAACGACGCCGCCGGTGAAGAAAATATACTTCGCCATCTCGGGTTGACGGATTTCCCGCTCGCGGCTGTGGAATCCCGTAGAGTCTTACGCTTCGGGCAGCACAATTATGACGAACCGTTCGAGGCGGCCCAGATCGCACCCGACCGCGACGCTCGCCTTCGAAAAAGCCGCCTCGCAGAGCGCGCGTAACGCCCCAATCTGGTGCGGAGCCGCTTCGCACAGCGCCAGGCCGCCCGCCACGAGCAGACGCGGTAGTTGTGGCAGCAGCCGGGCATACGCGCGCAACCCGTCCGGGCCGCCATCCAAGGCTATCCGCGGTTCGAACGCGAGCGGGTCGGGCGCGGCCGGGATATCGGCGGTTGCGACGTACGGCAGGTTCGCGATGATGGCGTCGTATTGCAGATCGGCAACCGGACCAGCCAAATCGCCGAGATAAAAATGGCAACGGGAGTCTACGCCGATGGTGCGCGCGTTGGCTCGCGCAACGGCGAGCGCTCCGGCCGAGCAATCGGTCGCGTCGATCGTGGCGGACGGCAGTTCGGCCGCGAGCGTACACGCCAGGGCTCCCGACCCGGTGCCGACATCCAGAATGCGCAACGGCTGCGAGCCCTGGCACTTTGCGAACTGGAGAGCATAATCGACCAGCGTCTCGGTTTCGGGTCGGGGAACGAGCACGGTTTCGTTGACCGCAAACTCCCGGCCGTAGAAATACGCGCTTCCAAGCAGATACGCAATCGGAACGCCCGCCGCACGCCGAGCGCACAGGTCGCCAAACCGCTGCGCCTGGGGCGCCAAGACGAGTGCCTCGCCGTGTGCGATCAGCCACGCTCGACTCCGACCGAGCACGTAGGCCAATAGGATTTGGGCATCCGCATGGCCGGAATCGCCGAGCGCTCCGAGGCGCCCGGCGCTCTCGACGAGCAGCCGGCCGACGGAGCTTACCGGTTCTTGGATGCTTTTTCTAATCCGGTTCGCAACTCTTCCAGGTTCATCACGGGCACGAGCTCGACGCTAGCGTTCAATTCGAGAAATAACGGTTCGACGATCGACGGTATATCCGACGGGTCGTTCAAATCGAAGATAAACGTTGCAGATCGCTTCCCATCGTGTGCGGAGAAGTACGTCGCCTCCGGTTTCAAGCGGGCGATCGTAGCCTCAAACGTTTTGCCGAGCGAACCATCCTTGACCGCCGCATTTGACTGTTCCACGGGAAAAACGGCCCGTAACATCGCGCGCATACTCAAGTCTCCTTTTACCGCAAGCTTATCCCGCGACCAAGCAGCCGCCTGCAGTCAAGCATTTTCGCCGGCCAGCGCGCGAGCGCGCTCGTCGGCCAGCAACTCCTCGACGATCTGCTCGAGTTGCCCGTCGACGATCCCACGAATGTTGCCGAAGCTGCGATTGATGCGGTGATCGGTCACCCGATCTTGCGGAAAATTGTAGGTGCGAATCTTCTCCGAACGGTCGCCCGTACCGACTTGCGAGCGGCGCATCGAGCCCATCGCTTCTTCTTGTTCGCGGCGCTTGCGATCGAACAACATCGACCGCAGCATGCGCATGGCCTTTTCACGGTTTTGTATTTGCGATCGCTCTTGCTGCGACGCGACGATGATTCCGGACGGTACGTGCGTAATGCGAATGGCCGACTCGGTCTTATTGACGTATTGGCCGCCGGCACCGGACGATTTGTAGGTGTCGATTTCAAGGTCGGTCGATCGAATCTCAACTTCAACGCTATCTTCGACCTGGGGCAATACTGCGACCGTCGCCGTGCTGGTGTGAATGCGGCCCTGCGCTTCGGTTTCCGGGACGCGTTGCACGCGATGGACGCCCGACTCGTGCTTGAACGAACGATACGCGCCCTGGCCTTTGACTCCGAAGACGATCTCCCTGAAACCGCCGGCGTCGCTCGCGTTCTCGGACGTCAGTTCCGGCCGCATGCCCAGTTGTTCGGCGTAGCGCATGTACATGCGCGCCAGGTCTCCGGCGAAAATTGCGGCTTCGTCACCACCGGCGCCGGCGCGAATTTCAACGAAAATATCGTTGTCGTCGTTCGGATCGCTCGGGACGAGCAGCTGAGCGAGTTCGGCGGAAAGTTCGCGCTCGCGTTCCCGCAGCGTACGAACGTCGTCCTCGGCCAGGTCGCGCATCTCCCCATCGGTTTCGGCGACGAGGCCCTCGCTGGTCACCGCGTCGGCCTGCACCTTGCGCAGGCGGCGGTACACGGCGACCGGCGGTTCGAGTTGCGAACGCTCTTTGAGGAGCGCGGTGTAGCGTTGTTGATCGAATGCTCCGCTCGGATGTGCCAGCTCGGCTTCGATTTCATCGAAGCGACGCGACATCGTTTCGAGCCGGAGCTCGGATGGCGAACTCACGCGGTCGACCGTAAGGCCCGTGCGGCCCTACGTACGAGCGGCCTGTTGCGCCTCGCGAGTCGCGCGGCGCGAAGCCGCCTCTTCTTGCTTGCGCTTGGCCGCTGCGGCGCGCTGATTGAACTTATCGACGCGACCGGCGGTGTCGATGAGTTTCTGCTGACCGGTGAACAGGGGATGGCAGGCAGCGCAAATTTCCACGCCGATCTCGGCCATCGTCGAGCCGGTCGTGAACGTGCTGCCGCATGCGCAGTGAACGCGGGCCTCGGGGTACCACTTGGGATGAATCTTGTCTTTCACAGCCTCTGCATTATAGCAGCCACCACAAGAGGGTCCCCTCGCGCCCGGTTCTAAACGGAGGAGGGTGAAACCGAACTCGTTTTTGACCGCGATTGCCGGCGCCGCGCTGGCCGTCGTCTTCGCCGCCTCGGCCGGCGCCCCGCATCCCGCGATCGGCGCTACCCCGCCTCCGACGCCGCCGCCGCTTGCGGCGCCGTCCTCAACTCCGGAGCAGGCGCCCGCACCCGGCGTAAACCCGGGATCGGTCGCGACTCCCGTCCCGGTTCCCTCGGGATTTGCCGTGCCGGGACAGCCGGCGCCTGGAGCATCGACCGCGCCTACTCCGCCCCCGAACGCGCGCAAGGGCATTGAGGGCGTATGGGAAGTCCAAATTCAACGCGGTAGTAACACCGAGTACACGCACCTCGTCCTCAAGCAAGACGGTTCGACGATTAGCGGCACCTACGTCAACAGCAATGGAAAGAAATACCCCATCGCCGGGTCGCTCGACGCACAAGCCGTCCATCTCGTGGTAACGCTCCCGGACGGAACCTCGATCAGCCTCGAGGGACGCCTCGATGGAACGACCGATATGATCGGAGAGTTCACGACGCCCAAAGAACAGGTGACGTTCACGGCCGCCTATCGTCCCAAATCGAAGTTCATCGACAACCTGAACGCGGCTCCCGGCGGAATGGGCGGGAACAACAGCGGAGGCGGCGGGCCGCCGTAACCTCAGGGGTTTGGTGGGGGCGCCTACTTGGCGGCTTCAGCCAGCCGGCGCTCCACGTATGGAACCAATCCACCGGCGTCGATCAGCGATCGCATAAACGGCGGGAACTCGGCGGCTTGGTATTCCGTGTTCTTGGTAATGTTGCGGACGATGCCGGTCGCCGGCTCGACCTCGATCACGTCGCCGCTCTCGATGCCGTCGACGGCTTCGTCTGATTCGAAGATCGGCAGACCGATGTTGAGCGCATTGCGATAGAAAATACGCGCGAAGCTCTTTGCGATCACCGCCGACGTACCCGAACCCTTGATCGCGATGGGCGCGACCTCGCGGCTCGATCCACAACCGAAATTACGATCGGCGACGATGATGTCCCCTGATTGCATGCGCGCGGTGTACTCCGGGTCGAGGCCCTCGAGTGCGTGCTTGCCCAACTCTGCCGGGTCGACGATGTTGCAATACTTGCCGGGGATGATCACGTCGGTGTCGACGTTCTTTCCGTATTTGTGTGCGTGTCCGCGCAGCTTGCTGTCCATGACCGAAACCTTTCTTCGCTGTAGTTAAACGGCGGCGAGTTCGAGCGCGCGCGGGTCGGCGATTTTTCCGGCTAAGGCCGACGCGGCACAGGTCGCGGGAGACGCGAGGTAGACCTCGGCTTTCGGCGAGCCCATCCGGCCGACATAGTTGCGATTGGTGGTGGAGACCGCACGCTCGCCATCTCCGAGCGTCCCCATGTGGCCGCCGAAACAGGCGCCGCATCCGGGCGTGTTCACCGCACATCCGGCCGCCGCTAAGATGGTGAGAATGCCTTCCTGAGCGGCTTGCATCCAAACTTTTTGACTGCCAGGGTTGACGATCACGCGCAGGTTCGACGCGATTTTCTTTCCGTCGAGAATCTTCGCCACGACACGTAAGTCTTCGATATAACCGTTCGTACACGATCCGATAAACACTTGATCGACGTCGATGTTATCGGCCGCGACTTCGGAAATGGGATGCACGTTATCGGGCGTATGCGGACAGGCGACTTGCGGTTCCAGTTGGCCCACATCGATGTTGACGATCCGCTCGTACACGGCGTCGTCGTCAGAACGTTCGACGACGAACGGGCGATCCGTTCGCTCGGTAACGTATGCGAGCGTCTTGGCATCCGCGTGGAAAATGCCGTTCTTGGCGCCGGCCTCGATCGCCATGTTGGCCATCGTAATGCGACCCGTGATCGACAAGCGATCTACCGTGGTGCCGTGATACTCGATCGCGCGATAGGTTGCGCCGTCGATGCCGAGTTCGCCGACCGTACGGAGCATGACGTCTTTTGCATAGACCATGGGACCGAGCTCGCCGTCGTACACGATCTTGATCGTCGAAGGAACTTTCAACCATACCTCGCCGAGTACGAAGGCTGCGGCGATATCGGTCGAGCCCATTCCTGTGGCAAACGCGCCGAAGGCACCATACGTGCACGTATGCGAATCGCCGCCGACGATCAGCTCGCCGGGTGCGACGAGGCCTTCCTCAGGCAGCACGACGTGTTCGATTCCGCCGCGGCCCACGTCGAAGAAGTGCTCGATCTCTTGCTCCTTCGCGAATTCTTTCATGAGACGAGCAAGTTTTGCGGACTGCGCGTCCTTGGCCGGAACGAAGTGGTCCTCGACCAGCGCGATTTTTTTCCGGTCGAACACGCGGCTCGCGCCTTTGATTCCGCGCATGACCGCGATCGCGACCGCGGCCGACAGTTCGTTGGCCAACACCAAGTCGACGTTTGCGTTAATGATGCTGCCGGCGCTAACGCGTTCCAAGCCGGCATGTCGAGCCAGAATTTTTTCGGTGAGCGTCATTCCCATGATTGAATCGGTTATCCAGCGAAGCCGCGGAGTCATGCAGGACCGGGACTTCGGATTCGCCACGCGCGCGATCCACGCCGGGACGCCGCCGGACCCGGCGACCGGGTCGCGGGCAGCCCCGATTTATCAAACGGCCGCGTATGTGTTCGACTCGGCCGAGCAAGCTGCCGAACTCTTCGCACTACGCAGCTATGGGCACATCTACAGCCGGATCAGCAACCCGACCGTTGCCGCCTTCGAGGAACGAATGGCAAGCCTCGAATCGGGGCTCGGCGCGGTCGCGTTCTCCAGCGGCCTGGCGGCGCAACTGTGTACGGTGTTGGCATTGGCTCAATCCGGCGATCACATCGTCTGTTCGCGAAATGTCTACGGCGGAACCATTACGCAACTCTCGGTCACGATCAAGCGCATGGGCATCGAAACGACGTTCGTCGATACCGATGACGACGCGGCCGTCGCCGGCGCGATCGGGCCGCAGACACGCCTCCTGTTTGTGGAGACCGTCGCCAACCCGTCTGGTTCGCTCGCCGATATCGAAGCGTTGACGCGCATCGCGCACGACGCCGGCGTGCCGCTTGCCGTCGACAACACGTTTGCAACGCCGTATTTTTGCCGCCCGATCGAACGCGGCGCCGACATCGTCCTGCATTCGGCCACGAAGTTCATCGGCGGGCACGGCACGAGCATCGGCGGCGTTGCGATCGAATCGGGGACGTTCCCATGGGGCAACGGGCGCTTTCCGCTGTTGTCGGAACCGAGCCCGGGCTACCATCGCAAAGTGTTCTCCGAGACGTTCGGTGAGTATGCGTTCTTGATGCGTTTGCGGGCCGAAGTTTTGCGCGATATCGGTGCGCAACTCTCGCCAATGGACGCGTGGCTCTTGTTACAAGGACTCGAAACGCTACCGCTGCGGATGGACCGTCACACCGCTAATGCGCGCACGGTCGCGGACTTTTTGCAGGGCCGCCCAGAGGTTGCGTGGGTACGTCCGCCACTCTTAGGTGCAGTGTTTACGTTTGGTTTGAAGGGCGGACGCGAAGCCGGAAGCCGTCTCATCGACGCGCTGAGTTTGTGGAGCCACTTGGCGAACGTCGGTGATGCCAAGAGCTTAGTCATTCATCCGGCGTCGACGACCCACTCGCAACTCAGCGATGGCGAGCTCGAAGCGGCAGGGGTGCCACCCGAATCGGTGCGGCTGTCGGTTGGGTTGGAAGACGCGAACGATCTGATATGGGATCTCGAACGCGGGCTACGCGCGGCAGCAGCAGTCTAGGGAGCACGACATCGCATGATACACCACGTCGACGTTCACGTCCGCGAACTCCGATCCGCGGAAACGCTGTTCGGCGCATTATCCGCCCCGCTCGGATTCCGGCGAGTCCCGGATGAGGCCGGCTTCGTCGGATACGAACCATCGGACGGCAGCCGTCCGCGCATCGGTTTTACCCAAAACGACGAAGCCTCCGGCGGAACGATGCAACTGGCTTTTGGCGTCGACGACCGTGCTCGTGTCGACGCGGCCGCCGAAGCGGCGCAAAAGGCGGGCGCGCAAAAGATCGACGGTCCGTCGCTCAATCCCGAATACGGCGACAATTATTACGCCGTTTTCTTTGAGGACGTGGACGGAAACCGGTATGAGGTCCTTACCCGTTCGCAAGCCAGCCCGCAGGTGGACGCGTGATCGCGAGTACGCCGGCCGATATTCGTTCGCTGCTCGAGCGCGTGACATCGATCGCGATGGTCGGCGCTTCGGATAATCCGCTGCGCCCGAGCTATACGGTTTTCTCCTATCTTCGAACGCAAACGCCGTATCGCGTGGTTCCGATCAATCCCAACGTCGCAGAGATCGATGGTATTGCAGCGCTGCCGTCGCTGGCTGCGTACGCCGACGCGTACGGTCCACCAGACGTAGTCGACGTTTTCCGTCGGCCGGCCGATGCTCTCACGGTCACCGAAGAGGCCATCGCCGCCGGCGCGCGAGCGATGTGGTATCAGTACGGGGTTATAAACCAAGACGCTATCGCACGCGCCGACGCTGCCGGGTTGACCGTAGTGGTGGATCGTTGCATCAAAGTCGAGTACGCGCGCTTTTGCGGCGGACTCGCTTCGGCCGGACTCAATAGCGGCGTCATCACGTCGCGCCGTCGCGCGCCGCATTGACGTACGCGAGCGAATCGGCGGCGCTCGACGCAGACATTCTCGCCGTCATCGACGCCTGGCGAACGCGCGGAGTGACGTTAGCGGACCAAGCGTTCGACGATCTCGCGTTGCGGCTGTTCGACTATCAGCGCCGTTACAATCTGCCGTATGCGCGCTACTGCACGATGCTCGGATGGAATGCTACGACGACGCCACAGTCTTGGGATCGCATTCCGGCCGTCCCGGCTGCGGCATTTAAGGAAGCTGCGCTCGCCTCGTTCCCGGTCGAGGGCGCCGTCCTGACGTTCGAAACCAGTGGCACGACCGACGGGCATCCCGGCAATCACTATTTTGAAACGAGCGCCCTCTACGATGCCGCGCTGCTGGCCGGTTTCGAGCGATTCATGCTCGGCGACGGGGCGCGGCTGCGGTATTGCAACGTCGTTCCGAATCCGGCGATCCGTCCGCAGTCGTCACTTGGGTACATGATGCGCGCCGTTGCGGCCGCCTTCGGCGACGGCGAGACGAGCTGGTACGTGCAACCGGATCGCATCGACATCGACCGTTTGATCGTCGACTTGCACGACGCCGCTCGACACGACCGGCCCTTGTGTATCGCGACCACCGCGTTTGCACTCGTAGCGCTTCTCGACCGGCTCGAGGAGCTTGCAATGCAGTTGCCCTTGCCGCACGGATCGCGCGTGATGGAAACCGGCGGCTTTAAGGGCCGCACGAGAACGCTGGATCGCGGCGAACTCTACCGGCAAACGGCGGCTGCGTTCGAGCTTTCCGATTCGGCGATCGTCGCAGAGTACGGCATGACCGAGCTAACCTCGCAATATTACGATGGACCACCCAACAGCGCAGCTCGCAGCGATACGGACGTTCGGTATAAGTATGCCGGACCGTGGCTGCGCTCGCGCGTCGTCGGTGCCGATGGACGAACGCTTCCCGACGGAATCGTCGGCGCGCTCGTGCACGTCGATCTTGCGAACCGCGCGTCGTGCATCGCCATCGCAACCGAAGATCTCGGAGCGCGCCTCGTCGATCCGCAGACGGGCGAGACAGCCATCGTCCTCATCGGCCGGGAACGGGGCGCCGAATTACGCGGCTGCTCGCTCGACGCGGAAACGCTGCGCGATCTGCGGGCCTAAGGAACGCTGCAGTCGTTACGTCGGAGACGGGTACGGACTGGGGCTGCCGGGGCTAAACGACGGATTCGGAGTCGGCGACGGCGGGGGAGGCGGGCCGACGAAGACCCTCGACGCGCTTGCATACGAGGCAATCGTAATGTTGCGTCCGTGCGCGCCCTGCCGGAAGACACGCATGCGCGGATATTGTCCGTGCGCGTTGGAGCCTTGCGTCAGCGGATTCCAAGTGTTTGCGAGCGCGGCAATTTGGGCGTTAGGGGTGACCACTGAGATTTCAGAGATTATGCCGTGTGCCGCGATGAAGACGTTACCGCCGGGAGAAAAGGCCGCCCCGTGCCCGAAATCGATCATGGGCAACATCGGCGACGGCTGCGGCGAGGTCACCGGCGCCGGGAACGAATCGCGGTATCCGTATTGCTTCGATTGGTACGTTTGATACGACGAAGTAATGTTCGCAGTGCCGTCAGTGTAGATTCCGATGTTCGCGCCAAGAACGCTCTCTGCCGGCTGACCGTTGAGTGTTACCGACGGATGCAGACCTTGCGCCGAGAAGGCCAACACCGCGTATCCGCTTCCGAGCAACGCGCAAGCCGTGCACGTCACCGCACCGCCCGGCAACATCAACCCGCCGGCCTTCGCCGACGTCGACTTGGTTGCCGCTGCAAAGGTTACGTGCGAAGCCACGAGCTGGCCTAACCCGTCTAACGATGCGTAACTGGCACTTCCGGGAATCGACAGCGACGGCGCGCCGACGTACAAGCGATTGATCTGTACCTCGGTTACATCCGTTCCGACTTCCAGCGTCGCGAATGCCGTGCGCGAACTCGGATGTCCGACGATCGCTTCGTAATTCAAATCTTCGCCGAAGCCACTGATGAACGCGGCATCGGCTTGACGAGGTCCCATGCCGTAGCCCGAGCCGTTGATCGTGACACCCGTGGGGATAACGATCGGAAACAGTTCGCCGCTGGCAGTTGTGTATGCGCCGGGCTGCAGTTCGATCGTCAGGCCGGTGACCGTCTCCGACTTCACCACGGCCAGCGCCTTCGTCAGCGTCTTGAACGGGCTCGTCTGCGAACCGTTCCCGGTGGTGTCGTTTCCGGTTTTCGGATTGACCATGAGCGTCGTCAGCGGCGTGGCCGTCGGCGGAATGATGGTCGAGTGACCGCGTCGCGTGCACGCGGCGGTATCGATGAGGCCGGCGATCGACGCTGCAGCCAATAACACAAAGAACGCGCGCACGCACCACGTCATGCCGCTCTCGTTTGCCGCATCTCCGCCGGTAACCTCGAACGCGTCCTGCGGGCGCCTCTTGGCTTTCCGCGAACCTGGGAGGCATGACGACCGGTCGACGTCCGGTCCGCTCGGTGATTCGGGCGGTTTCGGATGCCGCGCGACGCTGGAGCGACGGCGATTTCCCCCCTCGCGTTCGTACGTTGGCGGCCGTCAGCCGGAGAACCGGCTATTCGTCGCCCGTTGCTGAGTATGCGTTGGACCGATTGTTTTCATCCATTTCTAACGATGCGCTGGTCGCGACGATCGCGGGCGAACTGGGGTCGCTCGACGCGCTGGATGGATTCGTCGACCGGAACGGCATGCGGGTGCGCGCGCTGCCGGCCGGACGAACGTGCATCATTTCAAGCCGGACGACGATCGGCGTCGCGATCGTTCCGGCGGTCTTCGCAATCTGCGCGGGATGCGACGTGATGGTCAAGGATCGCGAAGATCACATGGTCGATGCTTTTTTTCGTACCCTGCTCGAAGAGCTGCCGGATCTTTCGCAACGGATCGCCGCGCAAACCTGGGACGGTTTCGCAAGCGAACGAGATTTGCGCGATTTCGATACGGTCGTAGCGTTCGGCGACCGAACCTCGCTCGAAACCATTCGCGCGCTGTGCGCCGCCGAGAGCCGCTTCATCGCGTACGGCCCGCGAACCAGCGCCGGTTACGTCGCACGAGAGTCGCTCGAGGGCGACGTCGAAGCGCTGGTTCGAGAGGCGGCGCGCGACGCCGTCCTCTACGACACGGAAGGCTGCCTATCGTTACGTACGATTTTCGTAGAACGCGGTGGCGCCATTTCGCCCGAAGACTTTTTCTCGGCGTTGGCGCGCGAAATGGAGCGCGCCGCAGTTGAGTTTCCGCCTTCGCGGAACGACCCGGCGGCGATTGCCGCGGTGGCCGCGGCGCACGATCTCGGAGCGTTTCGCGCGGCGAACGGGCAGGGCACGGTGCGCACCGATGCAGCGCGAAGTTATGTGGCAGTCTTCGACGGCGGATTCGAACGTGCGCCCGACTTTCTGCCTCGAACGGTCGCCGTTTTCCCGGTCGACGCACCGTCGCAAGCGGCCGACTACCTTCGGCAGCACGCGCTCCCGATCGAAGCCTGGAGCGCAAGTTCGCAACGTGCCGACATCGTCGACGCCGCGATCGCATCGGGCGCGGCGCGCGTGGCTGCATTCGGCGCGTTGCAGAACCCGCCGCTATCCACTCCGCACGGCGGCAGGCCTCGAATCGCGGAATTCGTGCGATGGGTGAGCGATGAGCGGTGAGCGTTCGGCGAACGGGACGCCGATTCCAGGTCCGCGCAGTCGCGCGTTGTTAGATCGCTTGCGCGTCCGCGAATCTCGCAACGTTACGGCTATTAGCCACGATTTTCCAGTGGTGTGGCAGAGCGCTTCGGGTGCGTTTATCGATGATTGCGATGGCAACCGCTACCTCGATCTCACGTCCGCATTCGGGGTGGCAAACGTCGGCCACGCAAATCCGCGCGTCGCACGTGCGATTTCAGAGCAAGCAGCGCTACTTCCGCACGCGATGGGCGACGTCCATCCGCCCGAAGTGCGTATCCGGCTGCTGGAACGGCTGCACGACATTTTGCCGGGAGACATGTCGAGAACGTTTTTGGCGACGACCGGTTCGGAAGCCGTCGAAGCCGCTTGTAAAAGCGCCGTCCTCGCGACCGGCCGCACGCGCTTTGCCGCCTATCGCGGTGCCTATCACGGCTTGTCGCTTGGAGCGCTCGCGGTGTGTGGGCTCGAGAAATTTCGCGCGCCGTTCGCGGGGGCATTTGCGGCCGGAACGGTCTGGCTCGATTATCCCGGCCACGACATCGACGCAGCGGCGGCGATCGCTGCAACCGAAGAACAACTCAGGGAGTGGCACGACGTCGCTGCGGTCGTGATCGAACCCGTTCAAGGCCGAGGCGGCTGTATCGTGCCGCCTGACGGCTACTTGTCCGCGCTACGATCCTTGTGCGATCGCCGGGGAATCCTATTGATCGTCGACGAGATCTACACCGGCTTCGGAAGAACGGGAACCTGGTTTGCGATCGAGCGCGATGCAATCGCTCCCGACGTACTCTGCATCGGCAAAGCGATGGGCGGCGGATTTCCGATTAGTGCCGCCGTAGGATCGAAAACGGTCATGGACGCGTGGCCGGTTTCCAGCGGAGAAGCGCTCCACACGTCGACCTATCTCGGCAACCCGATGGGTTGCGCGGCCGCACTCGCTGTCATCGATGAAGTGCAAGACCGCTCGCTGCCGGAACGAGCCATGCGATTGGGTGAGACGATCGCAGAACGGTCGCGGCGATGGACCGGCCTCTCGGGTGTGGTCGACGTGCGCGGGCGCGGAGCGTTCTGGGGAATCGAATTCGATCGGCCGGAGCGCGCAGAACGACTCGTGAAAGATGCACTGCAAGACGGGCTCATCTTGCTCCAATCGGGAGCGACCGGAAATGTTGTCACGATCGGTCCTCCGCTCGTCATCGCCTTCGACGATCTCTCGCATGCGCTCGAGACGATCGAACGCCGCCTAATGGAGAACGACTAATGGAACGGTACAAGATCGGAATCGTCGGATCGGGATTCGGCGTCACGTCGCATCTGCCGGCGTTGCTGGCGCACCCGCGGTTCGATGTGGTGGCGTTGGCATCGCCGTCGAGCGCGAAGCGCATCGCAGCCGAACGCAACATTCCCAACGCCTTCGCTTCCTGCCGCGAGATGATCGCCGGGTGCGAGCTCGACGCGGTGACCGTCGCCTCGCCACCCTTCGCGCATCTCGACGACGTCGATGCGTGCCTGGATGCCGGCAAGCACGTGCTCTGCGAAAAGCCGTTTGCCCTCAACGTCGCGCAAGCTGAAACGATGGTCGAGCGTTCGAAGCGCGCCGGCACCGCGTGCGGAATCGCGCACGAATTCCGCTTCGTCCCGCAAGCCCAAGCGTTGCACGAGCTGGTCGCCAACCGGCATCTCGACCCCCTGCGCGACATCGAAGTCACGGCGCTGCGGCGCTCGCTGCGACGCGACGTGCAGCGCGAGCGTAGTTGGTGGTTCGATCGCGAGCGTGGAGGCGGCATGGCGGGAGCGCTGCTCTCTCACATGATCGATCAGGCGACCTGGACGTCGGGGCGCGAACCGCGCAACACGGTCGGAATGCTTCGTACCGCAAACCCGCGACGAACCGACGAGCGCGGAACGTTCGAATCGAACGTCGACGATGGCGCGTTCGCGATCGTCGACTATGGCGGCGGCCTCGTCGCACGATTATGCATCGATGCCGCGACCGGGTTGGACAGCTATACGTGTGCGATTCACGGTGAAGACCGGTCGGCGGTTGCCAGCGGGGACACCGTCACCGACCTGACACTATTCTCGATCGACGAAGAAGAAACGAGCGAGTTGGAGTGCAAACCTTCACCCTACGCGCGTTTCGCCTCGATCAACGCCAACGTTCCGTTGCTCATGGAACTGTACGATCAGTTCGTTCTCGCGATCGAAGGCAAATCCAGCGGGTTGCCCACCTTCTCGCAGGCGCTCGCGACGCAGCGCGTTCTCGCTGCGCTCGGATTCGGTTCGGCCGTCTAACCTGCGATCATTCGCGTTCGCCGCGGAGAAAACGCCACAGTAGCCCCAGGGCGTAGGTCGTCGCTCGCGTCTGAATTCCGACGCGGTCGCCACGGAAGACGAAACGCCGTGAAACCATCGTCCCATCCGAGGCGGCGATCGCGAACCATACTACGCCGACCGGCTTCTCCGGAGTGCCACCGTCCGGACCGGCGATGCCCGTCGTCGCGATCGCGACGTCGGCGGAAAATGCGGCGCACGCGCCGCGCGCCATCGCTTCCACCACGCTTTGGCTGACGGCGCCGTCCCGCTCGATCGTGTGGGCGGGCACGTTCAGCGCCGATACCTTGACAGCGTTGTCGTACGCGACGATGCCGCCGACATACGCGAGCGACGCACCCGCACGTTCCGTCATCGCAGCGGCGAGCCGTCCACCGGTACACGACTCGGCAGTTGCGACCCGCATCGTTCCGTCGACCAGCAACCGTGCGATCGCCGACGCGAGCGTCGCATCATCGCGACCGTACACGAAACCGTCGAGCCGACGTTCGATTTCGGTCTGCAACGGCGCGATCGCCGCCTCGGCCGCATCGGCATCGTGCGCTTTCGCCATGATCTTCACGTCGGTACGCCCGTCGTGCGCGAGCACGGCGATCTTGGGATTTTCTCCAGCGCGAAACACATCTTCGATGCGCCGGTCGACGTCGGACTCGCCGATTCCAATCGTGTGGATCGTCCGGGTAAAAATGGCCGCATCGGGCGAGAAACGCTCGCGCAGCCAGGGGACGAGCCGCTGCAGCAGCATGGGCTGCATCTCGCGCGGGACGCCCGGCATACAGGCTACGAATTTTCCGTCGTTTGCGAAGGCGATGAATCCCGGTGCGGTTCCGTTGGGATTCTCCAGCGCGCGGCTACCCCGCGGAAGTTGCGCTTGTTTACGATTGTTTTCGGGCATGGGGCGGCCGAACGACTCGAATACCGCGATCATGTGCGTCAAAGCCGGCTGGTACAGTTCGGTGTCGAGTCCGAGCGCATCGCAGACGGCTTCCTTCGTTAGGTCGTCCACGGTCGGGCCGAGTCCGCCGGTAACGATCGCTCCATCCCGGCGTGACAACACGTCGCGGACGACCGCCGCGATCCGTTCGCGATTGTCACCGATCGCGTGCGTCCCGAGTACGTCTATTCCAATCGACGACAACTGACCCGCAATCCAGGGCGTGTTGGTATCGACGAGTTGCCCGAGGAGCAACTCCGTGCCGACCGCGATGCATTCGACGCTCGCCACGACGGGTCTAAAAATCGACCGGACGCAAGTAGAACTCGTTGATCGCCGTGCCGGTCAGCATCGCCGTCGTCGGTAAATGCCGTTTCCAGTGCGTTGCGTCGACCAGCCGTCGAACCAATCGTACGTCGTGCACGTCGAATCCGCGAGCTGTGAGTTGGACGTCGTCGTATCCCAGCAACAGAAAATTCAGGATTGCGTCGGCGCGAGCGTACGATATTCCGAGATCGACCTCGTCGGTTTGTCCGGCCTCGAGATCGGCGCTAGGCGCCTTATCGATCAGTTGTTCGGGCACGCCGAGATAGCGCGCCAAGGCCCACACTTGGGTTTTTAGCAAGTCACCGATCGGATTGACCGGGGGCGCGTCGTCGGCGTGCCACGTGAAATACCCCAACAATCGTTCCGTCTTGTTTCCGGTTCCGACCGGAAGCGCGTCGAGTTTGGCCGATTGATCGAACAGCACCACCATGCGCGTACGCGCCATCACGTTTCCCCGGCGACGCGCGCTTGCGTCGGGTTCGAACTGGAGATAGCCGTCGACAGCGGCCGTTATTTCGATGGTGCGACAGTGAATGCCGGTGGCATCGACGACCAACTGCGCATCGTCCAGGCTCGATTTGCTGGATGTGGCGTACGGCAATCGAAACGCGTGCACGTTGTTCGAGCCGAGCGCGCGAGCACACAAGAACGCGGTAACCGCCGAATCAATACCTCCCGACAGTCCCAGAACGGCTCGATCGATTCCACGACGGCGTTGCAGTTCGTCACGCAAAAAATCGACGAGCCATTCGGCTGCGAGTGCGGTGTCGATCCCGGGCGGCTCGTGCGCGAGCCGCGCTTCAATCCGCTGAAACGTCACCGTCATTGCGATTGCGCGAAACCGGCCACGCATCGTCCAACAGTAGATCTGGTAATACCGCTCGCAGATCGCCGAGCAGCGGCAGGTTGGCGCGGGCCAGTACGACCTCGCGCAGATCCAAGTCGGCTCGAACGATGCAAGCCCCGAGCGCCGGCGCTTGCACGAGCACCGTACCCCACGGGTCGATGACGCACGAGTTGCCGGTCATGCCCTTCCCGCCTTCGAAGCCGGCGAGCCCGGCATACAAGACGAAGATCCCGTGTTCTGCGGCTGTATCCGCCAAGGTGTTTCGCCAACGCGTGACGCTCGTAAGCTCGCCGCTTCCGCCGTTATCGATGCCGCGCCCCGGCGAGGCGCTCGGGACGATCAAGATGCGGGCCCCTTTGATCGCGGCGAGCGTCGGAACCACGGCATGCCACGCATCCTCGCAAACGACGATCGCCGCCGGTCCGGCAACGCTGTCGAACACGCCGACGTCGCGACCGCGCGAAAGAAATCGCTCTTCGTCGAACACACCGTACGTTGGTAAAAACAATTTACGATGCACGTGCACGATGTGCGGCCGGCCGCTTTCGATGCGAACGTAGATCGCGCTATTGTAAAACGTTCCGCCGGCGTTTTCAAAAAAGCCGGCCACGAGGTCGACTCCAGCGTCGCCGCACGCCGCGCCCCACGCCGCCGCCAAATCGTTGGCGAACGCGTCCGACGTCCGCGCGAGATCGTACACCGCTCCTTCGAGGAAGTAGCCGGTGAATGCGGCTTCGGGGAACACGATCAGCTCGGGTCGATCGGGAGCGAGTTCGGAAAAAGCCTCGCCTGCGGTAGCGAGATTTTCGGCGTACCGGCCCTTGGCCGGTTTCATCTGTACGAGGGCGGCGCGCACGCGCTCGCTAGCCGGCACCGGTAACGCTCGTTGCTATCTCGATCTGCTCGTCGCCGGGGCGCCGCAAACCCACTTGCGACGCGCAAATTTCCGCCGGATACGTCCAAATCTCGGCCAACGTCGGATGCAGGTGCGGAATGCGCATAAATTGCGTGACGGTCGCCCCGAACTCCATCGCGACGATCGTTTCGTGAATCAACTCGGACCCTTGCGGCCCGATGACCGCCGCGCCGAGCATCCGGCAATCCGTCGGGTCGGCCATCATCTTTACGAAGCCCTTGGTCTTTCCCAAACACTGCGCTTTGCCGTGCTCCGCGAAGTCGTAGCGGCCGACGACGTACGTTATCTTCTTAGCGCGTAGTTCTTTCTCGGTAGCGCCTGCGACGGCAACCTGTGGATCGGTAAACACGGTGTGCGCGGAAACCAATCGATAATCGGCGCGTTCGTCGTTTCCGGTGCACGCGTGCCTGGATGCCACTTCACCCTGATAAATCGCTACGTGCACCAGCATGTAGCGCCCGGTGACATCTCCCACCGCGTAGATGTTCGGATTGCTGGTGCGAAGGTGCTCGTCGACCTCGATGCCGCTCTTGGGATCGAATCGCACGCCCGCTCGATCGAGTTGCAGACCCTCGACCATCGGCCTTCGTCCCAGCGCGTAAAAGATTTGCTCGGCAGCCACTTCTCGCTCTTCGCCGTCGACCGAAAACGCAATCACTTTCTTGCCGTCGCGCACGAACGCACGCGACAACGACGCGTGCTCGAACACGCGAATGCCTTCTTCGCGAAAATATCCAGTCAGCGCTTCGCCGATATCGTCGTCCGTCTCGGTCAGCAAGTGGCCGCTGCGGATGATCATCGTCGTTTCGGCGCCCATCCGGCTCAAGAACTGTCCGAGCTCGCAGGCGGTATAACCGCCGCCGAGCACGATCGCCGAGCGTGGAATCTCTTCTAAATCGAGTACGCCATCGCTGTCGACATAACCGGTTTCCGCAAGGCCCGGCAACTCCGAAGGCGTGATCGCGCTGCCGGTTGCGATGACGAACTTGCGCGCTCGAAGCACGTCCTCGCCAACGGCCAACTCGGTTTCGGAGAGAAACGTCGCAGCGCCGGAGTAGAGCGGAAACTCCTCAATGCCGCCGATGCGATAGTCGGCGAATTCTTTGACGAGCGCACGCTTGCGGCGAGCGACGAACGGCATATCGGCGATTGGCCGGTCGACCTCGATACCGAGCTGCGATGCGTGACGCACGTCGTCGATGGCGTCGCTCGTCGCGATCAAGGCTTTACTCGGCATGCACCCACGTAGAATACACAAGCCCCCGAGCGGCCCGGGATCGACCAAGGCAACGTTGCAGTGAAAATCTTTGGCCGTGCGAGCGGCGGCATATCCGCCCGAGCCGGCGCCGATCACGACCATGTCGTGCGTGCGTTGCATTACCGGAGCCGGATTAGCGGCCGGATCGGGCGCCGAGCCGGTGAATCGATTCGATAAACCGGACGGTTCCGGCCGAGTGCACGTGAATCGAGTGCGTGCGCGCTTGGTTTCCGTAGAAACGCACGCCGCGCACCAAATCGCCGTCGGTGATTCCGGTCGCGCAAAACACGACGTCGTCGCTCATAACCAGATCGTCGAGTTCCAACACGCGATCGAGCGAACCGAACCCCATTGCGATTGCGCGCTCGGCCTCTTCGGCATTCCGCGGTTCTAAGCGGCCCATAAAGTTACCGCCCAAGCATTTTATGGCGGCCGCCGCCAGCACGCCTTCGGGTGCGCCGCCGGTTCCCATCGCGACGTGAATGCCGGTCGTTTCGATCGCCGTCGCGATGCACGCATCGACATCGCCATCGGAAATCAACCGAATCCGAGCGCCGACCTCGCGTACTTCGCGAATGAGATCGGCGTGACGAGGCCGATCGAGAATCACGACGCACACGTCGTTGATCGGTTTTTCGAGCGCGTTGGCGACGGCTTCCAGATTTTCGCGAACGGGAGCATCGATATGCACGTACGGCGCGGCTTTCGCACCGACCGCGAGTTTCTTCATGTACGAATCCGGCGCGTGCAGCAGGCCTCCGCGTTCTGCAATCGCCATCACGGCGATCGAGTTGGGCAGCCCGTTGGCAACCAGGTTCGTGCCTTCGACCGGGTCGACTGCGATGTCGACCTCCACCCCGCCGAGACCGACTTCTTCGCCGATATAGAGCATCGGCGCTTCGTCGCGTTCGCCTTCTCCGATCACGATGCGTCCGGCGATTTCCATCTCACCGAGCGTCTCGCGCATCTTTTCGACGGCGGCGCCGTCGGCAGCATCGCGCTCGCCCCGGCCCATCCAGCGCGATGCTGCCAGCGCCGCACTTTCGGTCACTTTAACGAAGTCCAAGGAATGAACCGGGTGGTTCAAATCCGCTCGTGCGGAAGCTCGCGCCATATTCATGGGCTACAAGGGAAGCGGCGCATATCCTCTTAAACTTCGGGGACCGTGTCTGCTAGTATGCAACCCGCGCCGTCGCTGCAAGCGTTCGCGACGCGTTTCGGCGAGTCGATCGTGCCGCAATGGCTATGGGCGTCGTTCGTCGGTGCGTCGGGTGCGACGTTAGGCTTCTTCGCGTGGTATGCCCTGGCCGTTCCCTCGCGCGCGGCCGTGGCGGAACTCACGCTTCTGGCCGGCCTGGTGGCCGGTGCGGCTCTCGCGATCGTGGTCTGGAGCGAGTATTGTCGCTTTTTCGCACGCCGAACGGGATTGTCGCTCGGGCGTTCTTTGCAATACGACGCGGCGACCTGGCTGCCGTTCTTACTCTTATGGCTAACGTTCGTGCTTCCGCCGCAAGTGACGCACGGGGCGCGACTGCTGCTGCTTGCAACGGCGTTGTTCTGCGTCGCCAAACTATTGATTGCGGCCCGGTTCAACCAAACCGTCCGGGAAGTGCTACTCGATTTCGTGGCGACGCGTGCCGCAATCATCGTCATCGCCGAACTTGCGGCGGTCATCATCGGACAGCGCCCGGGAACGCACATCGAAGAGTCGCAGCACGTCCTGCTGTCGGTGTGGGGACGTTGGGATGCCGTTCACTACATCGATATTGCGACTCGCGGCTATCTCGGCACCGATATGGCGTTCTTCCCCCTCTATCCGCTCCTCATCAAGCTGGTCGGCGCCTTTGCCGGAAACCACCTCGTTGCGGGATTGCTTATCTCGAATGCGTCGTTTTTCTTCGGCCTGCTGTTTTTGTATCGTTTGCTCGAACGCGAATACGACCGGGCGGTTGCGCGGCGCGCGATCTTTTATGTGTCGATCTTTCCTACCGCCGTCTTCTTCTCGGCCGTCTACACCGAGTCGCTCTTTTTCATGCTGACCGTCGCGTCGTTTTACTACATGCGCGCCGGCCGCTGGTGGATCGCGGGAGCGATCGGATTTTTTGCGGCGCTCAGCCGGGTCGAGGGCGTGCTCCTGATCGTTCCGTTTATTATGGAATGGTTCGCGGCGATGCGCGCGCGGACGGCGTCACCGTTCGGCGTGCTGGCAGCCGGGCTGATTCCCCTCGGTCTCGTGACCTACATGGCGTATCTGTGGGTGCTGCGTGCGGATCCGTTGTATTTCTCGCACGTGCAGATTCACTGGAATCGACATCTGGCGTTTCCATGGGTAAGCGTCATCAATGCATTCGAGAAGATCGCGCATGCCACGACCGCCCTTCTCATCGCCAATCAATCGCTGGAAATCGCCTTCACGTTGCTGATGCTGGGAGTACTGGCGTTCGGCTGGAAGAGCCTGCGGCCGTCGTACATCGCGTACATGGCGCTGTCGATCCTCGTGCCGATGTCGACGTCGAGCCTGATGTCGATGCCGCGTTTCGCTCTGGTGCTCTTTCCGATGTTCGTCATCTTCGCTCGCTGGGGCGAGCGCCGCTGGGTCAACAACTTGATCTCGGCTTTTTCACTACCGTTGTTAGGACTGTATACGGTGTTGTTCGCCAATTGGTATTGGGTTGCGTAGCGCGGTGGCCCCGGTGACCTCGCGCCGGGGTGTCCGGCAGTTCATCAAGTTCGGGCTGGTCGGGTCGACCGGTTTCACGATGAACCTGATCGTGTTCACGTTGCTGCAGAAGGTCGTACCGGGACACGCGCGCCCGTTCGAATACAACATCATTTACACGGTGGCATTTCTGGCGGGCGGCGTTTCGAATTACTATCTCAACCGCATTTGGACGTTTCGCTCGACGCGAAACATCGTGCGGGAGGGCGCACAGTTCTTATCGGTATCGACCGTCGCGTTGGCGGTCGGCCTTCTCGTGTCGGCGGCGGTCAGCCCGTGGTTCGGCCACGGTCATAAAACGTGGTTCGTCGCCAACGTCTCGGGCATTTTCATCAACTTCTTTCTGAATAAATATTGGACGTTCAAACACGTGAACTAAGCCGGCCGCCGGCCTCGACGCCGCTGGCCCTGGCGCGCTGGTGGCCGGCGGTGCTCGCGGCGATCGTACTCGCCGGGCTGTGCTTACGTCTAAGCGGGATCGGCCATCCCATCTTGGACCATCCGGGATGGCGGCAAGGCGACACCGCGGCGATCGCGCGCAATTTTGCGCAGCTCCGGTTCAACGTCTTCTATCCGCAAACCACATATAACGGCCCACCACCCAACTACGTCGAGTTGGAACTGCAGATCGTTCCGTTTCTCAGCGCCGTCGTCTATCGAATCGCCGGTGTGCACGTATGGATCGGTCGCGCGTTCACGATACTGTTCAGTCTCGGAACGATCGTGACGCTGGCATACTTCGGCCGCCGGATCTTCGGGAGCGCGACGGCTGGGTTGTGTGCGGCCGCGTTCTACGCCGTTTTTCCGGGCAGCGTATATTACGGGCGAACGTTTATGCCCGACACCGCCATGGTCTTTTTTCTCACCGCTGCGCTGTACGCATGCGACCGCGCCTTGATGGACGTGCGGCCGTTTCGCTGGCCGCAGGTTGCGCTGCCCGCTACGCTGCTCGCGCTGGCCTACCTGGCGAAGCCGGTAGCGGTGGTCGCGATCGTCCCAGTCTGCGCGCTGTTAGTCCTTCGGTATCGCGCCGGGCGGCCAACCAATGCCGGCGCGGTTGCAGCGCTACTGATCGCGCCGGCGATCCTACTCGGATGGTACGACCATATCGTTTCGTCGCATGCAGAATGGCACTGGGCCAGCGGCATTACAACGCTCCACGTGCTTCCGGCGCTGCGGCAGGCGCTTACCAGCCCGGGCGCGTTGTTGGCCAAGTTGGCAGCATTCGGCAACGCGATCGGCCTCGTCCGTACGACCATGCTCGGGACCGCCGGCTTCGTGCTGGCGATCGCCGGCTTCGCCGTACTGGCGTGGTCGCGAACGAAGAACTCCATGTTGTTGTGGTCGTGGCTTGTCGCCGAGCTCGCCTACGTTTTCGTGGTCATGACCGTCGAGCACGTCGATTATTACGCCTATTCGCTGCTGCCGCTTTGCGCGCTGGCAATCGGCGGCGCTGCCGCACGCTACGTATCGATGCTGCGTCGTGCCGACGTTGCACCGGCCGGGCGGTGGGCATTAGGTGCGCTGTTGCTGCTGGCCGTTGCGGGCGTCACTATTCAAGGACGTGCGGCAGTTGCTCCGTATTACAAATACAACGTGCGCGCGTATACCGATGCGGTCGCGCTCGATCGGTGGTTACCGCCAAGTGCGGTTATCGTGCTCGGACATTACGGGCCGGACGTACAGTATTACATCGACCGCTTCGGCTGGGAAGAAGATCCGCTGCTGTGGACGCCGTTCGACGAACAGAGCGCCATCCGCAAGGGGGCGCGATACTTCATTTCGGTCGAGGATAATCGCCTGCGCCGCAACGTCGAATTGTGCGCGTGGCTCCAGCGCTTTCCGATGGCCGGCGCAAACACGGACTGGCCGGTCTACATCACCGATCCGCAACGGATACTTCCCGGTGCGGACCGTTTCTGGCGAGGGTTTCGCGTCGCCGAACGGCGGGGGCAGGGCCGCGCGTTCTTAGATGCGGCGAACGTTTGTCGCGTTGCGCCTCCCGGACTCGCTCAAACTCCCTAGGGCCCGATCGCGTCGAAGGTTTTTATGGCGCTGTGAAAAGCCTCCGGTGGAACCGAAATGTTTCCTCGATAGGGATAGTTCAGCGCGACCGTGAGAAACATTACCATTGCGATTAATAATCCTAAGGAACCAGTCATCAACTGCTGCATCAAGCTGTGACGGAATCCGAACAAAAACGTAAAACCCACGGTTATAACCGCTCCAGACACCAGCACGATCCACAGCAAAGGGTCGATTCCGGTAGAGTCTTCGGAGAGTCGCGTATCGCGGTCGGTTTGCGCGGAGTTGACGGACTCCAACATTTCGGCGTGCACGTCTTGCCGCCCCGGACCGTCGACGGGCAGTGCGCGGACGATCAAATCGACGCGTTCCAGCAACGCATCGGCTTTGGCCGATTGACCGCCATGCCGCATCAACGGCCATTCGTCGTTAATCACCGATTCGGTGTACGCGCGCACCGCTTCGCGCAGTTCCCGCGATTGTGGAAACTGATCGGCATCGCGGTAGATTACGGAGAGCTTGGTACCCTCGTCGAAGCTGCGCGCCTCGGCCTGTTGGTAGCGTTCCCAAACTCCGATCGTCACGAACGCAAGCAAAACGGCATACACGACGCCGATCACGGCGAGAATAAACCCCGCCAGGTCGTTGTGGGCCATCCGCACTTCGCGAGATGCGAACCGATCCACGAGGTAGCCGACGGTAATCGTCAGCAGCATAAAGCCACCGACGATCACGACACCGGCGCCCGCGGTCGGCAGCGATTCGATCCAGACTTCCATCGGTCTCCTTAGGGCAGCGGTAGGATCGACGCGCCGGTCGTTTCGGCAGCCTCACCGGCCGCAGGGCGCACGCCCGACGTCACCAACTGCCGGTAGGAAATGAGATGATTACCGTTCTTGACCAAATCCAATTGCATCTCGTAGCTTCGTTTAATTGCATCGCTTAAATCGCTCGCGTCGAACGTGTACTGAAACCGCCTCAGGCTACGCAACAGCAGCTTATTTGTCAAATCGAGCTGTGCGTATGCTCGCTGCAGTTGCATGCCCGTCTCACGAAATGTGGGGTAGTTCGATACGACGATCTCGCGTTGCAGTCTGGCTTCGTCTACCGTACGTTTGAGTGCCGCCAGCCGAACGCTCTGCGAATCGTACCGCAGGCCGTCGCCGATCGTCGCAAGCGCGTCGTCGAAATTGCCGCGCGCGTATTCGGACTGTGCGTATGCCGCGGCCGCGCGGACGTAGCCGGCGCGGGCGCGCGGGTCCTCCGGATCGACCCGCAAAGCCAGACGATACGATAATTCTGCGTCGCGCACGTTTCCAACGGCAAGCGCCTGCGATCCCTGATGGACCCGCACGTTCACGATCCAATGCTGAATCGACCCCGCACAGCCCGACAGGGCGACGCATGCGGCGGCCGCCGCAAGCAACCGGATTCGCTTACCCGCCATGATTTACCAAATGAGCCACGATCTTTATCACCTCGGCCGCCGGCCACAGCAGCAGTTGCGAGAGCACCCAGCCGGCGATGGCCGTCACGGACAGGTAGAATACCATCGAGCGAACCTCCTCGTGATCGCGCTCGCCTTTCACCGCTTCATCCACGATGATCGAGGACGTCGGGTCGACGAAGAACGTGAAGGCGACCGTCCCGATGCCATTGATGATTCCCGAGATGCCGATGGCCGTACGCGTCACGTTGACGTCGAGAACGCTGGCATAGTACGCCGCCACGACGCCGATTGCGTACACGCCGGTGACGACCACGTTGAACACCAGCAGGCGCCGCGGGATTCCCTTCAGTGAAAATCCACGAATCTCGGAGAAACGCGGCATCCGCAGCGACCGAAAAAGATCCCCGATCACGCGCGGAGAGAAGATACGCACGATCGAGTGGGGCATCGACTTGGTCCGCTCGAACGAACGGACGCCGCGGACGTACAAGTACGTGAACGTCGGCAGCAACATACTTCCGATGGCCGTCCCGACCGTCCCGGCGATAATGATCGCTCGCAGCTGCCATTCGAACGTGTGCTGTACCGCCCCAACCAGCTCCAACCGGATCGGCAGCGAGAATGGCGAGTTATGCGCGAGTAACGAGCGCACCGCATTACCGGCAGTGTCCGACAGTGGGCCCAGCATCAGCGTATAGACCAGCGTCGCTAGCCGGCTGGCCGTAACGAAGAGATTGAACAACGACGTGGAGGTCGCGATGCGGCCCGTTCTAACGCCGGCCAGTCGTGCCGCATAGGCGCCGATCTGAATCGCTTGGACGATCGCGTTGATCAGCAGCGCGATAACGAGTTGCCAGGTCCAAAAGTGGACGCCGACGAGCACGCTCGGGTTAGGCTGCGTCACGACTCCAGGAAATGGTCGACTCTTCGACCGGGCCGACGACGCAAAGCCCCAGATTGCCGGGATCGAACCGCTCGGTGGCCAGTTGCACGACGTCGGCGGCCGTGACCGCATCGATCCGGCGCTCGATTTCTTCTTGCTCGATCTGCCGCCCGAATGCGAACTCGTTGCGTCCTAAACGGATCATGCGACTCGAACTCGACTCGAGCGACAGCGTCAAACTTCCCTTAATGTGCTCTTTTGCCAGCGTCAGTTCGTCGGATTCGACGGGTGCTTCGCGCAGTTTTTGCAACTCCGCAACCATCAGGTCGACACATTCGGAAACGTTTTTTGGGGACGTTCCAGCGTATATGCCGAACAGTCCGGCGGCGCGATAGGCGGCTTGAAACGAATACACCGTGTACACCAGTCCGCGCTTCTCGCGAATCTCTTGAAAAAGGCGGCTGGACATTCCACCGCCGAGCATCGTATCGAGTACCGATAATGCGTAGCGGCGATCGTCGGTCGCCGATAACCCTTGCGTCCCGAGGATACAATACGCTTGCTCGGAGTCTTTTTGTTTGATCGCTCGGGCCGGCGTCATCGCGGGCGTTTCTAAAACGAACGGCCGACCAACGCCGGAAAATTCTGCGAACGCACGCTCGACCCGATGTGCGAACTCGTCGTGATCGACGTTTCCGGCGGCGGTGACCACGACCGAGTTCGGCGCATATCGCTCGCGCATGTGCGAGCGTAGATCGTCGGGCGTTAGGCCCGAAACGGTTTCGGCGAAGCCGATCGTCGGCTCGCCGAGATTCGATCCATTCCACATCGTTTGCAAGAATAGATCGTGAATCAACTCGTCCGGGGAGTCTTCATACATCTTAATTTCTTCGAGCACGACCTGCCGTTCTTTGGCCAGCTCCCCGGCGTCGAACAACGAGTGCAAAAACATATCGGAGAGCACGTCCAGGGCGAGGGGCAAATGGCGATCCATCACTTTTGCGTAATAGCAGGTCGCTTCTTTATCGGTAAAGGCGTTCAGGTTACCGCCGACCCCATCCATGATTTGCGCGATGTCGCGCGCGCTGCGGCGGCTGGTGCCCTTGAACAGCATATGCTCGACCATGTGCGAAACGCCGCGGCGTTCGTGCAGCTCGAGCGACGAGCCGACATCGGCCCACACGCCGATCGTCGCCGAGCGCACCGACGGCATACGCTCGGTAATGACGCGTAATCCGTTTGGCAGCGTGCTTTTGCGATACATTACGAGGTGGCCTTTAGAAAGGCGCTGCGAACCCACTCGCGGTCCCAAAACGCAGCGTCACCGGCGGCGAGGCGCGTGATCGTCGCGGCATCGCTCGCCGCGTGCGGGACGGATAACGTGAACACCACTCGCGAGGTCGGGCGAGCCAAGTCGCCACTAACGATAATGTCGCGCGTCACATCGATCGGGACGCTGGTCCAAACGTCGACTTCTTCTGCGGACGGCGCGATTGCGAAGGCGGTACGAATCAGCCATGCGACTTGGTCGACGAACTCCCGTTGCGTGATCGGCTTGTGAAATTTCACGCCCCACATCCGGATTCCGAGCACCAGATGACCTCCGAATTCGTTGGCCGAGATTTGGCTCACTTGCGCCGGCAGCATCGAGGCAAAAACGCGGTCGCCGATCTGGGTCGCGATATCCAGACGATTGCCCGACGCGCGCGCGCTAGCATCCAGCTCCGCGACCGACGGGGAAGCGGCAAATGCCGGCGACGCGCCGGCAGCCGGCGCAATCATCGCGCACGCGAGTGCGAGCGATACGCGATTAATACGACTGCGCAAAATAGGCGTCCGTGATCGCCGGCTCCCCGCACGCGACGCAGTTAGCTCCCGGCCGCGACAGCGGGCGAAGGTTGCGCGTCGTCGCTCCGGTTTGCGCTTTGACCGTAGCTTCGCAATCGGCCCGGCCGCACCACGGAATATCGATCATTCCAGCACGTTCGGCGCACATCGCGAAAAACGCCTCACGTTCGCGCGGCGCCACCGTATGCGAATGCAGATACTCCGAGGCCTGCAGGTAGAGCGACCGTTGAATTTCGTCGAGCAAACCGGGCAATACGTCCGGCAGATCGCTCAAGGCAATCGTGGTTTTTTGCCCTTCGGCTCCCTTGTCGCGATCGCGTCGAACGACGACAGCAGTTCCCGCGTCGACGTCACGGGGGCCAAGCTCGACGCGCACCGGCACGCCGCGCACGTCCCACTCGCCGTACTTCCAACCAGGCTGATGGTCGCGGGCGTCGACCCGAACGCGATGTCCGCGGGCGGACAACACTGCGGCAGCGTCGCGGCAGGCCGCGATCGCACGTTCGTCGCCGGAACGAACGATCGGGACGAACACAACCTCGATGGGCGCTAACTTGGGCGGAACGCGCAACCCGCGGTCATCGCCATGCATCATAATCACCGCGCCGAGCATCCGCCACGACATGCCCCACGACGTCGTGTACGCGTGCTTGATCGTGCCGTCGGCGTCGGCGAACGTAATGTCGTACGCGCGAGCGAAGTTTTGTCCCAAATCGTGCGACGTGGCCGATTGCAAGGCGCGGCCGTCGGGCATTAGCGCCTCGATCGAATACGTTTCGACGGCGCCGGGAAACCGTTCGCTCGCGCTCTTGATGCCTTCGTATACCGGTAGCGCCGCAACCTCGCGAGCGAAATGCGCGTACACGTCGAGCATGCGCAACGTTTCTTCGCGCGCCTCCGCGGCGGTCGCATGCGCCGTGTGGCCCTCTTGCCACAAAAACTCCATCGTGCGCAAGAACGGACGCGTGGCTTTTTCCCAGCGCACGACGTTCGCCCACTGATTGATCAGAATCGGAAGATCGCGATACGACTCGACCCACTGCGCGTACATCGTTCCGATGATGGCTTCGGACGTCGGACGAATGGCCAGTCGCTCGGTCAGCTCCTCGCTGCCTCCATGCGTAACCCACGCGACTTCGGGCGCGAAGCCTTCCACGTGTTCGGCTTCTTTAATTAAGAGACTTTCGGGAACGAGCAGCGGGAAGTAGGCGTTTTCATGCCCGGTCGCCTTGAAGCGTATGTCGAGATCCCGTTGCAGGTTTTCCCACATTCCGAAGCCGTAGGGGCGCAGCACGACACAGCCGCGGACCGGGGAATAGGAGACGAGTTCGGCCTTCAGGCAGACGGCGGTATACCAGGCGGAAAGATCGGCCGCTTTCGGGGGAATTTCCCGAACGACCGCCGCTTGCGATTGCGACATGACCGGCCCGGCTTCGCGCGACCCTAGGCGCCGGCCTCCCACTCGGAGCCGGAGCATCGCGCGGCGAAGGCTTATCCGATGACGAAACGCACCCGATTGTATACGCGCACCGGCGACGATGGCAGCACCGGCCTGGTCGGTGGCGAGCGTATTCACAAAGATTCCAAGCGGATCGAAGGCTATGGGACGGTCGACGAGCTGTCGAGTGCGATCGGCGTCGTTCGCGCCGCCCTCCGCGCGCACGACGTACCGCGCGCGCTGCGCCTGGACGCATGGCTCTCGTGGACGCAGGACACGCTGTTCGATCTCGGAGCCGAACTTGCTACGCCGCCCGCAAAGCGTTGGGACGATATGCCGACGATGGGCCCTTCGCAAATTGCGCCACTCGAACGCGCCATCGATGAAGCCGACGCCGATCTTCCGCCGTTGCAGACCTTCATCCATCCCGGCGGATCGGATGCCGGAGCTGCGCTCCACCTGGCTCGCACGATTTGCCGGCGCGCCGAGCGCCGCGTGCTCTCGCTGCGTCGTGATGATTCTACCGTGTCGCCAGAAACGGTACGCTATCTGAACCGGCTTTCCGACGCGCTGTTCGCTTGGGCGCGTTGGATCAACGACGGACTCGGAGTTCCAGAACATCGCTGGACATCGAGGGCCCAGCCGCCTGCAGGGGACTAGCTTGGTACCCCTGCGAACCGCAGGCTGAATGTCGTTTCGCAGCGCGTTGTTCGCCACGACCAGCGTCGATAAGCTTCGCGAGCTTGGAAGCCAGAAGATTCTGCGGCGCGCGCTCACCGCCAAAGATTTGATCGCTATCGGCATCGGTACGATGATCGGCGGCGGCATCTTCACCACCATCGGTACCGGCGTCAAGGGCGCGGGACCGGCGGTCATCATCTCGTACCTACTGGCCGGCATAACGTCGTTTTTTGCAGCCTTGTGCTATGCCGAGCTGGGCGCGATGGTTCCCGTGGCCGGCAGCGCGTACACGTACGCCTATGCGACCATGGGCAAATTATTTGCGTGGATCATCGGCTTCGCGCTCATCTTCGAGTACGGGATCAGCGCCGCACCGGTCGCACAGCAGTTTTCGGCGTCGCTCCAGGACGTTATGAAATCGATCGGCTTAGCGTTGCCGTATTGGGCGCAACAGTCGAATCTGATCATCAACGGGCCGTGGTGGAATCCAGGCAGTTGGGACCTGCTTCACTCGCAATGCGACGTTCTGAGCGCGCTGTTCGTCCTAGCGCTCAGCGTGCTGCTCTCGATCGGTATCCGCGAGTCCGCCACCACCAACAACATCTTTGTCGTTCTAAAGCTGTCGGCGCTGTTCGTTTTTGTCGTAGCGGGCCTGTTCTTATTCCACGCGTCGAATTTGCACGATTTCAACCCGATCGGTTGGGGAACGCTGCACCCGTTCGGCGGCGCGGCCGAGTCGGCGCAACCGTACGGAATCATCGCGGTGGGCGCGTTCGTCTTCTTTAGTTACATCGGATTCGACACTGCCACGACGACGGCCGAAGAGTGCAAGAATCCAAAGTTCGACGTACCGGTCGGCGTCATGGGCGCCCTGGCGGTCGGCACGATCGTGTATTGCGCGACCGCGATCGTCCTGGTCGGAGCGGTGCCGTGGAATCACGTTCCGATTAAAAACCCGCTCGTCTACGCGCTCGCTCCGCTGCATATGCCGATTCTGAACTGGGTCATTACGATCGGCGTGCTGGCGGGAACGACCAGCGTCGCACTGTCTTCGCTGTTAGGTCAATCGCGAATTTTTTACGTGATGGCGCGCGATAAGATGCTCCCGCCGGCGGTCGCAGTCATTCACCCGCGGTTCAAGACGCCGTTGCGTACGACCATGGTCACGGGCGTCGCGGTAGCGATACTCTCGCTGATCGTGCCGCTGAACAACCTGCTGAACCTGGTCAACATCGGCACACTTATCGCGTTTTCGGTCGTCTGCGCAGGGGTGCTGTACCTCCGCAAGCGCAAGCCCGATTTACCCCGCAGCTTCCGCGTGCCATTCGTCCCGCTCTTCCCCATCTTGGGAATTTTGTGCTCGCTGTTTTTAGCGATCTTCGGGCTCTCACGCACGACGTGGGTATGGTTTTCCATCGCGCTAGTGGTCGGGCTGATCTTCTTCTTCTCGTACGGGTTCCGAAAATCGAATCCGGCCGAAATTACCGCCGTCGAGGAACCCGCGGGACTGCCAGACTACATCTAGCGCACCGGTACGCGGCTTTTATCTGATCGTGCGAACGTCGATGCGCTGGGCGCCGCGATCGTAGTTCGCGTGCAACTCGAACGCATCGGCTAAAACGTTGAGGTCGACCATCACGCGGCCACGCACGCGAAAGGGTGGATGCTCGAGCATCAGCGGGTGGCCGTTGATGGCCGCGGCGGTCTCGCCCACCTTCACGTGCAACGATCGCGCTCCACGCACCACGTCGACTCCACCATTGGCATGCTGAATCGTGCGTACGCCGACGCCTTCGGCAACCGTGCGCAAGGGAACAAAGACGTGATTGGACGTGGTCGCGATCGGCGACACGTCGGACGCCAACCGCGTGCCGTCGATCCGCATCTCAACCGGCCGTGCGAAAGCCACCAGGGCCGAAGCGAACGTCGCGGATACGACGATCGCGAGCAATGCCTTCGCGCCGAGCGGACGATAGGTCACGTGGCGGCGCCGATTTCGTGCGAGAAATCGGGATACTTCTCGGCGATCACTTTTTCGATTTCCAGCCGCAACATGCCGAGCAATTCGCTCTCCGGATAGGTGCCGACCAACTCGCCGGCGCGATAGATCGCGCCTTTGCCTTTGCCGCCGGCGACGCCGACGTCGGCCATCTTGGATTCGCCCGGACCGTTGACGACGCAACCCATGACGGCGACTTTGACGGGCGCGTTATATGACTTCGCGATCGCTTCGACCGAGCGGCCGAGTTCGAGCACGGAAATCTCCGCACGTCCGCACGAGGGGCACGCCGTTATTTCGAAGCCTTTTTCGCGCAATCCAAGTGATTTCAGGATGCCCCAGCAGACCGGGACCTCCTCGATCGGATCGTCGGCCAGCGATACGCGCAGGGTGTCGCCGATGCCCTCGAACAGCAGAATGCCCAAGCCGATCGACGACTTGATCGTTCCGTCGCGCAGCATGCCCGCTTCGGTGATACCGAGATGGAGGGCGTACGGCGTTTCGCGCTCGCGAAGCCGGCGATCCATCAGCCGGTAGGCTTCGACGGTCGTCAGGACGTCGTGTGCTTTGAGAGAAATTGCGATGTCGGTATGGCCGTGCTCCTCGAGCATCTCGACATGCCGCAATGCCGACTGCACCATCGCTTCGGCGGTGAGGCCCAGCGTCTTCTCCAGGTCGGGCGCCAGCGAACCCAAATTGACGCCGACGCGAATCGGAATACCGCGCGCTTTCGCTGCGGTTACGACTTCGGCTACCTTCTTGGGGTCGCGGATATTGCCCGGATTGAGGCGCAGTTTAGCGACACCGGCTTCGATGGCCGCAAGCGCCATCTTGTGATCGAAGTGAATGTCTGCAACGATCGGAACGGGCGAGCGATACACGATCGCCGGAAGTCCGGCTGCGTCGGGCGGATCCTTGACCGTCACGCGGACGATTTCGCAACCTTCCATGGCCAGACCGTAAATTTGCTCGAGCGTTTTGTCGGAGTCGGCCGTATCGGTGGTGGTCATCGACTGAACGGCAATCGGATGATCGCCGCCGATCCAAACGCTTTTGGCGTCGGCTTTGCCCGTCTTATTCTGTAAAAAAATCGGCTTACTTTGACGACGCAAACGTAACACGACTACATGACTCCGTTTCCGCTCGCGATGCGAGCGATATCGTGGAATGCGACGATCAGCATCAGCGCCATCAACGCGGCGAATCCGGCAACGTGTACCATCGCCTCTTTTTCGGGATCGACCGGGCGTCCGCGAAGCAGTTCGGCGACGATGAACGCCGCGCGCCCTCCGTCCAGCGCGGGAATCGGCAACAGATTAAAGAGTCCGAGCGCGAACGAAATCGTCGCTCCCAGCCAAAAGTACGGCCCCCAGCCCCAATCTTCGATCGTCGTCGCGACCTGGCCCATGCCGATCGGGCCGGATATTTGTGGCGCGTACTGTTTAAAGTGCGTCGCCAGAAGCACGATGCTTCCGACGGTTTGGTCGGCGATGTCGCCAAACTGCTTTGCGCTGGTGGTGATAGCCGTGCCGAGTCCCACGCGTTCGTACACGGGAACCGGCGTAAAGCCAATGCATCCAAATTTTTTCCCGGCTATCGGACACAATTTCGGCACGACGAAGACTTCAGCGCGCTGGCCATTACGCTCGTACACCAGGTCGAGCTTCTTGTCGAGCGACGCATGGATGGTGTCGATCAACGCCGTGCCGCTGGCGATCGGACGGCCGTTGAGTTCGACGATGCGATCGCCCGCCCGCATCCCGGCGGCGGCGGCGGGCGAGCCTGCGACCAGAATTCCGACGACCGGCTGCATACCGTTTCCGGAAACACCGAAGGTGATGGCCGAAATCAGTAAGATCAGGAAGCAGAGCAAAAAGTTGGCGGCCGGACCGGCCAGCACGATGGCCAGCCGCTGCCACGGCGACTTGGCTTGAAAGTTGTCGCTCGTCGTGGTTTCGGTGGTGCGGAACTCGCGCTGCTGCTCGGCCTCGGAAGACTTGCCATCCTCACCCTGCATCGCGCAGTAACCGCCGATCGGCAGCAACCGTATCGAATAGAGGGTCCCGCTACGTGGCGACGTCCAACCCAAAAGTTTGGGACCCATACCGACCGCAAACTCGTTGACGCGAACGCCGGATCGACGCGCGACGATAAAGTGGCCGAACTCGTGGAGCACCACGAGCACCGATAACATGGCCAGAAACGTTACGACTTTCTCGATGCCGACGAGGTTCACAACGGCTAACGACACACGGGCCTTTCCATGCGTTGCACGATCCGTTCGGCCGCGCTGCGAGCGGTCCGATCGGCGACGCGGATTTCTTCGAGCGTCAGCTCGGCGCGGCCCGTTTCGGACATCGCCGTTTCGATGACGGTCGGGATCTCTCCAAACGCGATCTTTCGTTCGACGAACGCAGCGACCGCGACTTCATTGGCGGCCGACAGGGTCGCTGGAGCCGTCCCCCCGGCGGCCAAGGCCTCGTACGCTAATCGCACGCACGGAAAGCGCACTGGATCGGCGGCTTCAAAATCGTAGCGGAGCGGCGCCTCGCCCCGGCCGCCGATGGCATCCAGCACCGACTCGTCCTGCCAGCCCGAAGGCGTTCCGGGCAAGCGGTCCGGATAGGCGAGCGCGTACCCGATCGGCACCCGCATGTCGGGAGCCGCGAGCTGCGCTTTGACGCTTCCATCGGTGAAAATAACGAAGCCGTGTGCGATCGACTGCGGATGGACCACAAATCGCACCCGCTCGCCGGGCAACCCGAACAATCGGCTGGCCTCGATCACTTCCAAACCTTTATTCATCATACTGGCCGAATCGATGGTGTTTTTCGTCCCCATATTCCACGTGGGATGCGTCAAGGCGGCCTCGACGCCCGCCGAGGCGATCTCCTCTGCGGACCAGCGCCAGAACGGCCCGCCGGAGGCGGTCAACACGATCTCGCGCACGGACTCGCGACGTTCGCCTTCCAAACACTGAAAGATGGCGCTGTGCTCGCTATCGACCGGCAGAAGAGACGAACCGCTCGCCGACGCCGCCGCAACCAACAACTCGCCGGCAGCAACGATTAATTCTTTATTCGCAACCGCGATGTCGATGCCACGCTCCACTGCGGCAAACACGGCGTCGAACGCGACCGCGCCATCGGTGGCGGCCAAGAGCACGTCGGGCTTCGATTCGAGCGCAACGCGCAGCAGAGCTTGCGGCCCGTCTTCGGCCGTCGTCGCGATTCCGGGCCGGAATCGCTCGGCTTGTTCGCGCAACAGCGAAACGTTGCGCCCGGCAGCGAGGCCGACGACCGTAAAGCGATCGGGATGCGCCGATATGACGTCTAAGGCTTGCGTACCGATCGAGCCGGTCGAGCCGAGAATGGCTACACGCCGTCGCTTCACGATACTTGCAACACTCCAACGACGTGCAGTAGCGCGAAAAACGTTACGCCGCCGAACAAATACGAATCGAAGCGGTCCAGCACTCCGCCGTGACCAACGATCATCGCTCCGGCATCCTTCACGCCGGCATCACGTTTGAGCGCCGACTCGACGACGTCGCCCAGTTGCGCGGCGACGGACGTCAGCGATCCGAGCACCACGCCCTGCCACCACACCAAATGCAGCTGCGGAACGAGCGTCGCGGCTGTAGCGAAACCGGTCACGATGACCAGCGCTCCGACCGACCCCTCGACGGTCTTTTTCGGAGAGATCTGCGTGAGCGGATGCCGTCCGACAACCGTTCCGATGACCATCGCGAAAATGTCGGTTAGGGCGATCGTCAGAATCACATAGAACGTCAGCCATAGTCCGTTGCCGTCGATCGCGCGCACGAACACGAAATACGTCAGCAACTTGCCGATATACAAAACGGCGAGTAACGTGTAGGCAGTGCGCGCGAAATAACCCTTTTGTTCGCCGTACATCCCGATGCAGAACGCCGCCACCACGATTCCGGCAAGCAGCACGCCTTCCCAACGATGCAACACGCCGAACGCGGCCATCACGATGTAGGCGCATACACCCAGGACTGCAACCGGATACTCGAGTGGTTGGCCTTTTCTCTCGCAAAGCGCGTTCAGTTCGTAGATAGCGCCGAATCCGATTCCCAGAAGCAATATATCGAACGTCCACGGTGACAGCGTACAAGCAAATCCAATGACCGCCACCACGAATCCGACGACGACGCGGCGGAGGGTCACGCTCCTCCGAAACGGCGCTCGCGCTGCCCGTATTCGCCCAATGCGTGCATCAGATCGTCGCCGGAAAAGTCGGGCCAAAAGACATCGCTCAACACGAGCTCGGCATAGGCAGCCTGATACAATAAAAAGTTCGAGAGCCGCCGCTCGCCGCCCGGCCGGATCAACAAGTCGAGCTCGGGGAGTCCCGCGGTATAGAGATAGCGCTGAATCAGCTGGTCGTCCACGGCCTCCGGGGCGATGCGCCCGGCGGCGACGTCGGTTGCGATCGCGCGAATGGCGCGTTCGAGCTCTGCGCGGGAACTGTAGTTGACCGCGAGGTTGAGCAGCAGTCCGTCGTTGTGCGCGGTCGACGCTTGTAAGTCGTGCAGTGCGGCGCGCGGGCGCGGAGGCAGCGATTCCCAGTCACCGATCACACGGACGCGTACGTTGTTACGACGCAATTCGTCGACTTCGCTGCGCGCGAAATACACGCACAGGTCGAACAACAGCGAGATCTCACGCGCGTCGCGATTCCAGTTCTCAGTGGAAAATCCGTAAACCGTCAACACCTCGACGCCGGCGTCGCTGGCGGCCCGGGTGGTTCGACGCAAGGCTACAATCCCGCGGCGGTGTCCCTCGATTGCCGGCAGTCGCCGCATCTTGGCCCAGCGCCGGTTGCCATCCATAATGATAGCCACGTGCCGCGGAACGGCGGCCGGCCGTAGCTCGACGGCGGAAGCGGGGTCGATCATTGGGAGTCTCGCGGATCGTCGAAGAGTGCGTCTACGCGTTCGTACGACTCGTAACCGACGGTAAGCTCCGTTCGATCGTCGCCGGAAATCACGCGCAGAACGCGCAGCGTTCCGCGCCCGACCCAGTGCCCGAAGGGCGCGAGCAACGATACCCGTAAGCGGCGGGCGTCGAGGGCGCGTCGAGCGTCGACCTCCGGGAGCAGCACGAGCTCGTTCACACTTCCATTATTTCTTTTTCTTTGGCGGCAGCGAGACCGTCGATTTCCTTCACGTAGCGGTCGGTCAGCTTCTGCAGCGTATCTTGCATGCGCTTCGATTCGTCTTCGGTGATGTCGCCGGCTTTGAGCTGCACCTTAATGTCGTCGTGCGCCTTGTGCCGCACGTTGCGGACCGCTACGCGGCCATCCTCGGCCTTCTTCTTGACGACCTTGGCGAGCTCTTTGCGGCGATCTTCGGTCAGCGGCGGCACGATCAGGCGGATCGTCGTGCCGTCGATGTTGGGGGTCAGCCCGATGTCGCTCTTTTCGATCGCCTTTCGAATTTCCGGGACGACGCTTTTGTCCCAGGCGGTGATCGTCAGCGTACGTGCGTCGGGCGCGTTGACTCCGGCTACCTGGTTGAGCGGAACGGGCTGGCCGTACGCTTCGACCTGCAAACGATCCAGCAGTGCGGGCGTGGCCCGGCCGGTTCGAATCGTAGCAAAGTCGCCTTGCGTCGCCTCACCGCACTTGCCCATACGATTCTCGACGTCTTTGAAGAACGAGTCGCTCATGTTATCTGCTCCCTGCGCCCGCCGGCTGCAGCGGGCCGCCAACGTACGTGCCGATTTGCTCGCCCCAAATGACCCGGCGGATGTTGTCGGGACCGGCCATATCGAATACCACGATCGGCAACGCGTTGTCCATGCACAATGCCATGGCGGTCGAATCCATCACTTCCAGACCCCGCTGCAGTACTTCCATATACTCCAGGCGTTCGAAGCGCGTTGCGTCGGGATACTTCTTAGGATCGGCCGAATAGATGCCGTCGACCTTGGTGGCTTTGAGAATCGCATCCGCGCCGACTTCCACGGCCCGTAAGGCCGCGGTCGTATCGGTTGTAAAATACGGATTTCCGGTGCCCGCCGCAAAGATCACGACCCGGCCCTTCTCGAGATGCCGGATGGCTCGCCGGCGAATATAGGGTTCGGCGATCTGATGCATCGCAATGGCCGTCTGAACCCGCGTCGGCACTTCGATGCGTTCGAGTGCGTCCTGCAATGCCAGCGCGTTGATTACGGTCGCGAGCATGCCCATGTAGTCGGCGGTCGCGCGGTCCACGCCCGCCCGCTCGTGAACCTTACCACGCCAGATGTTACCGCCGCCGACCACCACCGCCATCGACACGCCACCGCGACTCACTTCGCCGATCTGCGCGGCAATCACGCGCGTCATCTCGACGTCGACGCCGGTTTCGTCGCCCGAAAACGCTTCGCCGGAAATCTTCAGCAGGACGCGTGAGAAACGGGGCGTTTCGGGCGGCACGGACGCTAATCTCCTAACGCGTACTTCGTGAACCGGCGTACGCTGATTTTCTCACCTAGTGCGCCGACGGCAGCGTGGACGAGCTCGCCTACGCTTAAGGAATCGTCTTTGACGAAGGCTTGATCGAGCAAGCAATGCTCTTCAAACCATTTATTTAACTTACCCTCGATAATTTTCTCGGCGACGTCGGCCGGTTTGTTCGGGGGAACGGCAGCGCGAAACTCCGCGCGCAGTGCATCGACGACCTCGGACGACACGCTCTGGCGATCCAGGTATTCCGGCGACATCGCCGCGACGTGCATCGCGATGTCACGTGCGAGATCGCCGAACTTCGGATTGCGTGCGACGAAGTCGGTCTCGCTATTCACTTCCACCAGGACGCCGATCTTGCCGCCGGCGTGAATGTAGCTCGCGACGACTCCTTCGTTGGCGACGCGCTCCGCTTTCTTGGCGGCTTGCGCCCCGCCGCGTTCGACCAGCAACGCTTTCGCTTTTTCCATATCGCCCTGCGCTTCGGCGAGGGCTTTACGGCAATCCATCATAGGCGCGCTCGTTTCTTCACGAAGCGCCTTGATCTCGTCGGCTTTCGGTTGGTAGGTCATCGCGCTCGACACGTTTTCTCTCCGGTATCAGTTCGTCTGTTACAATTAAACGACGGCGGCGGTGCCGTCTTCGACCGCTTCGGTCGTTCCGCCATATTCCGCCGAAGCGGGGTACGCACTTTCGTCGTACGAGCTCTCGCTCTCGGTCCGGCCCTCGATGATCGCGTCGGCGATCTTTCCAACCATCAAGCGGACCGCGCGGATCGCGTCGTCGTTGCCGGGAATCGCGTAGTCGATTTCGTCGGGATCGCAGTTGGTATCGATCACCGCAATGATCGGAATTCCGAGCTTACGCGCTTCTAAGACCGCGATGCGCTCCTTCTTCGGATCGACAATGAAGATCGCGTCCGGCAAACGGTGCATATCTTTGATACCGCCGAGGAAGCGCTCGAGTTTGTTCATCTCGTCTTGCAGCCGGGCGACTTCTTTTTTGGGAAGACGATCGAAATCGCCCTGCGCCTTCATATTCTCGAGCTCGCGTAGCCGCGCGATGCGCCGCTGGATCGTCGAGAAGTTGGTCAGCGTTCCGCCCAGCCAACGCTGGTTGATGAAAAACGTTCCGGCGCGCTCGGCCTCATCGCGAACGACGTCTTGGGCCTGTTTCTTCGTTCCGACGAAAAGAATGACTTTGCCCTCGCGAGACAGCTGCTTGACGACCTCGACGGTCTCTCGCAGTTTCTGCACGGTAAGGGCGAGATCGATAATGTAGATGCCGTTTCGCTCTTGGAAGATGTACGGCTTCATCTTGGGATTCCAACGACGGGTTTGATGCCCGAAGTGAACGCCCGCCTCCAGCAATTCTCGCATGGTAACGACCGACATGAACGGATCCTCTCTGGCTCCCGCTCGCGTGCCGTCCATGGCTGCGAACGCTGCTCGGAGCCATAAAACGCCCGGCGTCCGTGCCGGGCGAAGTTGGCAAGCCGCCTCGTGGCGGCCGCGAGATTATAGCACGGCCGAGCCGAGCGGGTCCATCCGCCCGGCAGGGCGGCTAATTATTCTGCGTGATTTCCTCTATATATTCCAGCAGGTGACCGGCCGACTCGGAGATCGAGTGCTTGGTCGTATCCAGAATGAGGTCGGCGTTCGCCGGCGGCTCGTACGGCGACGAAACGCCGGTGAATCGCGGGATTTCGCCCGTACGTGCTCGCCGGTAGTGGCCTTTCACGTCGCGCAGCTCGGCGGTTTCCAGATCGCACTGGATGTACACCTCGAAGAACCGCCCCGGATAGGCAGCGCGGGCGCGGTCGCGGTCGGCCGCAAACGGCGAAATGAGCGCGCATACGACGACCATTCCGGCGTCCGCTAGCGTGGCGGCTACGGCGGCGGTGCGCCGCACGTTTTCGCTGCGGTCTTCTTCGGAGAATCCGAGGTCGACGTTCAGCGTCGTACGGAGGGTGTCGCCGTCGAGCACGTAGACCAAGCGTCCGCGGTCGAAGAGCATCCGCTGTACCGCCATAGCGACGGTCGATTTGCCGGCACTCGGCAGGCCGGTTAGCCAGAACACCGCTCCAGCGTGTCCGTTCCGGCTGATGCGCTCGCCGCCCGTAACGGATGACAGCTGCGCGATGACGTCGGTAGCGCCTTCCGAGCGAGGCCGGCCGATGACCGAGCGCACGCGTCCACCGGCAACCACGTTCGTTCCGTGCATCAGCACGAAGCGACCGATCGAAGTGTCTTCGAGTTCGTCGTCCGCAGCGATCAACTCGCGCGACGACAGCGTAACGACTGCAACGTCGCTCTTTTCGACGCGATCGGCGGGTTTGCCGACGAGCGTGTCGGGATCGATGATTTCGTCTATGCGCTGCAACGTCACCGATACTTCACGCGTGCCCAGGCGGATGCGGAACGCATCACCGGCCTGAGCGGCGTCTCCTAGCCACACGACCGTCGCCTGCATGGCGTGACCGAGTGACGGTCCGTCGCCGGGATAACTCGCGACCGCTCCACGGTCTACGAAAATGCGCTCGTCGAGCGAGATCGCGACGGCGTCGCCGGCCTTAGCTTCGTCGACATCGTCAGGCCAGCGGTGGATAGCAGTTACGATCGCGTCGGTAGCCAGAGGCCAAAAGACGATACGTTCGTTGGCGCGCAGCACGCCCGAGTCGACACGCCCGGCGATGATACGATTGGCACCGCGACGGTACACGTCCTGGACGACCATGCGTAGCGGACCGCCGGCCGGCGGCGCGTACGGACGCAAACGCTCGAGCCCTTCGAGCAGCGTACCGCCCTTCCACCAGCTCCAGCGCGTGCTGCGGATGGCGACGTTATCGCCTTCGCGCGCCGCGATCGGAATGATGTCGATCGGCGTAATGCTGAGTTGCTCGAGAAAATCGCGGACTTCGCCTTTGCGCCGCGCGAACGCGGTTTCGGCGTCCTTCGCGAGGTCGAGCTTATTGATCGCGACCAACACTTCTTTGAAGCCGAACCACTGCAGAAAGAGCGCCTGGCGCCGCGTCTGCAGCGTAATGCCTTCGTCTTCGGCAACGACCAGGATGGCCGCATCAACCTCGGACGCGCCAGTCAAAAGGTTACGTATCAGCTCGCGATGGCCGGGGGCGTCGACGAACACATAGTCGCGTTCGGGCATCCGCAGCCAAATGCGCGAAATGTCGAGCGTTATCGCCTGATCGCGTTCGAGTTGAAACGCGTCCAAGAGAAACGAATACTCGATCGGCACGCCGCGCCGCGTGCTCTGGCTCTCGAGTTCGGCTAGCTTTTGCGGCGTGACTTGGCCCACATCGACCAGCATGCGCCCCAAAATCGTCGACTTTCCAGCGTCGACGTCGCCGACCATGACGATCCTTACTTGTCTCACATGTATCCCGTCGTGCGAAGTCGTTCGAAAGCATCTTCGCTTTCGTTATCCATCGTGCGGCCGGCACGTTCGGGCTCGCGCGTTAACTCCAGTTCGGTAATGACCTGGTCGAGCGTACTAGCCGTGCTCTCGATCGGCACGGTGATATTGCTTTCGCCCAGCGAGCGGTAGCGCTTGCCGTCGACGGCGAGGTACAGGGAAACGTACGGAATGTTCTCGCGTCGCGTGTAACGCCAAATGTCGAGTTCGGTCCAATGCAGCAGCGGATGGATGCGCACGTGCGCGCCGTCCGGAACTTCGTACGGATAATAGTCCCACAACTCCGGCGGCTGCGAACGCGGATCCCACGATCCGTCCGCATTACGCGGACTAAAGATGCGCTCTTTGGCGCGAATCGCTTGCTCGTCGCGACGAATGCCCAGAATGATGCCGCGATAGCCTTCGCGCGCGAGCAACGACTTCAGGCCGGCGCTCTTACGTGCGGCGTGACGGGCTGCCGGCGGAAGCGTCGGATCCACCGTGCTTTCGGGAGCACATTGTTCGTTGATGACCGGTAGGCGCCACTCCCGGACAATTTTGTCGCGGAACTCGTACACCTCCGGGAACTCCATGCCCGTATCGAGCAGCACCATTGGGAAGGGGACGTCGCCTAAAAACGCTTTACGAACCATCCACAGCAGTGCGGTCGAATCTTTGCCGATCGACCATAACATTGCGATGGGCGAAACGGTCGAAAAAGCTTCGCGCAGGACATAGATCGTCCGCGACTCGAGCGCGTCGAGATCGGAATCGGTCGCCGTTGGCATCAGCACTAATATCGACTCGCGCGCGCAAGTTTCCTACCGATTCCGGAGCGCCGCGGCGCGAGGAAGTCGGGGTCGTCTGCGTTAACGCGACTTAAGTCACCGTTGCTGCAAAAGGGGCCTTCCAATGCTGGCTTTGACCCGAAAGGTGGGCGAATCTGTCGTAATCGGCGACGGCATACGCGTCACGGTCGTCGCGGTGGAGCACGATCAGGTGAGAATCGCCATCGACGCGCCGCGCCACATCGCAGTCCACCGTTCCGAGGTGTACGACGCTATCGCTCGCCCCCGAAAGCCGCCAGCAAAGTAACGCCGGCCGTTATAGCGTCGCGAACTGCGCCGCGTGCAACTTGGCATACGCCCCGCCGCGCGCGATCAACTGTGCGTGCGTACCGACCTCGACCACTCTGCCGCTCTCGATATACAAAACCGTGTTTGCCCGCCGGATCGTCGACAATCGATGTGCGATAATCAGCGTCGTCCGTCCCGGGAGCAACCGGTCTAGCGCTCCTTCGATGAGCGCTTCCGAATGACTATCCAACGCGCTGGTCGCCTCGTCCAAAATCAAAATTCGCGGATCGCGCAAGATGGCACGAGCGATCGCTATTCGCTGACGTTCTCCGCCGGACAAACGCACGCCGCGTTCGCCGACTTCCGTAGCGTACCCGTCGGGCAACACCGACACGAAATCGTCGACGTTGGCTTCGCGCGCTGCGACGCGCACTTCTTCGTCCGTCGCCTCTAATCGTCCGTACCGAATGTTGTCGACGATCGACCCGCGTAACAGCTGCGGGTCTTGCGGAACGATCGCCATCGTGCGCCGCAGATCGGTAAGACCGACGGTCGCGATGTCGATGCCATCGATCAGCACTTCGCCTTTTTGTGGCCGGTAAAAGCGCGGAACGAGATTCGCCAAGGTGGTCTTCCCGGCACCCGACGGACCGACCAGTGCCACGATCTCGCCGGCTTGGATCGTCACATTGACGTTCGAAAGCGCGGGCGGCTCGTTGAGTGCGTACGAGAACGAAACGTCGCGGAATTCGATTTTTCCGAGCACGGCGGGTAACGGCAGGTCTTCGTCGGTGTCGCGCGTCTCGACCGGAAGATCCAACAGTTCGAACACGCGACCGGCTCCGACGACCGCCTTGCTGATATCGCCGAAGAACGCGGCAACGCGATTCATCGGGTTCATCAAGTTGACCAGCAGCGCCCAATACATGAAGACGGTGCCGGTGTCCAACCTGCCGCGCAAGACTTCGTTGACCGACATCCACATGATGAACACGACCGCGGCCACCATGATCGTCGAAACGACGACCGGCTGGGTTTGGATGAACTGCGTGAGCTTCATATACGCGCCAAAAAAGTCTTCGTTGCGCGTTTCGAACCGGCCGACTTCGTACGCCTCGCGGTTGAACGCCTTGACGACGCGTTGGCCTTGCAGTATTTCGGCCAAATTGGCCGATAGATCCGCAATACGTTGCTGCGCTCGATGGGTACTCTCGGTAATCAACCGTTGAAATTTCGAAACGGCGAAACTGACGATCGGTGCGACCACGATTAACGATAGCGTCAGCAGCCAATCCAGATAGATCATGACCGCGAACGACGATACGAACGTTACGAGGGCAACGACCAATTGCGGAACGGATACGCTGACCGCATCGGTCATCAACTGCAAGTCGGTGCTGAAGCGCGACATCAGTTCGCCGGGGCGCCAACGGTCGAACGCGTCCAACGGCAGATTGAGAATTCGTTCGAATAGCCGGATGCGGATGCGAGCGATTAGGTGTTGCCCGCTCCATGCGGTTATATAGGTCTGAAAGTAGATGGCCAAGTTCGACAGTACGAGCGCGGCGCACGTCACGGCGAGAGCGCCGTACAACGCGTGCAGGTTCGCCGGGCGGCCGTGCGGCGGCGCCAACACGTCGTTGATGATGATGCGGAACGCAGCCGGAGGAACGGTCGTCAGCACACCGGCCAACGCGCCTAACAGCGTCGCCACCGCGATGCGCGGATAGTACGGCCGGGCTTCTTTGGCCAGGCGTATGAGGATTGCTCGCCGGTTCATCGGCGTCTCGGACTTGCCGCCGTTGAGAACTGAAACCTCCCGACACGCATCCCGGTACCTACTTCAAACGACCATTGGGAGAAACCGCCACCGTCATGGACTGCTATTTTCACTCGAACGTACCGTCGGCAAGCTCGTGTTCGGGCTGCGGAAAGCCGATTTGCGCCACCTGCCGCGACTTTAACGGGGCCTGCCCCAGTTGCCGGTTGGCGGCAAAAGTCGACGCCGCGGCTGCGTCGCGTCAGCGAATCGCGGGTTCCGTCCCGCCGCACGCACAGGCCTACTCGCAACAACAGCCGTCCCAGCCGACGGTCGTGACGAAAGCCGAAGTCGCGACCCTTTCCGACCGGGCCGAGTCTCGAGCGCTGGTCGCCTTAGGATACCCGCTGTGGCCGCTGGCACTGTTGTCGGTTTTCGATCGCAAACAATCTCGCCAGCTTCGTTCGGCCGCGTTTCAAGCGCTCGGGTTAAACGTCGGCTTCGCGGGACTCTATGGGATGCTGTCGTTACTCGCAAACATACCGTTCTTAGGATTTTCGGCCGCGATCCTGATCCCGCTGCTGATTCCGCTCTTCTTAGTGGCGAGCGTCTATTACGGAATCAAGGCGTGGAACGGAGACGAAGTCCGCGTCCCGATCATCGGCGATTGGATCGACGATCGCCTGGCGACCGATCCCACCTAACGCGCCCGACTATCGCTCGAAGTCTCGATAGCGACGTAAAAACACACGCGCCGCCGTAGCGTGATCGAGCATCGGCTCGGAATAGGCTCCTGCGGCGCTCAGGTCGAGCGTTAACTGCGGCGACGTTCCGGAACGCTGCGACAAGAGTTCGGCCGAGGCATGCGCGAGTTCAGGAATCCACTCGCGAACGTAACGGCCCTCCGGGTCGCTTCGGCGGCGCGCACGCTCCGGATTATATATACGCGGATATTGCGCCATATCGGCGCCCGAGGCGGCGATCCACTGCCAGTTGCCGCCGGCAAGCACGGGATCGTCTTCCACGAGTTGCCGGTCCCACTCGGTCAATCCAGCCTCCCAATGTATTCCGAGATCGAAGCACAAAAACGACGCGGCCACCGCGCGTACGAAGGGATGCATCCAGCCGGTAGACCGCAGTTGGCGAATGCCTGCATCGACCAGCGGAAAACCGGTTTCGCCCGCCGACCAGCGCGATAGGGCCGCTCCGGATCGCGCGAATGGAAAGGCCCGCATGCGGTCGCGCAACGCGACCGAGCGGCTCTGCGGATAGAAGTGCGCCAGTTGTAAAAAGAAGTCGCGACGAGCGATGGAGCGGAGAAACGCGCGTCGTGCCGCTCGTGCCGACGCATGCATCGCGGGATCGTCGAGTTGGGACCGAATCTCGCGCGCGATCGTTCGGGCGGCGATCGTACCGAACGAAAGATCGGCCGACAGGTGCGATGTCTGTGTCATCCACGGATTTTGCGCCGCCGCTTCATAGTCGGCGATCGGACCGGAGCAAAAAGCATCGAACGCAGCGCGCGCGCGCGCCGCTCCAGCTTGCAATTCCGGCTCGTTCGATCCAAACTCCGAAGGTTGCGGCAGCTCCTCGCCGGCATCCGGCGCCTGCGCGAATCGCATCAGCAGCGGATGCTCGTACGAAACGATCGGCACGTCGCTCCACACTTGAAAATACGGACCGAAGGAACGATAGCCGTCGCCGCCGCCCGTATGCTGCGCGGCGGTTTCTTCGGGTGCGACGGCCGGCGCGTCGTGTACGAGTACGGCGTGCAAGCCCGCTTCTTCGACTCGCGATTGTAGCCGGTCGTCGGTCTCGGCCGCGCTCGCGCTCCAAGCGATGCCGCCGGCCCCGATGCTTTTTGCGATGTCGAGCAACCCGCGGCCGGCCGTTCCACCACGACAAATCGTTAGGCGGCTGCCGAACGCGCGCAAGTCGGCGTCCAGCGAACGCACGGCCCCGCAAAAAAAAGCGGCGCGCCGCGGCGAACGCCGCAGCCGCTTCGAGAGGTCCGGCTCGATCGAGAGCACCGGGAAAATAGGCCCACGCTGCGCGGCGGCAGCGAGACCGGCATGATCGTCAAGTCGCAGATCGTGCGAAAAAAGATAGATGAACGGAGTGCCGCTCATCGGAGCGCGGTTCGGTTAGGCCGCGCCGTTTTCCTGACCGGTGCGGCTAGGGCGGGGACTGTCCGTCTTCGCCGGCCTGAAAGAGAAACGCGTCGTGGTAGACGCCAGCAACGGCTCGTCCGTTGACGGCCCGCGGAACGTACCGCACGCGCATGGCTGCGGCGCACACGGAATCGTCCAACACTACAAATCCGGACGGCTTGGTGACGGTGCACTTGACCGGGGTTCCGCGATCGTCGACCGACACGTCGACCGCCGTCGTCCCCTCGGCGTTTTCGTAATAGGCGATTCGCGCGGGTCGCGGCACGATGGCGTGGTCGCCACCGACCGGAGCGACATCGCGGACCACCGACGGCAAGATTGCGAGCGACTCGGCGTGCTGGCTTTGCTGCGGAACGTTGGTCGTGCCGGTGTCGGCGACGGTGCGTTCGTCCGACGAGGTCGGCGATTGCGCTGCGGGCGGTTGCGGATGCCGGACCGCTACAACGGCTTGTGCGGGGGCATGGCGGAATGCAGGTGCGGGCGCGGACAGTTTGACGACGTTGTGCACGATGATCAATGAGTGCGCTTTTTCTGCAGCGGGTGCCGCATGCGACTGTCCCCCCGCACCCTTCACAGGATGCGCGACGAAGCCAACTTGGGAATGCAGCGCCGGCACCGGGACGACGGCAACCGTCGGGCCGCCGGATCCGGCCGAACCGGCGTGCGGAAACGCGACGATTGCAGCCGCCACGACCGCGACTGCCGCAGCCCCCAATCCCCATGCGAGTCCGCCGAATTTCCGTCGCTGCGCGCGCAGGGGCGCGATCGCGGGTTGCCAGGTTTCGGCATCGCGTGCGCGGGCCACGAGCCCGGCAGTACGCTCGATCTCGCGCTCGCCACCGAACGCCTCTACGCACGTCGAGCAATGTGAAAGGTGCAGACGATAGCCGTCGCGCTCGGCCGCGGTTGCCTCGTCGAGGGCGATGGCTCCAGCTGCGATTTCCGCATCCCGACAAGTTATAACGCTCACGATTGTGCGTTCTCCGCCATCACCGAACGCAGCGTGCGCATCGCCCGGCATACCCGCTGGCGCACGGCCTCGGGAGTACTGTCGAGCATCGCGGCTGCCTCCTGTGAAGAATACCCGGCATAACTGGTCAAGAGCACCGCAGCGGCTTGCTCGGGTGGGAGCCGCTTGAGGGCCGATTGGAGATCCAACGAGTCCGCGCCGCTTTCATCGATTCGCCAGGCCGCTCGCTCGGCTTCCCGGTCGAGTGGAAGCATGCGCAGAATCTTGCGTCGCCGCAAAAACGAGATCGCGCCGTTGGTCGCCGCGCGATAGAGCCATCCGCCGGTCAGTTCGCGCGTCGGGTCGGTCTTCAACATGCGATAAGCCGACAAGAAGACGTCCTGCGTCAGATCCAGCGCCGCCTCGGCATCCCCGGTCATTCTCCGGAGGTATCGAGCCAGCTTGACTTGGTAGTCGCGCACCATCGATTCAACGCGCGCCTGAGCGGCGTCGCCTGCAGCAGTCCACGAACCAGCCTCGTTCATCGCGGCTCCTCCGCCCGTGAAACGTATCGAGAGCCCTGGCCGTGACATGCCCTCATCCGCCTATTTCGGAAAAGGCCCGCAATGTGGCAGCTGCTTCTCCCACACGCAAGTGATGGCGCTCGGGTTTGATGAGCATGCCGGCTCGCAATAACCCGGCCAATTCTTCCAGCGTCGCCCCGCGGCGCAGTGGCCCCCGTAGATCCAGCGCGGAATCGCCGAACAAGCAGAGCCGCAAACGGCCGTCCGCGGTTAAGCGAACGCGGTTACAGCGATCGCAGTAGTCATGCGACATCGGACTGATCACGCCGACGCAGCCGGCCGCGCCGGAGAAGGCAAAGTATCGCGCGGGGCCGTTTCCCAGCGGACCGTCGACGGGCGTCAAAGCACGTACGGTCTCGATCCGACTCAACAGCTCGTGCGATGGGACGTACGCCTCGCGTTGCAGCTCCGCGTTTTCGCGAACCGGCATCAGTTCGATGAAGCGCACCGCGACCTCACGATCGAGGGTCAGTTCGGAAAACGCCTCGATTTCATCGTCGTTGTATCCACGCATCACAACGCAGTTGATTTTGACGCCGACGCCGCGATCGAGAGCGGCATCGATGCCGTCCAGCACGCGGTTCAACCCGGGGCGCCGGGCGATGCGCTCGAACCGGTCAGCACGTAGCGTGTCGAGCGAAACGTTGACGCGTGAGAGTCCCGCAGCGTGCAAGTCGTCGAGCTGCTCCTTTAACAGCAACCCGTTGGTCGATAACGCGACTTCTTCGATCCCGTCGATCGCAGTCAGCATGGCGACGAGCTGGTGCAGTTTGGGGCGAACGAGCGGCTCGCCACCCGTCAGCCGAATCGATCGAACGCCGGAGGCTGCAGCCGCCCGCGCGATCGCGGCGATCTCGCTATACGTTAGAACTTCGTCGCGTGCTAGCCATGGCAATCCGGCTTCGGGCATGCAGTATACGCATCGCAGGTTGCACTTATCGGTGACGGAGACGCGCAGATAATCGATTCGGCGGCGAAACCCGTCGGCCAGCGGCGCGACCAGATCGATGGTCGTCATTGCGAAAAGGTACTGTCGCTGATCTGCGGATTGATCTTGTAGCGATCGATCGTCGATGTGATGTCGGCCGTGTAACCGGGCTCGTCGACGTGTCCGTTTTGGGCCGCAACGAGAACGTTTCCGTCGACCGTCGTGTAGTGGTTCGTCAGCTCCGCGTAGCCGCCGTTAACGTAGTTCCATCGAAGCCATTGTACGGTCGCGTGGCGATCGCTGGCGCGCGCGTCGATATGATCGACGTTACCCTGCTTGCGCGGCTTCAGCCGGTACGTGGTGATCGTTCCATCGTCCGACACGACTTTGACGTCGTATAGGTCGAGCCATCGCGACGGAGGCTCGATGTGCGCGTAGAGCTTATCGAACTGTTGGGCGACGGCCGGAACGCCACTGCTGAAGACCACTTTATCTTGATCGGGCGCCCGGTGATAGTACGTACCTTCCAGTGCGAAGTTCATGAACGGAAACGATTTCATCGCGACGTTCACGTGCACGTCGGCGGTAAAGGTACGAAGGTTCGGATTGACGGCCGCCATGCGGGCAATCAGATCGTCTTGCGCTTTCGCAGGCGCGGTCAGCCAGACGGTGAGGGACGCAATCGCCAACAGGGCCGGAACGTACTTCAAGAGGCACTCCTTACGGATGGGGCGCGAGCCCGCAACGCGTCGTCTATTTCTTCACATACTTCGATATCAGTTTCCACTGAGCGGCGCCTGCGTAACGCGTCCATGCCGGCCGGCGCCCCGATCCGGCCAAGCGCCCACGCTGCGTGGCCGCGGACCAACGGATGGGGATCGCCCTCGAGCGCTCGAGCGAGCGCCGGAATGGCGGCCCGGTCGAGGCTGTTGCCGAGCGCCACCGCGGCATTGCGCCGCAACACGGCGGCGCCTCGCCAACCCATCGCAGTCGCTCGATACCGGCGCTTGAATGCGCCCGATCGTAGTTCCAGCATCTCCAACAGCGACGGTTCGGCCGCGCGTGGGTCGAGCGGCAACGCGTTGGAATCACCGGCGTCGCCGGCCAAACGCGTTGGCGGACAAACTTCCTGACACGTGTCGCAGCCCCACACCCACTGCCCGACGAGCGGTCGCAGGTCGCGCGGTATCGCGTCGGTACGTTGTGTCAAATCCGAGATGCAACGCCGCGCGTCGATCGTGTAGTCGCCCCGTAAGGCGCCCGTCGGGCAGGCTGCGACGCAGCGAGAACACTCCCCGCACGACGTTTTCAGCGGCGCGTCGGGCTCGATTTCAACCGTCGAAAACACTTCGCCCAAAAAGACGTACGAGCCGAGCTTGGGAGCGATCAAGTTGGTATGCTTGCCGATCCATCCGAGTCCGGCGCGCGCGGCGAAGGCGCGTTCGCTCAGCGGACGCGTATCGCAGGCTAAGGTCGCGACCGGTCTGCCGCACGCCACGTCGAGCGCGCCGGCGATACGTTGCAGAGCGGTTCGAACGCGCGAGTGATAGTCGCTCGACCACGCATAGTTCGAAACGCGCCCGGACAACGAATCGCGGCCGCGTGGCGGCGATGACGCGTACGCAAACGCGCAGCAAATTACGCTGCGCGCGCCGTCTGCGATGGTCGACGGGTCCGATGCCCGCTCGGCATAGGCGTCGTCGTAGCCCCACGTTTCCAAATCGCCGCGAGCAAACGACTCACGCATGTGTCGTCGCGCGCCAAGGTCCGGCGTGGCGGACGTGACGCGGACCGCGCCGGCCCCCGCAGCGCGCGCCGCATCGACCGCTATGCGCTTGAGCGCGAAGCGTTCGTCGTTCACAGCGTTGGAAGCCGGCGAGCGTCACCCGCCGGAAACGCTGCGTCGATCGCGGCGATGTCGTCATCGTCTAGCCGTAGGTCGGCGGCGCCGGCATTTTCCTCGACGTGCGCGACCTGCGATGCTTTCGGTATCGCGAACGTGTTTTCGAACCGAGTGAGGAAGGCCAGTATGACCTGGCGAACGGTCGCCGCGCGTTTGGTGGCAACACGGTCGAGGACGTTCGAATGCGGGAAGCTCCCACGTCCGAACGGCGTGTACCCGACGATCGCGATGCCGCGTTCGAGTGCAGCCGGAATGACGCGGCGTTCGACCGTGCGCTCGCGCAGATGATACAGCACTTGATTGCACGCGAGCGGAATACCGTCGAGATAGGACGCCGCTTGCAACATTTCCGGCACGTCGAAATTACTGACGCCGACGAACCGGGCTTTCCCATCGACGACTAAACGCGCCATGGCACGCATCGTTTCCTCGAGCGGATCCTCGGCCGGCCAGTGCAGTAAGTATAAGTCGACGTAGTCCATTCGCAACCGGCGCAGGCTTCGATCGGCGGCGTCGAGGGTTCCACGGTAGGATGCGTTGGACGGCAGCACTTTGGTCGTAACGAACAAACGCGCACGTTCCACGCCCTCCAGCGCCGTGCCGAGAAATTCCTCGACGCGACCGGAACCGTACATTTCTGCGGTGTCGATGTGCGTCATTCCGAGATCGATGCCGCGACGAATCGCGCGCGTCGCTTCCTTCGACGCCGCGCCCCGTTCGGGAACATCCCACGTGCCCTGCCCGATCGTCGCCACGCGAACGCCCGATGTTCCAAACGGCTTGTCCGTCATACGATACGCTCCGATTCGTGCCGCGCCGCCGCGTACGCCAGCAACCCGCCGCGCAGATGCGCGACCCGTTGCACGCCTGCGGCTTGTAATCGCTCGGCGGCCCATCGCGATTTCACCCCGATGCGACACGCGACGACGTACGCGCGACGCATGTCGAGCTCGTTCAATCTCGACTCGAGCTGCGAAAACGGAATCGCAATCGCACCGTCGATGCTTCCCAAAACGGCCTCGTGCGGCTCGCGAATATCGAGTAACGACGCCGAACGTAACGCTTCGTCCAGCTCGCGTACTTCGACCTCGACGACTTCGGGTGCGCCGCCGTCGGCGATGCGTAATTCGTGAATCTCCGGATGGTCTCCGCACACGGCGCATTGCGGGTCGCGCTCGAAACGGATCTCTCGCACGCCGGCCGCGGCGCCATCGAAGAGGAGCATTCGGCCGTACAACGGCGCTCCCGCGCGCGCGAGGATTTTCAACGCTTCGTTCGCCTGCCACGCGCCCAGGATGGCTGCAACCGAACCGACGACACCGGCTTCCGCACATCCACCAGCGGCTCCGGCGGGCGGTTGCGGATAGAGGCATCGGTAACACGGGCCGCCAGCCGCAAACACCGACAAGGTTCCCTCGAAACGAAAGATCGATGCCGATACGTCGGGACGGCCCTCGAGCACGCACGCATCGTTGACTGCGTACCGCGCCGTGAAGCGATCGGTGCAATCCAGCACCACGTCGTGGTCGCGAACCAAACGTCGTCCGTTACGTTCGCCGAACGCTTCGTCGATCGCATACACGTCGACTCGGGGGTTAAGCTCGCGGAGACGTTTTGCCGCGGTCGATGCTTTCGGGCGACCCACGTCGGCAGTCGTGTAAATCGTTTGACGATGGAGATTGGTTTCGTCGACGGTGTCGGGATCGATCACGGTGATGCGTCCGACTCCGGCAGCCGCCAATACTTGCAATGCCGGCGATCCTAATCCGCCGGCACCGACCGTCAACACCGACGACGCCATCAACCGCTCTTGACCCGCGACACCGATTTCCGGAACCAACAGTTGCCGGCTATATCGGCGAACCGCCCCTGCGTCGATCGTCACGGCCGGGGATGCAGTCGATCCAACCACTGCAACACTGCGGCCCGCGAGCGCTCTCCCGCGTAGGTATGGTCGCTATCGATGGTTACGAATGTTTTCGGCTCGGGGGCTCGTTCGAAGAGTTCGCGTACGCTCGACGGGCTGACCATCGCATCGCGATCGGCCGATACATAGAGCACGGGACGGCCGGCGAGCTTGGGCAGAAGCCGTTCGTAGGTGCGATCGATGCCGGCGACCAGCTCTTGCAGCGTCACGCCGTCGACGTAGCTCGAGCGAAAGTCGGTCGCGCCGGCTTGGCGCAACGCGTTTAATGACGTCGGACGGCCGAAACCGGTCGCGATTGCGACGCATCCGGTTATCTCTGAATCGAGCGCCGTCGTAAACAGCGCGGTCATTCCGCCCATGCTGTGGCCCATCGCATACGTGGTCGTTTCGCCACGATCGCGGGCGAATCGAACGACCGCCGACATCGCCGCAGTGCAGTCGTCGATTCCGCGCAACACACCACCGCTGGCGCCGAGCTTGTGGCCGGGAAAATCCAAACTGAAGACGCCGAAGCCGTGGCTGGCGAGAAACGCACACAGAAAATCTAGATTGTGCTTGCTCGAAGAATAGCCGTGTCCGGCAACGATCGACACACCGCGCGCCCGACGCGGCTCGTACCGCAACACCGTAACGCCATTTTCGGGAGCCGGAACGCGCAGCAGTTCGACGTCGGGCATGTTAGCCGTTGGCCTTCCAGAGCGCACGGCCGTCGGCGTACATCTCGCGCTTCCAAATAGCCGCTCGCGCTTTGACCGCATCGATGGCGAATTCGCACGCCGCAAAAGCGGCCTTTCTATGCACGGATGCGGCGCAAACGGTGACCGCAATTTCGCCCGCTGCTACGCGTCCGACACGGTGCGCAATCGCCAAACGCACGTTACCGAACCGGGCCGTAACTTCGATGGCGATGGAATCGAACTCAGAGAGCGCCAGCGATTCGTACGCTTCGTACTCCAACGCAGCAACCGCACGGCCATCTTCGGTGTCGCGAACGATGCCCACGAACGTCACGACGCCGCCAAAGCCCGGCGCTCGGACCCGGTCCTCAACGGCGCGCGGCTCGATTGCGGCGCTATCGATGCTCATGCTCATCCGCCGCCTACCGGCGGTAAGATCGCGAGTTCTTGTCCATCACATAAACCGTACTCAGGGCGGGTCAACGCGCCATCCACTGCAAAGCGCACCGACGCGCTCAATTCGGAGAGTTCGGGAATTGCGGTAACGAGCTGCGCCCACGCATCGGCGATGGAAGCGCCGTCGGCCACGGATACCTGGCCGCGGTCCCCGAGCAATTCGCGCGCTCGCGCAAACCCCACGACGCGAACGGTCATGCGCTCAATGCGTTTGGAACGTCGTGCAAGGCGTACCGGCGGATGGCCTGGGCCGCTCCGTCGTCGCTACAATCGCCGGTGACACGGCCGACTTCGCGCCGGATCTCCGGCAACGCGTTCCCCATCGCGACGCCGATGCCGGCCCAACGCAACATCGGCAGGTCGTTGCGCGAATCGCCGATTGCGAGAACGCGTTCGGGTGCAACGTGCAGGTCGGCGCACAATCGTGCGAGCGCGATTTCCTTGGTTGCGTCGACGCTCGTGACGGCGCACTCTTCGAGATCGCCGAACACTTCGTGTTTGAAATGCAACGGCAGGTGTGCGAACGTCGAGCGGATCTCTGCGACCGCCTCGCTCCCGAAGAAGCGCAAGAACGTCGGCGGCGTGCTGACGGCTTCGCGCAGAGAAGCGACGGCGTGCCAATGCGGAAGCCGCATATCTTCCATGTGCAGCGGCGCACCGTGCGCTCGCAAGAAGCGCTCTTCCGAATACACGGCCGCATCCAAGCCGCGGCGCTCCGCATATTCGAGCAACGTGACGGCGTGCTGTAGCGGCACGGGGATGTGACCGATCGTACGGCCCGATAAAAAGTCTTTGGTTAGGGCCCCGTGCGCGCAGATCGACGGAACGTTTAGCCGGAGTTCGCGCACCAGCCGCGCCGGTAAATCGGCCCCGCGGCCGGTGACAAGCGCGACGCGAATCCCGGCGTTCAAGGCATCTCGAACGGCCCGCCGATTCCCAGGCGAAACGTTACCGTCGTAATCGACCAGCGTTCCATCGAGGTCGAGCGCGATCAGGTCGATCGAATACATACACCCACTATAACCCGCTCCTACCGCATCCGGTTGGTTTTCGACGGGTGCGACCTTTGCGGCACCGAATAAAGCCGGGGTGATCGAAGCGATAGTGCTGGCGCTCGCAACCGCCGTCCCCGCGGCACCAGCGAACTGTACGCAAGAACCGCTGCGCGTTGAAGGCACGACCATCACGGCCACCTACTGCGTCGTGGGACGGCCGTATTCGGCCGAAACCGACGAGTTGGCGGTGCCGGTCAGCGAGACGTTCCGCACTCCCGGCGCATCGTTCACCCGCAGTGCGACGCTCCGGTTCGTGGCCGGGGAGTCTACGGCTCACGTCATGGACCGCTTGGATTTACGCCCCCTAGCACTGTCGGGCGTTTTGCACCTGACGCTTGCGTTCGCCGCCGGCGCGGTTCGCATCGAGGGCGCATTGTTGACGCCCGGAGGCATCACGATCAAATAGCACCGGCTGGAAGTGCAACCTTCCGGCCCGACGGGTATTTTTAAAATCGAAGCCATGCGGCGACTCTACATAGCCCTCTGCAGTTCCAAGATTCCCGACCACTGTCGCTAGGAGTTTCTATTTCTTCATGCCCTGTATCGCGATAAAACCCGGCCTGACCCCTGAAGAGCGCGCCTCGTACCTCTACGACACGATCCCTCCCGGCCTATTCCGAGTAACCAACGAGGCCGATCGGATTCCCTGGCGCGTCAGTCCGGAGCCCTTCGGGCTCTCGCGCGTACAGCTCGACAACATCCTCCGGTTGGGTGAAGACCTGCTGGCCTTCTACCGGGCGCTCAACGCCATCTACGTCCGCAGCGTTCGCGGCACCGCCCCGGCCTTCGTAGCGGAATATCTCGACCGGGGAAAACCCGAGCGCGTGGTCAGAATCTCCCGGCAAAATCGCTTCAAACAAGAGATCCCGGGCGTTATACGCCCCGACTTAATGGTAACCGGCGATGGAAATTTCATGGCCACCGAGCTGGACAGCGTTCCGGGCGGTATGGGATTTCTCGGCGCCATGACCGAGGCGTATTGTCGTCTCGGGGTCGAGAGCATCGGCGGTAACGACGGCATACCGCGAGGGTTTGCGGCCATGATGCGTGCTACCACCGGGGTGGAACGGCCGACCATCGGCATCGTCGTATCCGACGAGTCGGGCGACTACCGAGCCGAGATGACCTGGTTAGCCGACGCGCTGCGACGACTCGACTTGGCGGATGCTTGGGTGCGGACGCCGTCGGAGATCTTCTTCACCGAGGACGGATTGTTCGTGCGGCTGGAAGACGGCCGCGAAGAACGCTTGGATGCGCTGTACCGCAATTTTGAAATGTTCGATTTGCTCAACGTCCCCAAGCAAGATCTCATGTTGTACGCCGCACGCCACAACCGCGTGAAAATGACGCCGCCGCCAAAAGCGTACATGGAAGAAAAACTTTCATTCGCACTGTTCCACCATCACGCGCTCGCGGCGCTGTGGCGCAACGAACTCGGAAAAGAACGCTTCGAGCGGCTGCTCGAAGTGATTCCGCAAACGTGGGTAATGGATCCGCGGCCTCTTCCGCCGCAAGGCGTCATCGCCGGATTGAATGCGGGCGGCGTGCCGGTATCGGATTTCCGCCGCTTAGCCGATTTAGGAAAAAGCGATCGTGACTACGTGGTAAAGCCGTCGGGTTTCTCGCCGTTGGCCTGGGGCTCGCGCGGCGTCAAAATTGCGAACGACCTCACCAAGGACGATTGGGCCGCTACGATCGACTTGGCGCTGGCGTCGTACGACGAAACCCCGTACATCTTGCAACGTTTCCACAAGAGTAAACGCCTGCGCCAACAGTTTTTCGACCGCGAAAACAACGTTATAAAAACGTTCGATGCGCGTGCGCGCCTATGCCCGTACTACTTCGTGACCGGCGAACAGACCGTCGAGCTGGGCGGAATTCTTGCGACCGTCGCGCCGGCGGACAAACGTTTGATTCACGGCATGACCGACGCCGTTATGACATCGAGCGCGCTGGTAGAACGCGCGGCGGAGTCTTAGCGAACTTTCAAGGCCGCAGTTACCGCCCCGATCGCGCCGAGCGCGGCGTCGATGTCATCGGGGACGTTGTAGCCGTGCGGCGACATTCGAATTCCAGTGTCGCGGTACGTGGTAACGATTCCCTCGCGAGCCAGCGTTCTGCCGAGCGCCATACTATCGAAGCCGGGAACGTCGAACGTGACGATGCCCGATTTGACCGCCGGCTCGCGCCGCGTCGCCAGACGCGCGCCCAAACGAAGCAGACCATCACACAAACGATCGGTCAGATCTACCACCCACCGCTCGATCGACCCGGAATCGCAACCCGCGAGCAGTCCCACAGACGTGGCGAGCGCAAGATTACCGGCTAAATTCGGCGTCCCGGTCTCGAGCCGGCGGGCGTCCGATGCAAATGCCTGGTCGTAGTTGTGAAAATCCCATATATCGCTTTGCGATCGCCAACCCGGAACGCCCGGACGCATTCGCGCCAGTAGTTCGGAGCGAACGTACAAGAGGCCGGCGCCGTGCAAACCGAGTAGCCACTTTCCGGCTCCCGAAAACAACGCGTCGACGCCGGTGGCTTCAACGTCGATCGACAGCGCGCCGAGTCCCTGAATCGCGTCGACGCACAAGAGCGCGCCGGCGGCGTGCGCGACCTCGGCTAACGATGCGATGTCGCGCCGGTAACCGTCCGCGTACGAGACCCAGGATACCGCCACGAGCTTGGTGTTCGAGCCGATCTCACGACGCAACCGGTCGGGCGTCAACGGCTCGGTTCCGCCGGGCAGAAGCCGAACCGACACGCCGCGATCGCGCAACGCCAGCCACGGTATAACGTTGGACGGAAACTCGTCGTCCGTCAACAGAATTTCGTCGCCGTCGCCCAGGCCGAGCGATTGCGCCAAAACCGCCGCTCCAGCGCTCGTACTCGCAACGAACGCAATTTCGGAGGCGCGCGCTCCAACGAACGCCGCGACGACCTCGCGATAGCGGGCAGTGTCTTCGTCGTATGGATATGTCCCCAGCACGCCCTTCGTTGCGTGCGCCCGCGTCAACGCGTCGATAGCGGCAACGGTCGACGCGGGTAGTACGCCGACGGCTGCATGATTCAGGTATACGAGCCGTTCCGTAACGGCGAATTCGCTACGCGGGAGCGGCGGGTTCACTCGGCCCCGATCATGTCCTTCGTGTGCCAGGCGATGTTGCCGGCTCGATCGCCGACTCGTTCGAGTTCGGCTAGAACGAACAGATAGCGCGTTCCCGGGCGAATGATGTCGGGATCGGCCCGCATTTCTTCCTGCAGCAACTTGATACTGCGTTTATATAACTTATCGACTTGATCGTCGCGATCGATGACGTCGCTGGCGAGTTTCGCATTACGCTCGGTGTACGCGCGCATCGCGTCGACCAACATCGCGTGCGCGACGCCGGCGATACGGTCGATCTCGACTCGTTGCGGACGCATGGCCTGGTCGGAAAGTTTGATCGCGTTTTTTGCGATATCGACGCCGTAGTCGCCCACGCGCTCGAGATCCGTCGCGATCTCGAGCATCGCCGCGATCTCGCGCAACTCGCCGGCGACCGGCTGCTGGCGCCAGATCAATTCGATGCAATGGGCTTCGATGCGGCGGCGCAGCTCGTCGATAATATCATCGCCCGCGACGACGCGCGCTCCGGCGGCCGCGTCGCGGCTATTGAGCGCATCGACCGCCAAACGAATCGCGTCCCCGACCAGCGCGCCTAAGCGCACGACGTCGAGCCGGGTTCCTTCTAGCGCCTCGTGATAGGCAATTCGCACCGATTCTCCGATCCCAGAAAAGCTGGTCCTCAGTATAGGACAAAGGTGACTTCCCCGCAACGCAACGAATGAACCTGCGCCTTTATCAAACCATAAACTGCGGCGCCTTTGCCGCTTGCCTCGAAGGGAACTTTTCGTGTCCGAAATCCGAACCGTCGGCGTCTGCGGCGCCGGTCTGATGGGTAACGGCATCGCGCAAACATGTGCGACCGCCGGCTTCGACGTCGTCCTGCTGGAGGTTTCGCCGAAAGCCCTCGAACGCGGCTCGGCAGCCATCGCCAAGTCGCTCGACCGTTTTGTTGACAAGGGTACGCTTTCTCGAGAGGATCGCGACGCGGTCGCGGCTCGTATTACCGCGACCGGTGACGTCGCCGATCTGAAATCGTGCGACCTCGTCATCGAAGCAATCGTCGAAAACGTCGACATCAAAACGACGCTCTTCCGGCAGTTGGACGACCTGCTCGCACCCCATGCGATCATCTGCACCAACACGTCGAGCTTGTGCGTCGTCGAGTTGGCAGCGAAAACCAAACGCCCCGATCGCGTCGCGGGCCTGCACTTCTTCAATCCAGTGCCGTTGATGAAACTCGTAGAAGTCGTCAAGACGATCGCAACGTCGCAAGAAACGATCGACGCACTGTTCGATTTCTCGCATCGTCTCAAGAAAGAGCCGATTCTCGCACAAGACACGCCCGGGTTCGTCGTCAATCGTCTGCTCGTGCCGTATCTGCTGTATGCCATCCGCCTGCTCGAAGACGGTCTAGCGTCGAAAGAAGACATCGACAAAGGCATGAAGCTCGGCTGCGGTTATCCGATGGGTCCGCTCGAACTGCTCGACTTCGTAGGATTGGATACCACGTACTACATCGCCGAAATAATGTTCGACGAGTTCAAGGATCCGATGATGGCCGCGCCGCCGTTGCTCAAGCGCATGGTGCTCGCCGGACGCCTGGGTCGAAAGAGCGGTTCGGGGTTCTACGATTATGCCTGAGCGAACGTACGCCGACATTACCGTTGCAATCGAGGGGCCGATCGCAATCGTTACGTTAAACCGTCCCGAAGTGCTCAACGCGCTGCGTTCGCAACTGCTCGAGGAGTTGGCGCACGCGCTCGATCGTCTCGACCGCGACGACAGTATCCGCGCGATCGTGCTCACAGGCGGGGACGGGAAAGCGTTTGCGGCGGGCGCAGATATCGGCGAGCTCAACGCATTGGCAAATGCCGGTGAAGGCACCGGTCAGGCGCGCAAAGGTCAAGCGCTCACGCGCGCCATCGAGCGAATGCGTACTCCGGTCATCGCAGCCGTCAACGGTTACGCGCTCGGCGGCGGATGTGAGTTGGCGATGGCGTGCGACATCATGCTCGCATCGTCAAACGCAAAGTTCGGCCAGCCCGAAGTGAATCTCGGGCTGATTCCCGGCTACGGCGGATCGCAACGCACCACGCGTCTCATCGGTAAGGGCATGGCGATGTACCTCTGCCTCACCGGCGAAACGATCGATGCAGCCGAAGCGCTGCGCATCGGACTGGTACAGCGGGTCGTCGAGCCGGACGCGCTGGCCGGTGAAGCGCGGCGCGTAGCTACTGCAATCGCATCGAAGGCGCCCCTGGCGATCGCGGCGTGTAAACGAGCCATCAACGCCGGCGCGCATCTTTCCATCGACGATGCGTTAGAGTTGGAAGCGCTGGAGTTCGGATTGCTCGTTAATACCGAAGACATCGCCGAAGGCACCGGTGCGTTTCTCGCAAAGCGCAAACCGCAGTGGAAGGGGCGCTAACGCGGCCCTAACTGTTTGACGGCGTTGGTCATCGCGAGACCGATCGCCGGATTCAGTCCCTCCCACCTCGCGCGAATATCACCCACGGGATCCACCACGACCACCGTCGGAAAACCTTGAACCGCAAAGATACCGCGAGCGTCGGCGTGTGGGTCGAGCGCAACATTCGATAGCCCGTTGCGCTGCGCGAAGTCCAGCGCGACGCCGCGCGGCTCGCCGACATCGACCGGGACAACGGTGACCGCTGGGTTGGCTTTTGCCCAGGCCCGCACCAGCGGCAACTCGACGCGGCACGGTCCGCACCACGTTGCAAAAAAGTCGAGAAAGACTACGTGTCCGCGCTGCGATGTTATGTGGAACGTGCCGCCGTCGAGCCGGCTGAAGACGGCGTGCGGCGCCGGCTCGGAACCCGGCGCGCTAAACGATCGTGGAACGATGAAGAGCTTCCACAGGACGAATCCGATCGCCAATACGGCGAGGACGTCCCACGCGCGCTTCACGCCACCTCGAAGACCGCTGCTATGCCTTGTCCGCCGCCGATACATGCCGACGCAACACCGTAACCGCCGCCGCGGCGGCGCAGTTCGTGCAGCGTCGTTAGCGCGATACGCGCACCGGACGCTCCCAACGGATGTCCCAGCGAGATCGCGCCACCGTGGGGATTCAAGCGCGCGTCGCCGGGAATGCCCATCTCGCGAAGACACGCCAACACTTGCGGCGCGAACGCTTCGTTGATTTCGATCACCGCCACGTCGTTCAGTGCCACGTCCGCACGCTGCAGTGCCCGCGGAATCGAGAAGGCGGGACCGATGCCCATGATCGACGGATCGACTCCGACCACGCCTGCGCCCGCCAGCCGGCCCATCCACTCGATACCGTCCTTACGCGCCTGTCGAGCGGTCGTTAGAACGACGGCCGCGGCTCCGTCGGTGATGCCGCTGGCGTTCCCGGGCGTCACGACGCCGTCGCGCACGAAGCGTGCCGGCAGTTTGCCCAACTTCTCCATCGTCAAGCCCGAGCGCGGCCCTTCATCGCGATCCACGACGGTCACGGTCCCCCGCGAACCCGGAACTTCGACCGGGACGATTTCCTCGGCAAAGTAGCCATCGCTTTGGGCTTCCAGAGCCCGTCCTTGGCTGGTCAACGCAAACTCATCGGATTCTTCCCGCGTAATTCCATACTGCTTGGCAAGGTTTTCGGCCGTAATCGCCATTGGAATGTTGCCATACGAATCGGTGAGAGCGGTCCAGAGCGAGTCTTCGAACGCGACGTCCCGTCCGAGGGCAAAGCCTTTGCGGGTACCCCGTACTACGTGGGGCGCCTGGCTCATATTTTCGGCGCCGCCGGCCAAGGCATACGTCGACGAACCGAGCGCGAGGGACTGGGCAGCCGATACGATGGCTTGCAAACCCGAGCCGCACAGCCGATTCAGCGTTAGGGCGGGAACGCCGACCGGAATGCCGGCTCGCAAACCGGCATGGCGAGCCAGATAAATTGCGTCGGAACTCGTCTGAATGACGTTGCCGAATACGACGTCGTCGATGCTTTCAGGCGGAACCCCGCTGCGCTCGATCGCCGCTCGCGCGGCGGCGACGGCCAGGTCGGTAGCGGTCAGCTCGGCGAGCGCGCCTCCGAAGTTGCCGAACGGCGTACGCGCACCGGCAATAATAACGATATCGTTGTCTTGCATAGGGGTAGTCATGGCGCGCGCCTTCGGCAGGCGCATCGGCGGGCCATCCCTAAACGCGGCGTATGCCGATTAGCCGCCCAGCCGCCGTCACGTTGGACGCCCGGTCCCTTTCGACCGCGTCAAAGACCGACCAGATTCTCGAAGCCTTCGACAAGCTCCAAATCGGAACGGCGCTTGAAATCAACGAGGAAACCGACCCCCGCGCGATGCGCAATGAAATGACGCAGTTACGCGCCGGAAAGTTTTCGTGGGACGCGCGAAACCTAGGAAGCAACCGCTGGACGGTTCGCCTGGAGCGGATCGACGAGAATGCCGACGGCGAAACGCTGCTCGCGCACGTCTCGCAGTTTACCGCTGCCAAGGCCGCCACCATCAAAGAGCTCGCCGGTCAAATGAGCGACCGCAGCTACAAGTCGGGCGACACGATCTTCGACGAAGGCGAGATGTGGCCGTATCTGGGCATCGTTAAAACCGGCAAGGTCATTTACACGTTGCTGTCCCCGGACGGTAAGACGCATACCATCGGCGAGCGGCTGACGCACGACACGCTGAACGAGAGCGGAACGTTCGACGGTGGTGGTGCGACCACGCGCGCGGAGGCGCTCACCGATGCGACCATCGTGACGCTGCCGAGCGAAGCGGTCATTCATGCTGCCAGGAACGATGCCGAACTAGCGCTCGGCTTTCTGATCGCGTCATCGCAGGCGCGGCGCCGTTCGATCGACACGATCGCCGATCTCGCATTCGCACACGTCTTGCAACGCGTCGCGAAGTTTCTCTTAGGTTACGCGCGAGCGTCCGTTGGGATGACGCGCGGCCTGCCTGGCGTCGAGCATCTCTCGCAAGCGCAGATTGCCGCCGCGGCCGGGACCGTTCGCGACATGGCCGCCCGTGCGCTCTTACGCCTCAAGAACTCCGGCGCGGTCGAACTCGATCGCGGTCGCGTCAAATCGATCGATCGCGCTCGGCTCGAGGCCTTCGCGCACAACGTTCAGGCGCCGCCGGTTTAGATCCGGTAGACGTCCGACGTCGCGGCCGAATCGATCAACGCTGGGTTGATGCGCGGTCCGGCACAGTTCTTGCCGTTGCGTTCGAGCGTCACTCGCACGCGCGAAACCTCGCCTCCAAAAACGTCGTCGATCGTACAGCCTGAAATCAAGCCTCGCTCTGAGGCTACCAGCACGTACCGGCCGGGCGAGAGCGTGATGTCACTAAAAAAACCGCGTGCGTCGGTGCGAAGTTCGCGAACTTCGGTGGCGTTCTCGACGTACGGCCAACGGTAATAGAGCAGCGGTTCGCCGGCCACGGGACGGCCGGTTGAAGAATTCACCACATATCCCGCGATCCCACCGCTGTCGCCGGCAATCGCTCGTCCGGCGCCGGCCCCGGCCATCGCGACAATCGCCGCGCAGCCAAGTACGAACGCCGGTGCGCGGTTCATACCTTGACGGACTCCAGTGCTGCCGTTTCTCCGGCCGTCTGGGAATCGAACGCGACGCGTTTGCTTTCGGCGGCAGCGTCGGCCAGCGGCGCTGACGCAGCAGCTTCGGCGGCAGTCGTGCGCGTGAGTGCTTCGCGGCCTTTCCGAACGGCTCCGATCGCACCCGAGAGACGGCCTTCCATCTCGCTCAAGACTCCAGCGGCGTATTCATCGGCTCCACGGCGGATCCGGTCGGAGCGCTCCTGCGCCTCACGGAGCACGACCTCGGCGGTCGTGCGAGCGCGCCGCACGATTTCGTGCTGGTCGACCAGCTCGTCGTGTTTAGACGAAGCTTGCTCGACGATCGCTTGTGCTTTCTCTTGCGCCTCGCGCATGACGCGATCCTGATCCTTTGCGATGATCTTGGCGCGACCGACCTCCTCGGGCAGCGAGGCGCGCACCTTCTCGATCAGCTCGAGCAAGCGCTCCTCGGACAGCACGCGATAGCCGGCCGGCAACCACGTGCCTTCGTGGACGTAGCCTTCAAGTTTGTCCAACACACGGTGCACCGACATGTAGATCCTCCGTTACGTGCGAGAGTCGCTGGAGCCGGACCGCTTGGTCGTCATCAGGCGCAGAGCCGGCTCTGGGACGAGTGAAGTTACGTCGCCGCCAAGAAAGAAAACCTCCTTGACAAGGCTAGAACTAACGAACGAGTAGCGCTGGTCCGACATCAAGAAGAGCGTATCGACGTCGGATAGCGAGCGGTTCATCATCGCCGTCGACATCTCGCTCTCAAAATCCGATACGACGCGCAGGCCTTTGACGATCACGTCGGCACGAGCCGCCTTGAGATAGTCGGCCAGCAAACCGCGAAAATGCTCGACGCGAATGTTGGCCGTTCCGCGCAGCGACGCTCTCAACATGTCGACGCGTTCTTCGAGCGAAAACATCGGGCTACGTTTCTGCGGGTTGACCACGATGGCGACGATCAGCTCGTCGAAGCATTTTGCCGCACGTTCCGCAATATCGAGATGTCCGAACGTCGGCGGATCGAACGAGCCGGGGTAAATCGCGCGGATCATGTGGCGGGAGCCAAAAACGCGAGTGCCACGTCGCCGTATACTTCCTGACGGACGAATCGGAAACCCGGAATGTCGGGCAGAATGCGCTTCGCGGCGTGTTCGTAGATGACGCGCGCGTCCGGCGACAATAGTTCGCGTTCGTGCAACAGGCGGAACACGTTGAGCGGAACGTCTTCGGCGTACGGTGGATCGAGATAGACCAGGTCGAACGGCCCCGTCACGCGATACAGCGCGCGTTCCGCAGGCGCTGCGACAACTTCGACCGTACCCTCAACGCCCAGCTCCTTGGCCGCTTCGGCAATTGCGGTCGCAGTTTCGCGATGTGCTTCGACCGACACGACGCGTAAAGCACCGCGCGATGCGGCTTCGAAACCGATCGCGCCCGTACCGGCGAAGAGGTCCAAGACGCGCGCGCCGTTGACCCGTTCCGCCAAGATGGAAAACAGCGACTCCTTGACGCGTCCCGGCGTCGGACGCACCTGCATGCCCTTCGGCGATTTAAGTTTACGGCTGCCGAGCGAACCGCTCGTGATGCGTGGCGTCATTTGAACTCCTCGGGCGCGATAGGGTCGAGCGCTGGTTGCAGCCACGTATCGTCGTCGAACCACTCCGAGCGTATTACCGAATATGGGACCGTACCGTACGACAACAACCGGTCGTGAAATGCGGAGAGTGGCTGCGACGTACCGTTCGCGTCTCGATAGAGGCCCAGCAGCGTCTCGATCTGAGTCTTCCCCACGAGATAATCGATCGCCTGACTCGGGTCCATCGCAAAGCGGGTCGCTTCACCACTGGCGGTGTCGGAGTCGATGCCCGCGTTCTTTTTGAAATACGCGATCGCTTGCGGCAGCGACATCGCGCCAGTCGCGAGGCCGACGTCGACACCGACGCGCGTGGCACGATGCCGCATCAGATGGATGACTTGCTTGCGGGCGGCCGGATCGGCGTCGTACAGACCGAGCCGCATCAACATCTCTTCACCGTAGAACGCCCAACCTTCGGCAAAAACGCCGTCGTCGTGCACGTGCCGGATGAAGTCGGGATTGTGATAGGCATAGCTGAACTGTAGAAAGTGTCCCGGGATGCCTTCGTGACCGAGAATCGGCAACACCGACTGGCGGGCATACGCAACGAAGAAGCTCTGATTCGACGGCGAGAAGTCCGGAACGAAGTAAAAGCCTTCCGGATCGGTTCCGAGCATCGCCGGTGGATTCATGAATCCGCCGGGATAGGTAGCGGCTAGCGCTTTCGGGACTTGGACGATGTGGAACGGTCCGACGTACGACGGGATGTCGACAACCTGGTGCGCCTTCAGAAACGATTTCAGAGTCTGCAGCGAGGATTGGTAGTGCCGTAAGAACGCGGCTTTGTTTGCAAATTTCGGCTGGGGCGGTTGCGGTAGCGAACGGTCGCGGTTTTCTTCCCACGCTTCCAACGCACGGTCGCGCGCTAATTCTTGGGTGCCGATCGCGGCGATCTGATCGGCATCGTACGGCAGCAACAGGACACGCTTTAAATACCAGTTATACTGATCGCGTCCGGGAGCGAACCCGCCCGTGTGAAACGAGGCCATATGCCCGTCGAGCCAAGCTCGGTACCCATGCAGCGCAGCTACGGCGGCCGCCGAGGCTTGACGCAGTTGCTGCCGTTGCGCGACCGGTATGTCGCGAGCCAGCTCGTCCAGCGAGGCGGTGTACAGCGAGTCGCCGTCGCGAACGTCATCCGAGGCAATCTGCGCGAACTCCGCAACGGTGTCGGTGAGATTTTGTTCGCCCTGCTTTAGCACCTCGGGACAGGCGCGCAGACGCCCGATGGCATCGGCCACGCGTTGCGTGTCGGAGGCGTACGGGCGTTTGATAATCGAGAAGATTCCGTTCGAACATTCGCCTTCGTAGACCGTCGGATTGCGTTCGAGCGGATGCAACACCGTGCGATTCCAGTAATCGCCTTCGAGATCCGACCGTACCAACAAATAGTCGACGATGTCATGGCGCGACGCGCCCGCCGGCGGCGTCTGTGCCGCCAATTCGTTTCGAAAGCCGCGTAGACGCTCCATCTGCGCCGATTGCGTCCGGGCGCTAAAATCGGCCAGCTTGTTGTCGACGTCGTGCACGCCCGCGTCGGTTGCCGACGTAGGATTCTCGTGCAACGACCACATCGTATATCGCCGTTCGAGGTCGATCAAGCTGGATCGGTACGCGTCCGGCGCGGGGCCGGAAGCCGGCGCTGCGCCTGCGAGAACGAACGATGCAGTGCAAACGGCTAGGACGCTACTCCATCGCAAGATTCGCTCCGTTCAGCAACGCGGGCAGATCGCTCAGACACTCGACGCGATAATCTGGCGGCGCGACACCGGCAGGGTAGGGAAGTTCGTCGGCGTCGATCCATACCGTTTGTAATCCGGCTTTGGCGGCGCCGGCGACGTCGATCGATGGACCATCCCCCACGTAACACGTTTGACCGGGGAGCGTCCCGAGCGTTTCGACCAGTGCATCGAAGGCGCGCGGATCGGGTTTCTGCACGCCGATATCGGCGCTAGCGATCACCGGGCCGTCGAAGCCGGCCCGCCGCGCTTTAGCAATTTGCAGTGGATTCCATCCATTACTCAACACCGCAACGCGCATTCCACAACGCTGCAACTCCCGCAATGCGTCGCGTGCGCCGGGTAGCGGCACCACGACCTGCTCGACCATGTCGAGTGCGATCGTTTTGAAGCGCTCGACGTATCGCGCGTCGGGTGCGATACCGCGTTCCGAAACGAAACGATCGACGGCTTCATCGATCGAAAAGTCGCCCGCGCGTTGACACGCCAGTAATTCGTCGATACGACGCGACTCTTCCAAGAGGTTGCGGCAGGGCGCGCCGCCATCGTCTTCGATCGTCTGCAGCATGCGCAGCATCGCAATCCGCTCGAGCTTATTGTCAATTACGAGCGTGTGGTCGACGTCGAAACCAACGCCGGCCACCTGCTTATCGTTCATCGCGCGTTCGCGACGCTAGCGCGGCCCCGGCCCGGTGACGACCCGGACGAAACCGTTCGGGCGAATGAACTTCGCCAAAGCAGCGGCAACCGCGTCGGGCGTCGCGTCGAGTTCGGCTTGCGCGTCGAGCACGTTCTGATCGAGCGGCAAGTCGAGAGACGAGTAGTTCAACAGTTCGCGCGCTACGCCGTTGTAGCTCGACTGGCGAATCGGGAAGTCGCCCATCAACAACGCTTTGCTGCGCAGGAGACGATCGGGCTGGATCGCGGTCTTTTGCAGTTGGCTCAAGATCGCAACGACTTGCCCTTCGGCGGGGACGATATTCTGCGGATCGCATCCGTAGCGAACGGTAAACGTGCCGCGCACTTTGCCGGCGCTGACCGAGCTGCCGACGTTGTAGACGTACCCGTGCACTTCACGCAGATCGTGATAGAGCATCGACGAATAGAAACCGCCCGTTAGTACCGTGTTCGCCAGTTGCAGGCGCGCCCAGTCGGGATCGGTCCGCAGGAGCGGAAGCGTTTCGACAAGCTGTACCTGCGATTGCACGCGGCCGGTCGCCGGGATCGTGACTTGGCTCGGCGCATTGGCGGCAGCGGGCGGCGGCTCGATGTTCGGCTTCGGCCCCTGTGCCGTCCAACTGGAGAAGTATTTCTCGAAGACTGATTTTGCTTCGTCGGGCGTCGTGTTCCCGATCACGACGATCGTCGTGAGATCGGGCCGGTAGGCAGATCCATACCACGCCCTGACTTGATCCAGCGTTAGCGCGCCGACGGTTTGCGGCGTTGCAAAGCGTCGCGACGGGTCGCCCGGCGGATAGAGTGCCGACATCAGCGCGACGTCGGTGAGATGGTCGGGCGACGTCATTTCGCCGGTCAACGATCCGACAGCCTGGTCTTTGACGAGTCCGAACGATTTCGGATCGAATGCCGGATGCAGTTCTTCGTCGGCCAGCAGCTGGACGCCGCGATCGAAGTCTTGCGACAGCACACGGACCCCGAAGCTCGTACCGGTGGTCGTCGTCGCGGCGATTTTGTCCAGTTCGGTCGCGAGACCGACGCGATCGTAGGTCGTCGTTCCGTACGGCAGCAGCCCGGCCGTCACGTCGGCAACGCCTTCTTGGCCGGCCGGTTCTTGGACGTCGGTGTTATTTTGAATTTGTCCACTGACGACCACGGTGTGCGTGATCGTTTCGGGCTGCACGATCAATCGGATGCCGTTCGACAGACGCATGTCGGTCGGGTTGATGGTTTGCGAGGGGACGTGCAAGTTGGCGAGGATCGATTGCGCCCAGCTCGGCAACGGCTCGTGTTTGCTGGGTGGAATGGAGTTATTTTCGGCGGCCATCGATCCGCCGCCGCTAGCGGCGCCGGCATTCTTCGGAACGGCGTACGCCGCTACCGCCGTCGTGTTATTCAAGTAGGTGCGTAGAATGCGATTGACGTCCGCGACGCTTACGTTCTTAAAGTGCGAAATCATGTCGTCGGGCGAACCGAGGCCTTGGACCGCGACGGCTTGGCTCCACTCGTTGGCCAGACCCTCGATCGAATTTCCGTTGAACTCGAGCTCGGAGACTTCGCGCAACTTGGCGGCTTCGACCAGGTCGGCGGGGACGCCATTGGTTCGGTACGCGTTGATGATGCCGCGGATTTCCGCGTCGACGTCTTGTGGTTTGGACGTCACGGGAACGGCCGCAAACGCGATACCGATACCGGCCTTGGTAAAGGTTTGCTCGTCGAACTCGACGCCCAACGCTTTACCCGTGAACGGAAGCGCTCCGAACGTGCTGCGTTGATTGTTGAGCACATCGCCGAGGATTTGCGATGCCGCGTAATCCGGACTGTCGTAACCCGGCATGCGGTAACCGATCAGCACCGCGGTATACGGCTGATCCGATGTCTCGTGATACGTCGCTCCGTGAAGCGGCTGCAAATGTACCGGGTCGCGTGCCGGCAACTTGGCCGACGGAATATCGCCGAAGAGCTGTTTGACCCGGGCGATCGTCTGCGCGCCGTCGACGTTTCCGACGATGACGTACACCGCGTTATTCGGGTGATACCAGCTGTGATAGAACTTGAGGAGTTGGGCTGAATTAACGTCGTTCTTGAAGCCTTGTACGGTACCCAAACCGTCTTTGTTGTACGGCGTGCCGCCGACCAAACGATTTTGCATCTTCACGAACAGCCGGTAGATCGCGTCGCTGTTGTCTTGCGTCACCTCTTGGGTGATCGCGCCGCGCTCCTGGGCCCATTGGTCGGGCGCCATGATCAAGCCCGTCGCTCGCGAGCGCTCGACGCGCAATGCGATGTCGAGATACTGCGACGGAACCGTAAAGTAATATTGGGTGACGTTGTTCTGCGTATCGGCGTCGAAGTTGCCGCCGGTGATGCCGATCGTTTCCATCAGCGACGACGACGACATCGTCTTGCTCCCGCGGAACATCATGTGTTCCGTCGCATGGGCAAGCCCGTCGATCCACTGCTCGTTGGAACCGACCTTGTAGTTGAGCATCGTCGTGACGACCGGCGCCAGCGTGTCGCGTACGACCACGACTTGCAGGCCGTTCGATAAGGTGGCGCGCGTCACGTCGCCGGCCGCACGGGCAGCGACGGAAGAACAACAGAATACCGTTAACGTCGCAAGCGCAGCGACGAGAATTCGTGAAAATCGCATCCCTAACTCTTCTTCTAGCAGCGGCACGACTCCCCGAGCACCGCCGTTACGACGAGAGTAACAGGCTCCGCGTACTCGGTTGCCGTTCGAGCGCAGCACGCAGCCCGGCATGGTCGGGTGCGCTCAGGCTTTCGTCGCCGCGAACGATCGCCTCAGCCTCGGTCTTGGCCTGGCCGTAGATTCCCAGGTCGCGAGTGAGATCGGCATACCGTAGACCGTCGGAGCCGGACTGCGCCGTGCCGGCAAAGTCACCCGGGCCGCGCAATTGCAGGTCCTCCTCTGCGATTTCGAAGCCGTCGGTCGTTCGCGTCAGAATCCCGAGCCGGTCGCGCTCTCCGGCTTCGTCGTCGTACACCAGAATGCAGTACGACTCCAATGCGCCTCGTCCGACGCGCCCACGCAGCTGATGCAACTGCGCGAGACCGTACCGGTGTGCGTCGAGCACGACCATTACCGTCGCATTGGCGACGTCGATCCCGACCTCGATGACGGTGGTCGCAACCAGAACGTCGATTTCGCCGCGTGAAAAACGCATCATCGTTTCGTCTTTTTCGCGCTGCGGCATGCGCCCGTGCAACAGGCCGATCCGTGCGCCTTTCGCCGGACCGCGGCCCAAGCGCTCGAACTCCTCCACTGCGCCGGTCAGACCGGTCTCGCCCTCTTCGATGGCCGGGGTCACCACGTACACTTGGCGGCCAAGCCGCACGTGTTCGGCGACGAATTCCTCGACGCGCACCTTTCGGCTGCTGCGAACGGCGAACGTCTGGATCGGCGTTCGTCCGGGCGGTAACTCGTCGATCGTCGAAACGTCGAGGTCGGCATAGATCGACTGCGCCAGGGTACGCGGTATCGGCGTGGCCGTCATGTGCAGCGTGTGCGGGGCGCCGCCTTTGGCACGCAAACGCGCCCGCTGCTCGACCCCGAAACGATGTTGTTCGTCGATGACGACCAGCCCCAACCGATCGAACTCCACGCTCTCGGTCAAGAGAGCGTGCGTTCCGATCGCGAGCGCCGCTTCGCCCGACGCAAGGCGCGAGAGCGCCGCAGTTCGCGAGCGTTGCGACTGCGCTCCAAATACGGCTTCGACCCCAATCCGGAGCGGAACCAGGAGCGGGGCCAACTTGGCTGCATGTTGCGAGGCGAGTAGTTCCGTTGGAGCCATCAATGCCGATTGGAGACCGTTTCGTGCGGCGAGTACGACCGCGGCAGCAGCGACGAGCGTCTTTCCGCTACCGACATCGCCTTGCAGCATGCGATTCATCGGAACGTTTCGCGACATGTCGTGCCATATTTCGGAAATGACGCGCAACTGTGCTCCGGTTAAAGCAAACGGTAACGCGGCTGCGAATTCGTCGAGTAAGCCGGGATCGGCACGCAGTTCGCTCGCGTCGGTTTCTCGTTCGCGCCGCAGGCGGCGCAGTTGCGCCGCGGCCGCCAACGATAAAAACTCCGAAAACACGAAGCGCTCGCGCGCGAGCGCCACGTCTTGCGGGTCCGCGGGACGATGCACCGCGCGATATGCCTCCTCGAGCGATGGATAGCCGCGCCGTTTTGCAATCGACGGCGGTAACGCGTCGTCGCTCGCATATTCCAGTAACCGCGCGAAGTTGTCGCGTACGACCGAGGCGATTTTGCGGCTCGCCAGTCGCTTACTAGCACGATACACCGGCACGAGTTCGCCGCGGTACGCTTCTCCTTCGACGAGCGAGGCGTAATGGGAAACGTTGACGGTGGCGAGCGTCAATGCACGCTCGACGCGCCCTCGTACGTACAGGCGCATGCCTTCGTGCAAACGGCCGTATACGAAGCGCCGGCGGCCGATCCACTTTGCAGCAAACGGCGAGCCCTCATCGTCGCGCATCGAGGCTTCGACGATCTCAAGATCGCGTATGCGACGCTCCTTGAGGGCCACGATCGTACCCACGGCATTCTCTTCACCGCCGGCGACTCCCAAATCGCGCGCCGGCGTTGGGAATCGTAAGTCGTCATACCGGAACGGGAAGTATTCCAGAAGGTCGGATGCGGTCGCGATTCCGAGCTCCAGAAAGAGCGGCGCAGTTTTGGGGCCGACCCCGCGAAGCTTCGAGATGTCAATCACGAGATGCCGGCGCGCTCAGGCGTTGCAACTGATGATAGGCTGCGCGAACGTGCGGCACATCGACGTCATAGCGTCCGGCAAGCTCGACGACGGCACCCAACATCGGGTCGATTTCGAGCGGTTTGTCCGACCGAAAATCCTGTAACATCGAAGTGCGTACGTCGTCCAGACGGGCCGCGTACGCGATGCGCGCGTCGATGTCGGCGTCGGCGACGACGCCCATCGCGCGTCCGACGTCCAGCGTTTCGTGCATCAAACGGCGAACCTCGGCGACTTGCCGCTCGTTGCCGAGCATCGTGCGGATCGACGCGTCTTCGAGCGTACTGACGGAGTTCAATCCCACGTTGTTGACGAGCTTTAGCCAGGCGATCGCACGAATGTCATCGTCGACTTCCGCATGCAAACCGGCGTCACGCATGATGCTCGCGATTGCCGCGACGCGCGGCTGCGCCGTCGCCGCAACCCCACCCAAGACGTAGCGCAAACCTCCACTCTGAACGATGCTTCCGGGAGCTTCGACCCGCCCCGAAACGTGAACCACACCCCCGACGATGCGCTCGTCTTCGAACGCGCTCCCGAGCACGCCACCGGGATCCACCGACTGCAACGCGGGTCGACGCACGTACCAAAACGGCACGCCGTTCTGCAGCGTCACGATCGTCGCGCCGGAATAACGCGGGTCGGACAGACTTTGGACCAGCGACGGTTCCCATTGGTGCGATTTGAAGGCCAGCACGAGCGCGTCGAAGCTTCCTAACGCGCGGACGTCTTCGGCGGCCTCGACGCGGACGTCAAACGAGCCGAGATCGCTTCGAACGTGCAGTCCGTTCCGCCGAATGGCCTCGAGGTGGGCGCCGCGTGCAACGACGCCGACGGCCACTCCGGATCGCGCGAGCGCGGCGGCGACGAAACCGCCGATCGCGCCGGCACCGATTACCGCAATCCGCATTTACAAAATCGTTGAGGCGACGGGCAGATTTGAACTGCCGGATGGGGCTTTTGCAGAGCCCTGCCTTACCACTTGGCTACGTCGCCACGACACCGTCCGATTAGGACACTGGAGCGGGTAGTGGGAATCGAACCCACGCGTCGACCTTGGGAAGGTCACAGGCTACCATTACATCATACCCGCGGTCGGTTGGTCCGCACACTACCACGGTTACGGATGAAACCCTTGGACAACCCATGGTTTCACCCGCGAGCGCTCGAAAACCGTCCGCCGTGACCTGGGTCTACCTGGTGCCGCCATGGCTACTATTCGCCGGCGTCTTATTCGTGGCCATCGGGCTGTCGACGCTCGGGCTGTGGGTGAGCCGCCAGGTACTCAATCGCCGCGAAGAACTGACGCATAACGACGTCGCAGGCCCGATCATCGCCACGGTCGGAACGATTTTGGCCGTGATCCTTTCGTTTCTGCTGGTGACCGTTTGGCAGGAGTACGACGGCGTCGCCGCCACCGTGGTGCAAGAAGAGAGTGCCGTGGCCGACCTGTTTCGCCTTTCCGACCATCTGCACGAGCCCGCATCGATGACGTTGCGCTCCCTGATGCGTTCCTACGTTAACGAGGTCGTCGAGCGAGAGTGGCCGGCGATGCGTCGCGGAGAGAGCAGCCCGACCGCCAGGAAAGAAATCCTGGACACCATTTCGGTATTGTCGGCGTATGAGCCCAAGACCACCGGCGATGCGACCCTTCAGGATCACGCGCTGACGCTCGCGACGACCATTGCCGATTCGCGTCGCTCCCGGCTCTTTGCAAATCAGCAGGGCATCCCAATGTTCTTTTGGGTGGGCGATATTCTATTGGCAGCGATTACGATCGGCTTCTGCTTCTTATTCCGCGTGCGCAGTTTCGGCGCGCACTTGCTCATGACGGCCGGCCTTACGACCGTCATCGCTACCATTTTCGTGCTGATCGCCCTCTTCGATTACCCGTTCAGAGGCGACAGCCAGATAAAGCCGACGGTCTTCATGTCGCTGCAACAGACGATGGGCGGCGCGCTCCCTATCCAATCAGACTGACGGAACGCGATAACACGATAGCGATCGTCGCAAACGAGACCGCCGCCTCGATCATCATTGCCGTTTTAGCTCGGCGAGACAACGGCAGCGCGTCCGCCGGGCTGAAGGCCGTCGCATTGGTGAATGCCAGATAGAGATAGTCAAAAAACGCGGGCGTCCAATGCGGGTCGTAGGCGCTGGGACAGGTCGTCTCCGAGAACGACATCTGCGGAAACAGAAAATCCGGCCTATGCGAGCCGTGCGCCGCAGCATCCCGCTCGCGGATCGCGGGACCGCCGCCATCCAATTCCCAAAACCACAATCCGAACACCAAGACGTTGGTCAACCAAATTTGCCCGCCGTTGCGCAACAGCACCAACGCCGAGTCGAACGTTTTCGCCTTTACCGGATGGAAGAACGCGGCGATCAATAATACGATCGACGCGATATTGAAAAAGTTGACGATCGCGATCGAGAGCAATCCGAGAACTCGTATGCGACGATTATCTGCTGCTCGTCGCGGCGCTAGATAGAATAACGGCACCAGCACCAGCAGCACGAGCAGCGGTGCGATCCAAACGGGTCCTATCGTTAGGCGAGGCGGCAGCGTAATGTAGAGCGACAACGCGGCGCCTACGGCTAGCACTGCATGCCAGCGCGGTTCGTGACGAATCGTATACGAGGGTTCGCGCTTGGCCATTGGGCTCGGGGTTCGCGTACGGGCACGCGCAACCCGCCGCCGCTGGATGGTATCATGACGCGTATGCCGACCGATTTTCGCGATGGTCAAACCTTTCCGCGGCCCGGACGCCAAACAGCCGGCGACGCGATGTGGCTATTCCGCCTTTCCGATAAAGCCCGTGCGGCCAAAGCGGGCACCATTCACGACTATATCTATCCATGTCCGATGGACCGCGGCGTACTAGAACGCTGGGGAGTTGCAATCACCGAATTCGAAGCCGCGCTCGACGAGTACGGCGACGATGCAACGCTGATGGTTTGGTTCCGCACGCGCGTTCTTCCCGAAGCGGTGCAAAGCGCGAACACCTGGCTGCAAGACGAGAAATCGGAGAACATGGATCGCCAGGACCGCGAAGAGGGCGTAGCTCCTTCCACGAACGCGTGATGGGCGAGCGCGTCGAGTTCGTACGTCCCGACGGGACGAAGGCGCCGGGATATCGTTCCGAACCGAATCACGGCGGCCACGCGCCAGGCGTCGTGCTTTTCGAAGAGTGGTGGGGGTTAAACGATCAAATCGTCGAGACCGCGGATCGTCTAGCCAGTCGCGGTTTTCGCGTGCTCGTTCCGGATCTGTACCGCGGTAAAGTCGCCGCGACCGGAGACGAAGCCAATCATTTGATGGAGGGACTAGATTTCATCGACGCCGCAACGCAAGACGCGCGCGGTGCGGCGGCATTTCTACGAAGCCACGAATCTGACCGCATCGGCGTTTTGAGATTTTGCATGGGCGGCGCGCTCGCCATGCTCGCCGCGATGCACGATACCGACTTCGACGCAGCAGTTGTTTTTTATGGATATCCGCCGGCCGAAGCCGGCGATCCGTCGCGCATCGGCATCCCGATTATGGGGCACTGGGCCGAACGCGATGACTTCTTCCCCATGCAAGGCGTTGACGAAATCGAACGCGCCCTACAACGCGGCGGCGTTCCATACGAATTCTATCGATACGATGCGGGACACGCTTTTTATAATCCGGGCGGGATCGGCAACCACCATCCAGAGCATGCCGAAACGGCATGGGAGCGTAGCGTCGACTTTTTGGATCGCATGCTACGCCCGCCGGATTATCGAGCAGACTAACATACCGGAAAGGCAAATTACGCCCGACGGTCGCTACTTTGTGATTCGCGGCAGATTGTGGCGATCGTCCAATCCACACTTAAGCGAAACGGCGCGCGAACAACTCGTGCGAGACCTCATGGCGGCGCGTCGCGCCGTCGGTGTCGCGAAGCGAACGGCCGATCGCGACGGCGAAGTGGCCGCTCGCGCCCGAGTCGATCTCGCCAAACACGCTCTCGGCGAGCGCGGACCCGTTTGGTGGACCGACGGATCACCCGATTACAATCGGCATCTCGTGCGCTCAACGCCGTACGCCGAATGGCACACGTTGCTCGCGCGTCACGAAAACGAGCGTGCGGATTCCGGCGAGCAGAGCTCGCCGGAGAACCCCGCCGATTAAATCGGTGACTGCACCGTGCCGATCACGGTTGCAGCAAGCCCTTTGTTGAAGCTGTACATGTATTTTCCGCTCGGATAGCCGTACACGTCGACCGAGGTGTTCGTCTTGTCGCCGCACGCGAGGGTCGCTTGCGCTTTATCGAGCGAACATTGCGGGGACGAACCCTTCAACGGATACGTCTTGGGTTTACCGGTGTACGGCGGCGCGTAGACGTTGAGCGTTTGATTGGAGTCGTCCGTAATAATCAGATCGTCTTTCTTATCGAACGTGGGCGCTCCCGGATTGACAAGTGCGAAGTTCTTGACGGGTTTGCCCGGCATCTTCCCGCCGGCGAACAGCAACAGCCCGGTGGCGTACGAGGAATCGTAATATGGAACGTACAGGTCGTCTTTCGAATCGACGCCGACGCCGGCCACTAAGAAGAAGTTTGCGTTGGTAAGGTATTTGGTCGTCTTCTTCGCGCCTTTGGCGTACACGGCCACGTTACCGCCCGTGCTCGACGGTCCCAAGATGTTGTTGACGTACGTGATGCCCTTTGAACTGAACGCAATGCCGGCCGGCTGGCCGTTCGAGTCGGCGAGGGTCGTTACGAGCGCGCCGCAATTCGGTTTGAACTCGACGATGTCGGGCGATCCGTTCGCGCCGAGCCCTTCGGGCACCCAAAGATTGCCGGCACTGTCTACGCCGAGGGTATTGATGCCCTCTCCAGTGCTTGCGATCGTACAAGTGGCCGGCTTATTGTTTTTATTGCCGGCGGCGAACACCAAAACCGGGGCTGACGCCGTCGTGTCGTACGACGCAACGGAGACCTGCGCTTTGACTGCAGCAGGATCGACGAAACGGAGTTGGCTGCGATTCGGTGCCGCGGCGCCCATGCTGCCGAGCGATACGAGCGTAGATGCAGCTGTGGCGTTGGGCGGAGCGTACGACGCACCGCCGGAGCAACCGGCGAAAGTAGCGGCGACGAAGAGCGCGGCCGCCGTGCGCGTGCGATGCGGGGTGTGCATAATGCTGGCTCCTACAAATAGCAACGAGCCGCCCCTCACATATAATGAGGAGCAGCTGAGATGGTGCCAAGGGCCGGAACCGAACCGGCGACACCGCACTTTTCAGGGCTGAACATCCCCTTGAGTGCACGTCGGCCGCCGTCGTCTCCACGACGCCCTCAGCGTGATATAGAGGTAAGTCGGGTGGCTAGCGGTGTCCTTCCAAGGCAGTCGTCCTCGCGAAAGTCTGGACGATAAGGCTGGGAGCACACGAGACAAAAAAGACGCAGCGAGTGATCGCTCCGTCTAGTAGGGGGGGCTAGCCCTCCCTTCAGGTCCGCTCGTGTCCGCAACCCTGCTTATCAGCGTCTAACTCGCCAGGGAAGATATACGTGTCGCTGATGGTTACCGGATCTTAGCTGCTCCCGCGGGCGCGCTCGGAGTCGAAAAAAACGGGGGCCGTAAAGCCCCCGCTCGCCTCATTAGGTCGTCAAATTAGGACCCGGCGGCTGCACCAAACGGATCCGAAAGTCCGCTTGTAATAGTGTAAGGGCTTCCGGCACCGGCCGGTGCAACTACCACGTCTCCAGCTGTTCCGAGTGGAATGTATTGCGATCCGTCGGGCGCGGTCGTCAAATAATACACTGTGCTGCCATAGGGTGCGGACGATGCAAGCGTCCAGCTAGGCGGCGTGTAGTACTTTACGTCTGACCCGATCGCTACACCGAGATTGCCTGACAGTGAGAACGTTAATCCTTCGGGGTATAGCGTCGTGGTGGTGGGATAGGACCCATCATGCGGCCACTGATTCCTGTGGAAGTTGGCTAGTTTCGTAGGTCGCGAGGAACTCCTCGGGTGTTAGTCCGTTCAGCGAGCTATGCGGATGCGAACCGTTATAACCGCATCGCCAATCGTCCGC